>NZ_JALKIL010000002.1 GCF_023051105.1 Anaerobiospirillum sp. NML120449 | reverse complement strand
TGCTCCAGAAGATTCGTACTCTGGCTGTCCAGGCTGCTAATGGCACCAACACCGGCGAAGACAAGGCTGCCCTTTCTAAAGAAGCCACTGCTCTGGTTGCTGAAATTGACCGTATTGCCGGTCAGACTCGCTTCGGTGGCGCACTGATCCTCGACGGCAGTAAGGACACTGGTTTATTACAGGGTAATCTGGCATCTGTAGGCCAGCTTACATTGCAGGTAGGTGCCAATAAGGGTGATGCCATCTCCTTTGATATTGCCAACGCTCACTTTACCCGTATTGCAGACGCAAGTAAGAAATTTGGTGGTGCTGGTGGTGGTGCTGGTGGTAACACCATTGATATCACCAAGTTCTACGATAAGACCAATAAGGTTATCCAGTTTTCTAAGGCTGGTGGCGCTGAAGTTGCCATTCAGGCTATGGATGCACTCATTGGACAGATTGACTCTGAACGTGCAGGCCTGGGCGCTATCCAAAACCGTTTGGAGAGCTCTATTCGTAACCAGGCAAACGTTTCTGCCAACCAGGCTGATGCCCGCAGCAGAATTCGCGATGCAGACTTCGCCGAAGAGTCCGCAAATCTGTCCCAGCAGTCCATCATTCAGCAGGCTGCTAGCTCCATGCTGATGCAGGCTAACACCCGTCCTCAGCTGGGCCTGTCACTGTTAGGCTAATTAAACAGCACATGCTACCTGCAGAGCCTGCAGCGCTCTGCAGAGCCTCCGGAACCCCTGACCATGCGGTCAGGGGTTTCGTCGTTTCAGAGCATATGAGATTAACCTGCAGTGAGCGTGACAAAAGACTAAACATTTCCTTATTTGTTTTAGACAGTGTCTTTATCACTAAGTCACTTTGTTCAAAAACCCCATATTTCAGCCTTGTGGCATGAAAAAAGCCCCCAATTTGGGGGCTTTTTTCATGAATATTGGAACTGGTGAGTACTTATTGCTGGGCAGACAGCTCTGAGATGCTGTAGCAGTCGAAGCGGCACTGGCCGCCATCGACAAAGTAGCTGCGCTCAATGCCAGCTGCTGTAACCGGTGGAGCGTAGGATGGTCTTTTAACCACCACTCTGCGTACTGCCATGTTCAAAGCCGCTTCCAGGAAAAGCTCGGTATCCCTGTCTTCGCCAATAACCTGCTGGAAGACGAACATGTCCTTTTTAACCTGGGCACTGCCACCACGCTCAGGGAACATCGGGTCGTAGTAAATAACCTCAGGGCGCAGATCGCCTGCATAATCTTTTATCGTGCCACGGCTGTGCAGTACTGGCAGCGCAAACGGAAAATAGCGTGAACCCTGAGCACGGTTAAGGGCGTCTCTGAGAATAAGCCATACCGGCAGCTGACGCTCAAAGGCTGTTACTGCAGCGCCAGCATGGGCAAGAATCATGGACTCACGACCAAGGCCGGCAGTTGCATCAAAAACACAGGCGCCATCTTCAAGACCGGACATAACTGCACGGGCAACAGCCTCCTTCTGACGGCCGCCACGCAGCAGGCGCTGACGGTAGCTCACAAGCTCGAAATCAAGAATCAACGGCTTCATCTGTACCTGTGAGAGCACAGTAAGTCCTGCTCCCTTGCTGTCATAACTGACCAGTACATCATCAGGATGATAGACAGAGGCATACTCTGATGAGGCAAAACTCTCAGGTCCGTGCTTTGCCAGCAGCTTGCCTCCAGCGCGTGCTGATGCCATAAGCTCGTTATAGCCGTGCTCATCAAGTACCACCACCTGGTCTATATTGTCTGGAACTGTTGCAGACGCTGCAGCTGTGCCTGACAGGCCATCCTGACCCCCACTGGCTGGCTGAGCATGGATGAGGGGCTGCAGTATCTGCAGGGCCTCAGTCCATGAGTTCTCTACTGCAGGGGCAAGGGCCGCTTCGGCGTATAAAAAGAGCTTATGCATGGCTGGATAAACTTATGACAGGCAGGTGCAGATCAGTCCTGATACGGCATGGTATGGTCATGACTGTCAGCTGCAACAGATGACAGGCAGGTAGAGGTGGTCCGGGACAGTGTTGTCCCGGAATGCTTGTACCGTTCCGACTGCTAAGATGCAGTCGGAAGTTGCGTCAGCCGTTAATCAGGTAGTTGCGCATATAGTTGAGGGTCTTTTCGATATCAGGACGCACTCCTGTCCACAGCTCGTAGGCAAGGGCAGCCTGTCCCACCAGCATACCAAGACCGTCATGACAGCTTGCGGCACCACTGGCTCGGCAGCTGCGGGTGAATATGGTATCCCCCTCTCTGTTGTAGAACAGATCGTACACAAAAGGACAGTTTGCAGTCAGATCCTTGTGCAGAGGAGGGAGCTTGTTCTCCATAGACAGTGAGGTGGTATTGATAATCATGTTGTAATCCCTGAAAGGATCAAGATTATCGTAGCGAATGGACTCAAGCTGGAGATCCGGGCTGAGATCCTGTCTGTTGGCGCGCAGGAAATCGATTATTTCGCGCCCCTTCACTGAGGAGCGGTTAACAATGGTAATAGCCTTGAGCCCCAGAGCCGGATCAGCAAGACAGGGCACAATACCTCGGCAGGATCCGCCGGCACCAAGAATCAGAACATGACCGTCCTTAAGGGGAGCATTGAGACGCTGCAGATCATAAACCAGACCATAGCCGTCAGTATTGTCACCCAGAAACTGGCGCTTACCGTCCTTTTCACCAATAAGCTTGATGGTGTTAACAGATCGGGCCAGCTGAGCTCTTGGAGTCAGCTCAGTTACATATTCGTAGGCATTGAGCTTGTAAGGAACGGTGACATTGCAGCCAAAACCGCCTTCATCAAAAAACTCGTCAGCTGTCTGGGCAAAAACATGTGGTGCCAGCAGCGGGTCATATTTGACATCATGACCATGCACAGCTGCAAAGTGACGGTGAATCTTAGGGGAAAGGGAATGTTCAACAGGACAGCCTATCACGGCCAGCTTGTACTGCATAGCCAGCTCCTTAATATGCAAGGGCACTGAGAAAAATCGGTTTCAGTTCGTACATCTGCCAGAAGCTTATCTAAAACTTAAAAGACAGTAAGTGCAGAACCTTTCAGTATTTTGAGCAATATATCGTGCTTAAATGAATAATTTACCATCAAGTCGCGCCCTGTGTATCAGGTGCACCCCCACTGCACACAGATATATTACAGGAAATGCGACAATGATCGTTATTCAGGGCCCTTTTGACACGCATAAAGAGCTGTTTTCAGCTGATTTAAGCCCGGAAAAGGCCACAAAGTGCCGTACTTCCGGTACGGGTCTGTATTGCTGGCACAGGGCTGTATTGCAGGCCCAGGACTGTATTGCTGGTACAGGGCTGCATTGCTGATACAGGGCTGTATTGCTGGTACAGATCTGAATGTTGCCGCCACCAGCCGTGCAACGCTGCATAGGGGTGTTGCCGACAGTGCTCATCTGACCAGGGGCAGCTGTCCCAGACGCCTGCCCTGTCAGCTGCGCAGAATGTTGCCTGAGCGGCCCTCAATAACCAGGCTTGGGCGGTTGCGTCCCTGACATGGCTCTTCAAGCACGTAATCTACCAGGTCATCAAAGGCATCGTGCAGCTCTTCTACTGTACTGAGCGGGCTCTGACCTGAAATATTGGCGCTGGTTGAGACAATTGCACCACCGGCGCGACGGCACAGTTCACGCAGCAGCGGAAAGGCAGTAAGACGTACGGCTACAGTATCGTGCTCGCCTGTAATCAGAGGATTAATACCGGCTTTAACTGGCAGCACAATAGTCACATGACCAGGCCAGAGCTGCTCTGCCATCACGCGGGCACCGGGATCAAGAGCATCAATGTCGGCCACGGCATTGAGCATTTCCATATCAGAAATGACTACTATCAGCCCCTTGGACTCATTCCTTTTTTTGATGGCGATAATGCGCTCAATAGCCTCTTTGTTATCAGCCATTGCTGACAGCCCGTAGATGCCCTCGGTAGGACAGACAATAACTCCGCCCTTGCGCAGCACGGCTGCAGCCCCATCAAGACGGGCAAGAGTCTGCTCAGATAAAGGCTCTTCAGGAGAAATAATCTGCTGTGATTGTGTGCTCATATTGCTTCCTGCAAAAGAAAAGGGCTTATCCGTAAGGACAGCCCTCTCCCTGTTTAACTGCTGCCGTAAAAAAACGGCAGATAATACAGTATTGATTGCCTCAGGTCGTCAGGCACCTGCTCAATCTGATTAGCAGGCTGGATGGGCCCATGACAGTACCCATGATTAATATGCTTTATAAAGGACATTAGTCTTAATCAGGACTGTCTTTAAAGCTGAGACCCTGAGGCTGGCAAATTACTTGTCCAGGCTTGCCTGAAGTTTGGCATCCTTGTCCATAACTTCCTGAGCAGCCTGCTTGCGGTTGGCCTTAACACGCTCATCAAGAGCCTTATCACACAGGGCCATAATCTGGGCAGCGAGGTAACCTGCGTTCTTGGCGCCAGCCTTGCCAACAGCTACGGTAGCTACCGGGATACCGCCTGGCATCATTACAGTGGAGTACAGAGCATCAACGCCATTTAATGGGCCACCGTCAACAGGAATACCAATTACAGGGCGGGTAGTACGGGCAGCAACAGCACCGGCAAGGTGAGCAGCCAGACCGGCAGCACAGATGAATACGGCAGCACCGCGCTTTTCACAGTCCTGAACGTAGTCAGATACTACGTCAGGGGTACGGTGAGCAGAAGCTACTTTCACCTCAAACTTAATCTCCAGGCTCTTTAACACGTCCAGAGTGTTGTTAACCAGTGGCAAATCAGAGTCTGAACCCATGAGAATGACAGCAAATTGCTCTGACATTGAAGTCTCCGAAAAAAACAGTTTCCACGAATGCTCAACAGGGACACCATCCATCAGGTGATCTGACCTGCAATGAGCAGCAAAGCGCAATTATATCACGAAAGCGCCCGCCCCCGGCCCGCCTGCACTGCTCCACATCACTACCCGGCCAGCCCGTGCCGCCCCAGCAGGACATGATCAGAATCTCTTGTCTGGTATGTCGCGGTCCCATGAGCTGCCGCACAAGTGCACCGCAAAGAGCACAGGTCAGAGACAATCGCAGCTGTATGCCTTTTTTGTCGCATTTTTGCGCTATCCTGTCATCAGGTTATTGCGTATAATGTCGCGACATATCTATGCAGAATCACTTAAATCAGGCTTGTTTTCAGGATACAGCATCCTCGCATCTGATGGTCTCAAGCCAGTCAGAAATATGCTGATACCCGTCATAAGATCCTGTTACCCTTATAATTGTGTCAGCTGTATGGATTTCCTGTCAGCAACCTTCAAAATCAACATCTATCAATAATATGAGCAATAACTGTACAAATAACGACAGCATCAGCTCTCAGGATACCTGCAAAGAGAACGGATGCAGCAACAGCCCGGAAAGCACAAAACCAGCAGTTGCCGTCATTGGTGCCGGACCTGCCGGTCTTGCCTGCGCCCAGACACTGCTTGATCTTGGCTACAAAGTCGACATCTACGAGATGAGCGGCTCAGTCGGCGGCATGGCCCGCTCCTGCGAAATCCTGGGACAGACAGTGGATCTGGGCCCCCACAGATTCCATACAGATGAACCTCTGGTAAAAGACTTCTGGGCCGGCAATCTGGACAGCAGTGAAACTGTGCATAAAGAACGACTCAGCCGCATCCTTTACAAGGGCAAGTTCTTCTCCTATCCGCTCAGGGGTTTTGAAGCCCTGTTTCAGCTGGGTCTGCTGGAATCTGCAAGGTGCGTACTTAGCTACGCCAAAAGCACCTTATTCCCTCGTAAGGAACCTACCTTTGAGGCATGGGTATCCAATGCTTTTGGTCACCGTCTGTATGAGATTTTCTTCAAGACCTATTCTGAGAAGCTGTGGGGCATCAAGTGTTCTGAGCTCAGCGATCAGTTTGCCCGTGAACGCATCAGAACCCTGAACCTGTCCAAGGCTGTTATCAGAGCATTTATCCCTGATCGCGGAAAGAAAGAACGCACCCTCGTATCCACCTTTATCTACCCTGCCAAAGGTGCCGGTCAGATGTGGAACAACACATTGGCACGAATTATGCGTAGCGGGGGGGGGGTACACTGACTTTAAACGCTTATATAAGCGAAATCTCCTGCAGAGATAACCAGGTAAAGGGCATCTACGTCCAGAAAACCACTCCTGTAGCTGATCACATTGCTACAAACGCTCCTCACTCCCAAAGTGCCGATCGCACTTTTATCCCCTATGACTATGTAGTCTCCTCCGGTAACTTCTCCGATCTTGTCTCCAGCATCGGCGCTCTTCCTGATGACATCCGCGGTCTTACTTCTGATTTGAAATACCGCAACACCCTTCTTGTCTATCTGAAAATCAATCCTGGCTCCCAGGATCTCCCTCCAGACAACTGGCTTTACATCCACTCTCCAGTCGTGCGCTCAGGACGTATGTGCGACATGGCCAACTGGTCTGCAGTCATGCAGAAAGGCCAGAAAGAGCATGTAGTGTGCTTCGAGTACTGGGCCAATAACGACGATGAAATCTGGAATATGCCAGATGAGCAGCTTGTCGAAATGGCCAGAGCCGATGCCATTGCTACAGGAATCTTCACCCCTGAGTCAATACTCGATGGCGCAGTCCACCGCGTCCACCGCAGCTACCCTGTCTACACCGATGGCTATGCATCCAGACTCAAGGAAATCATTGGTCATGTAGATGCCATTAACGGTCTGCACTTCATTGGACGCAATGGCAGCTTCAAGTACAACAATATGGACCACTCCGTATTGATGGGCATACTTGCAGCCAAAAAGATTGCCGGACAGTGGAATGGCCGCCTTTGGGACATCAATGCCGACAGCTCAACAGCATCACAAGCCGCCGGCAAAGGCCCTAATGATGGTTAACCCCTGATGATTATGTTCTGCCCTGGATCTGACCGGCTGTAATCATAACTATGGTTCTCCGGACAGTGTTATGCCGACCTGCAATGTTTCATTTCAGGAAGCTTAATGCTCCCTTCCTGTCCGGATTACATCGTAAACAGTCAGACAAACCGCCCTCTCATCCAGTGGCCGAACCACGGCCCTTCTCAGCCTGCATAACCTGAAGCCCTCATACTCAGGCCCCAGACTACGACTAAACGACCATACAGGACTGCTGTCTGCATAAAACCGCCGACAGCTGAAGCCATGACTGATAACAAGACTCTCCACACCAGCTTCAACAAGGCAGGAACAAGATGATTGCAGATCACAATGACAGCAAAGAGGCAAGGAATCATGACCGGAACAATGCTGTACATGAATCCGTAAAAACCTCCTCAGATGCTACTCAGGGCTACAGCGCTGATGAACACTCCGTAGATGAAGGCAATACTGCACAGAGTCTGATCCGTGGATTTAAGTGGTTCAGACAGTCAGTTACTGCCCACATTGTGGTGCTATTTGTCGTGGCCGTGTTCATTGAAGTCGGCATCTTTAACCACTGGAGCTTCTGGCATTCCATCGAGGGCTACCAGCGGGTCAATGTCAACATTATTGAGGATGAAGGCAAAGATGGCAGCAGTGCTCGGGGCCGTACCATCAACAGCCCTGATTCTCAGGCGGTAGTGATTAACAATATCAGGATCAGGCCACGCAATCTGCTCATCAAAGTGTCATCTGACCAGTCGCAGATGGTTGAGGCCAGAGTTGAATTCCTTGACCGTGGCTCCCGCCACCGCTTTGTCCCGGCATCAATCCACAGGCTCAACACCTCAGGTACTTATGCCCAGAGCCTGTTCCACTTTGAGCAGCGTGATGAATACATTTATGGCCTTAGGATCATTTTTACCTCAGATCATGACAGCAGTGTCGCTCCTGTATATCTGACTCAGCTCAGCTTCAATGTACCTGAGCATGTCCAGATCTCATGGCTGCGCCTGATTTTCATGCTCGCTGTCTTTAACGCAGTATATCTGCTCACCGTCCGCCGGGCATGGTTAACCACCATTGCTCCGACCTCGTCATTCAGGCACTTTCCTCTGATTGCTCCTGCAGTGCTTGCATCTGTTTTTGCTGCGGTCATCTATGGGCTGCAGAGCACCGGTATCAGTGCGGTCAGCAATGAACTCCAACAGGATCTGCTGGGCTCCATGGCTCTGATCAAAATGATTCTGAGTCTGGCTACTGTCAGCTCCCTTACCTGGGCTATGTACAGCATGCTGCGCTATTTCAGGATTGAAACAGGCGCAGTGCTTACTGCAGTAAGCGCCATGGCTGTCATCTGCGGCTCCCAGCTCTTTTACCACCAGATGGATCTGCTCAAGGAGAGCATCAGCCCGGTGCTGATCACCCTGATGCTCACTATGACCGTTGGTTCTCTGTACAGCTGGGCTGCAGACAGTTCAGAGCGCAGTACTAAGAATTTATGGATTGGAGTTTTCGGTGTAGCCCTGATGCTGACAGCGCTGTCACGCGCATGGGCGGTACTGCTGACCATAGCTCTGTGCCTGCCGCTCATCATGTCAGCATGTGAGCCATTGCTGGATGCAGTGCGCAGCAATGGGCGCTCCACCCTTAAAAAGCTTTCCAGAAAGCAGCTGACTCTTCCGGCAGTGATTGCAGGCTCCCTGGTCGTGTCCGTCATCATCAGGGCCCTGCTCCCGGAAAGCTTCATGACCATGATGCTAAGCGCCGTCGGAGGCAAACCCCTCACGGACATTGAGCAGGTCAATCATGGCGATCCTTATCTCATGAGCATTGAGAACTTCGTTAATGCCCTGCACTACACATTCTTTGAGCCGCTAAGCTACAGCAAGAACTTTCCTTTTGTCCTGCCTTCAAGCAGCGCCGCTCAGTCCTTTGGCGTTGCAATCAGTGTTCATGAGCGCATCAGCATCATGGCCCTGCCTTTTGCCTGGCTGTCCCTTGCTCTCCTGCTGCGTGCTGTCAGAGCCAGGGCTGGAAAAGGTATCAGCCTCATGACTCTGGCCACCCTGGCTGCAGCCGCCCTCTATGCCTGGGGATCTTTCTATCTGTATGGCGTCGGTGCTGCACAGAGCGCCCCGGCCTCGTCCGCTGTAATGCTGGCCAGCGCCCTGACCGTCATGGCTCTGTTCTCCAGGGACAGCAGCACCACAGTTGCCGGGACTGACAGGCCTGCCCATGACAGTAAGACAGGCATATCAGAAACGGCAGACAGCAGCATGAATACTGTTGTTTTTGTGCTGACCATGTTCCTTGCTCTAAAGAGCATTGTCATCGGCATGATGCTGCCTTTTGCATGGGGTCCGGGCAGTATGGCTGGCCAGTTTTTAAGGTCGGCAAATCTTGATGCCATGCTCTACCTTGACCAGCTGTTTAACTCCATAAGCTTCTGACCTGCAGACATGTGCCTGCGTCAGCTTACTGCGGCACCATTAATACGCCCAAACCTGAGATAAGAACATGAACTCTGTAATCAAACTGTTTGAGAAAGGCCCGGCCGGGAATATTGCTGCCTGCTTTCTGCTGTTTGTAATTACTCTGGCAGCAGAGCTGCTGGTCTTTAACCATCACTTCTTCTTTGGCCGGGTCTCAGGCTCTGGATATGAGCAGAGAGCCTTTGAAATACCAGTAAGCAAAGAACATGGCGCCCGGGTTGTGGTCATGAGCTCTGAAAACAATGAACTGACCCTTAACTCGGTAAACAGCCGTCTTGCCAACATCATGCTCACTACTACCCTCAATGATGAAAGAGTCATTACTTTCACTTTTCAGGCCCGTGAGCAGAACGGTCAGTTCATTACTCTGGGCGCCACCAGAGTCAATCCCGGCCGCCAGGACCAGAGAACAGCTCTCATCCATCTCAATCATGCAGACTCTGAAAAGACTTTCTCTGCAGTCAGGATTACTGCATCCAGTCCCAATCCTTTCATCATTGGCATCACGAATATTGACTTTAATGCCCCTGAAAAGCTGCACTTTTCATGGATCAGAGTACTTGTGCTCTTTATGGCTGCCTCTGCCCTGTTCTTCATCAGAAGATACAAGGTATACCTGATTATTTTTGATGAGAGCAGGCGCGCTCACAGAGCCATGAACTATGTGGTCATTGCCTGTGCTGCATGCATATGCACCCTGTTTTTCATGGCAACCAGCCCTTATAACACCAGGGCCTGGGCCTTTGACTTCAATGGTGAGGGGCTTTATCCCTTTAACAATGAAGAGCGCACCATGCTTTATCCTCTGCCTCAGACAGTTGAGGAGAACAATCTTGCAGGCCCATACGAGCAGCTGCTGTCATCTCTGCTCAAAGGAAAAGTCAGCATTAACGTGTTTGTTGATCCCAAACTCGCCACCCTTGAAAACCCATGGGATCCGTCAGCACGCGATGCCGCCGGTACACGCTACACCTGGGATCGGCCTTACTACAATGGCCAGTACTTTGTCTACTTCGGTCCAGCTCCTCTCATCATGGTTTATGCCCCATGCTACGCCCTGACCGGCATGATCCCGTCTCCGGCCCTGTCTGTATATCTGCTTGCCATGATGGCTGTGCTTTCTGTTCTATGGGCATACAGAGTCCTGGTACGTACCCTGGTGCCATACCCCAACCTGCTCATGTATATGCTGGTACAGGCTGCAGCTCTCAGTGGAACACTGCTCTGGCTTATCCAGATTGGTCTTAGCTTCTACTACCTGCCATACCTGGCGGCCATGACCTGGATGTCACTTTATGTGGGCAGTCTGTACTCTCTTTTCAGACCGGTTTTATCCCCGGATGAACACCGCCCGCGCAGTCAGTTACAAACCAGAGCGCTGCTGCTTCTGGCCGGTATCAGCGTCCCCATGCTGGTGTGGTCACGACCTCTGGCCCTTGCAGCTCTTCTGGCACTGAGCATACCTGCCATCATCCTGCTGGTAAGAGAAAACTACAGCTTACGCAAAGACCAGTCAGCAACTGATCTTTCCCAGCCCCGCATCAACTACACAGCCGCGCTCAAAGACGCCATGTTTGCCCTGGTCCCTGTAATGGTCGGCGCCGCTGTGATTATGTACTACAACTATGTACGTTTTGATTCAGTGACAGAGTTTGGTCAGACCTACCAGTTCACAGGAGACGACGTGAAGTCAAAAGGACTTTTCTTCGGATGGGCGCATCTGCGCTCTGCTGTGTACTACTTCCTGTTTGAGCCCCTGGACTATATCAGGGAGTTTCCTTTCGTATTCGCCAATATCGACCACTATTACGATCATGGAAACCTGGTCATGGACTTTGACCGTGTTTCTCTATTCTCAATACCTGTCTTCTGGTCTCTGTTTCTGATGATGCGCTCAAGAAGGGCAATGCTTGAGTGCAGTATCCGTCATATCCGAATCTATAAACACCTCAATGACACACCGGGCTTTGATATTCAGCTCAAAGTCATGGAAAAGCGCATGAGCATGCTCAAAACCACAGCTTTTCTGACTGCATTTGCCATTGTTTTCCTTGTTTATCTGTCCTACTACAACGCAGCTGTGCTCAGTCGCTATCTGTGCGAGATGGCAACTGCAGGATCTTACCTGGCCGTAGTTCTGGTTCTTCTCAACACAGGATTCATGAGTTCTGGCACTGCCACTGTGCCGCATGTTGAGTCATCCTGCAGTAAGTCTGCTGTGGCCGGGTCGTTACCGCAGGCTTTAGCAGGCACCAGCTGGAGCTGCTCACTGATTTACGGTCTGACCGTCTTCCTGCTGCTCAAGTCCCTGCTGATTGGTTTGCTGCTGCCTTTTACCAGCACCTACGAGCTGCTGCTTGATCTGGGCACAGCCTTTAATGAGATGAATCCGGGACTGATGCTTGATATGTACAGGGTATTTACCCCATTTGGCCAGTAGCAGCAGACCTGCCACAGAGAGTTGAACATGTGCCGGCCGACTTGCGCGCTGAGCATGTAAACACCGGAAATGACTGTAACAGCACTCGAAAGACAGAGCTCTAATGCAATGAAATCAATCCATGACAACAGGCCCCTAATTGAGACAGTACCCATGAAAGCCTTTAACAAATTACTCTCAGGTGAACCTGCAGGAAGCCTCATTATCGGCGCACTGATACTGTTTCTGTCCCTTGCTGCCGAGCTGCTGGTATTCAACCATCACTTCTTTTATGGCAAGTCAGGTCATGACTCTTTTGCCCATCGTGCTTTTGAGCTGCCGGTTCATGAACAGTACAAGGTCCGTGCTCTGGTTATGAACGGAGAGGCAAACGAGCTTACTCTCAATGACCTCAGGCAGAAGATTGCCAATGTCCAGCTGACTACCACAGCCAACTACGGTAAAGCCGTCACCATGACACTCCATGTACGCTTTGAAGGTGATGATTTCAGGCTGGTCAGCTCAACCAGAATCAATCCGGCCGACACCGACCAGAACACAGCTCTGCTGCATCTGAACAACAGCGACTCTGACAAAGTTGTTACCGGACTGAAAGTTACTGCTACAGCCAACAGCGCATTCATCTTTGCACTGACCGGCCTTGAGATTAACGTTCCCGAGCCTCTGAACCTGTCATGGGTACGCATGCTGGGCATGATGGCCATTCTGGGAGTTTTCTGCGCCGTTTTGCGCTTCAGACTGTACCGTCTGGTCTTTGATGAAAGCCGTATCGCCCACCGTGTAGCTGACCATGGCGTACTGGCTCTGGCTCTTGGCATCTGCACTTTCTTTTTCTGGGCAACCCATCCTTCCAACTGCCTTCCATGGATATTCGATGTTAATGGTGAGGGCGTATACCCTGTCACCAGCCTTGACCGTACTCTGCTTTACAAACTGCCGGAAAGCATCGAGGAGACCAGCAATGCCGGAGCCTACGATCAGCTGCTGGCCGCCCTGCTCAAAGGCAAGGTAAATATCAATGTCTTTGTGGATCCTGCTCTCAAAGCAATTGATAACCCATGGGATCCATCAGCAAGAATTCTTTCAGGAGCCAGATACACCTTCGATCGCCCTTATTACGAGGGACGTTACTTTGTCTATTTTGGTATTGCTCCCCTGATTATGGTTTTCGCCCCTGTCTATGCCCTGACGGGTATGGTGCCCTCTCCGGCCCTGTCCATGTATCTGATGAGCATTATGGCAGTGATGGCCCTGCTCTGGGCATACCGTACAATGGTCAGGGTATATGCAGCTCGTCCTAACATGCTCATCTACATGTCAGCCCAGGTCGCGGCCATGTGCGGAACCCTGATATGGATGCTCTATGTGGGACTGAGCTTTTACTACCTGCCATACCTCGCTGCCATGACATGGCTGTCTGTATTTCTTGCGTCCCTGTATTCTTTGCTTACTCCGGCTCGTCATTCCGGTAAAGAGCCGACAAACAGTACCCTGCGTACCAGGCTGATGCTCCTTGTTGCAGGCATAAGTGTGCCCATGCTGGTCAGTTCACGTCCTCTGGTGCTGATTTTTATGATTGTTCTAAGCATCCCGGCCATAGCTCTCATCATCAGAGAAAACTACACGGACAGGGATACTCAGCTGCAGCCACAAGTCAGCCACACCAGACGCCTGCTGAGCAGTCTGCAGCTCTCAGCTCTGCTCAAGGACAGCCTGTTTACCGCAGTTCCTGTCCTGATCGGCGCCGTGCTGATTATGTACTACAACTACATAAGATTTGACTCCATAAGCGAGTTTGGTCAGACCTATCAGTTTACGGGTGATGACGTGCGTTCCAAGGGAATAGTGTTTGGCATTGCCCATCTGAAAAACGTGCTCTTCAACTTCTTTGCCGAGCCACTGGTATGGGTCCGTGAGTTCCCTTTCGTTTTTGCCAACAGCACAAGCTATAACGATTACGGAAACATGCTAAGCGACATGGACCGTATCTCCCTGTTTACTCTGCCTGTCTTCTGGTCCCTGTTCCTGGCCTTAAGAAGCCACAGAACACTGTCAGCTCTTGCTGCCGGCCTTCCATCTTCAGGCAATGACCAGGAGATGACGGCTCGTATGACCATGGCTTCAAGGCGCACCTCAGCCCTGCGTTACTCCACTGCTCTGACTGCAGCAGCCATGGTTTTCCTTGCTTACCTCTCCTACTACAACGCAGGTTTGTTCAGCCGATATCTGAACGACATAGCCACCCCTTGCTCATACCTGGCTCTGGTGCTGACTGTACTGAACTTTGGTACTCAAAGAGCAGATACCCATGTGACTGCAACTCCAGTAAGCGCATACAGCAGCACGACGGGCAGCATGGACAAAAGCTGCACGGACAGCTCATATTCATGGTCACACTCAGCCCTCTATGCTCTGGCCATGTTTCTCCTGCTTAAGACTGCAGCCATCGGTCTGCTCATTTCTTTCAGCTACAGCTACAACATCCTTCCACATATGGGAACCATTTTCAATGAAATGAACCCTGAGCTGATGGTGGATATGTACAGGATTTTTACTCCATTTGGACACTGATCGCCCTCAGCAGACCTCTCAGCCATTACTGATGTCGATGCGGTCTTACCAGACTGTGTCTCTGCCTTAAGTGTCCGGTCTGTCTGTGTGCGCTTTGCCAGGAAAAAGGAAAATGGATAAAAACAAAGAAAGCAAAAACAGGATAAACATCAATGACCTGCAGCCTGAGGACCCTGACTTTGTCTCATGGGTGAAGCCATTGAACAATGAGTTTACCCCCGCAGGAATGGCCGCATTACTGTCAGGCAAGGCGTCCAATACTCAAAATTACTGGGGCTCTTAAGATAAGAGCGTTCAGAGCTGACAGGCGTTTGCATGCATGCATTGAGCACTGCAGGCAGCTGCTGACAGCCGGTCACTGACTCTCAAAGGCAGACGGCCGCCCTTATGGGCGGCCGTCTGCATGATGGCGCGATGAGGTGGATCATGAAGCGATAATGTTGTGGCGGCGACGGCGACGGCTGGAGCACAGAGGATTGGCGCACATAAGAGCTGTGCCAGCCTTGACCTTCTTTTTGTAACGTACCGGGAAGCCGCAGTCTGGACACTCGTCTACTACCGGTACTCCCGGCACAATGAAGTCGCACTCAGGCCAGCTGTTGCAGCCATAGAAAGTACGTCCTGAGCGGGCACGACGGCGCTCGAGCTGACCTCCCATGCATGAAGGGCAGCTGATCTCCTCAACTGTATCCTCCTCACGGTAAGTGTAATTGCAGTCAGGATAGCTGGTGCAGCCAATGAAAAGACCGTAACGGCCCTTTTTGACAGCCAGAGGCGAGTTGCAGTCAGGGCACAGGCTCTCAAGGGTCCTCATGACAGTAACGGCGCTCAGATGGCTGGTAAAGTAGCGCATCTTGCAGGCTGGATAGCAGGAACAGCCCAGGAAGCTGATGCGCTCATTTTTGCGCAGCACCAGACGGCCATTGCCACAGGCAGGGCAGTTGTCGCCCTCCTTGAGCATCATTCTGTTATAGCGATCAAGTTCAGCCTGGCTGAGCTCAGGCCCCTCCTCCACATAATGAGGAGTAAAGACCCTGCCGGCATTATCAGCCCCGTCTGCGGCACCTGCATTGCTGTCAGCTGAGGCCGCACCGTCCCCGGCACTGCCCTCGGAGGCGGCTGCAGCACGAGCTGCGCCATCAGCCAGAATGCGGGCCACGGCTGTTCTTTCATCAACAGGCTCATCATCAAGGCCCAGCACTGCACTGGCGACATCCTCCTGACCATCATCACTCAGGCTTACCTCAGTGTCCTTCTGAACATCACTGATAAGACGGGTCAGAATGATACGGGCACTGCCTGCAGCACTCTGGGTATCCACAGCCTCTACCCCATGAGCATAAGCACCAGCATCAGCATCGCTGTTACCGCCATCAGCTGACCGGGCGGCGCCCTCGGTCACTGCGGCTGCATCAGGCACGGCTGAACCCGAGGTGCTGGCTGCGGTACTGGCAGCTGCTGCCCCGGCCTTGAGCTCTGCGTCGGTTGCAGGGTCGGCAGCGGCTGTGATGTCAGCTGCCGGGGCGGCGCCGCCGGCTGTCTTCTCAGGGGCAGAGGTGGTGCATTCAGGCAGCTGGCGTGACGGTTTGCCGTGGCCGCTGTTTTCATCTTCAAGAGACTGAGGCTCAATGCTTACGGCTAATGAGTCTGTCTGCATGGATGAAATGTCCTGATTGTTTTCCTGATTAGACATGGTAGCTACTTACCTGCTGATATTGGCTGTGGGTGTGGATAAACTGCATGGGGCCTTGCTGGCTCTTGCGTGGCCTTAGGGCTATTGCGTGGCCTTGCGGGCTCTTGCGTGCTCTTTCAGGGCCTTGCCGGATGGGGACAGGCTGTTGCTGTGGGTTTTGCCATGGCTGTTAAGCCAGGTGGTCAGCTGTGTCGCCCTCAATTACGGGCGCACATCATACCAGTCTTTTGCAGGGGCGGCACAAAAGCCAGAGCTTAAATTACCTGCAGCTGCGCCCGCCCTTTGATGCATGCGGGCTCAGGGCCGCTACAGTGTTTTGCCTGTGCCGGGCAACATGTATTACAGGCAGGAGAGCGGCTCGCAGCTATGCGAGGTACGCTGACATGGGAGGCATGCTGACAAGGGAGGTGAGTGCTGGCTGGGACTCTTGCGGGGAAAGGGCACACAAAATAGCAGAAACAGAAGGTTTTACGGC
Source organism: Anaerobiospirillum sp. NML120449 (assembly GCF_023051105.1). Taxonomy (GTDB): domain Bacteria; phylum Pseudomonadota; class Gammaproteobacteria; order Enterobacterales; family Succinivibrionaceae; genus Anaerobiospirillum. The sequence goes on along the minus strand of NZ_JALKIL010000002.1, from coordinate 222,797 downwards.
AATCGTGGGGCAGACCTGGCGGTGCTTATGGTGAAATGGGCAAATGGTTATGGCCATGATCGGGCATATCATGGCTGTCGGGGTGATAAGAAAAGGCCGGCTTTTTACGCCAGCCCGACAGGCATGGTAAAATTGCTGGATTAATATCAGATTGTTGAGGCATTTGCATAATATGGCAGTTCGTGAAATCGTTATATATCCTGATGACAGACTTAGAAAACATGCTGCTGAAGTTACCGTCTTTGATGACGAGCTCAAGGAGCTGGTTCAGGATATGTTCGACAGCATGTACCACTACGAAGGTATCGGACTTGCTGCCCCTCAGATCGGTGTAAGCCGCCGTGTAGTTACCATCGATATCGTTGATGGTGATGATGAAGTCGAGGAGAACCACAACCGCATCGTTCTTATCAACCCTGAAATCGTCTCCCGTGAAGGCACTACAGTCTACAAAGAGGGCTGTCTGTCCGTTCCTCAGTGCTATGAGGATGTAGAGCGCGCCGAGAAGATTGTACTTAAGGCCAAGGACGCAGAGGGCAATGATCAGGAGTTCCATGCCGACGGCCTGCTGGCTATCTGCATGCAGCATGAGCTCGATCATCTCAATGGCCACGTCTTTGTGGACCACATCAGCACCTTAAAACGCGACCGCATCACCAAGAAGATGGTTGCCCTCAAGAAAGAAAGGGAAGCTGAGGCTCTCAATAAGCAGTAATTCCCATGGCCCGGCACGTACGGGACTTATCAGGGACCTCACCTCACGCCTGCTGTCGGCATCAGCCCGTTGAGCAGGCTGTTTTGTCTTTAAACAGACCTGCCGCAGCCGCTGCAGGCGCTGCATGGCTGGCCCCATGGGCGCTGCAGGCGCAGCGCGGCAGCGGCCGCTGTCGCAGCGGCTGCTGTAGCGGGGTGGGGACCCGGTTTAAGGAAAGAAGGAAAGTAAGTTTTAATGTCAGAAAGAATTATTTTTGCCGGTACTCCTGAGTTTGCAGCCGGGCATCTTAAGGCTCTGCTGGAGGCAAAGTTCAATATTGTGGCTGTCTACACTCAGCCTGACCGCCCGTCAGGACGCGGTCACAAACTCACTCCAAGTCCGGTAAAGGCTCTGGCGCTGGAACACAATATTCCTGTTTTCACTCCCCTGAACTTTAAGGAAGAGGCCGACAGGGCCGAATTTGAAAGCCACAATGCCGACCTTGCCATTGTCGTGGCCTACGGTCTGATTCTTCCAGAGCGCGTGCTCAATGCCCCGCGCCTTGGCTGCATCAATGTACACGGCTCCCTGCTGCCTCAGTGGCGCGGTGCCGCCCCGGTACAGCGTGCCCTGCTGTCAGGTCAGCCTGTAACCGGCGTGACCATCATGCAGATTGTCAAAGAGCTCGACGCCGGTGACATGCTCTTTAAAAAGGAAATGGCCATTGAGCCTGATGACACCTCCGGCAGCCTCTTTGAGCGCATGGAAAAATGCGGCGCTCAGGCTCTGGTCGAATGCCTGCCTGATGTACTGGCCGGCTCAATCAATCCTGTGCCTCAGAATCCTGATGACGTCACCTATGCCCAGAAGCTGTCCAAGGATGAAAGCCCGCTTGATTTTGCCCGCAGCAGCGCAGCTGATCTGTGCCTGAAGGTGCGAGGTCTTAACCCGTGGCCTGTAGCCACCATGACTCTTGATGATGTGGTCTACAAGGTCTTTGGTGCCAGTGAATTAAACGATGAGCAGCGTGCCGCCCTGCCTGACAGCTCCGATCTGCCTGCCGGTGCCATTGTCTGCACCGATGCCACAGGCATTGTGGTCAAATGTGCTCAGGGCATGCTTGCTCTGACCACCATTCAGGCTCCGGGCAAGGGCCGTGTAGCTGCAGCTGATTTTGCCCGCTCCCGAAAAGATGTCTTCTTAAGAGGTAAGTGCTTTGCCTAAATTTCAACGCTCCCGTTCCAGCAGGAATAACCGTCCTCATGTTGAGGCCATAGGCGCCGCTGCCCGTGCTGCAGCTGCCCGTATTGTGGCCGCTGTCGAAGAGGGTCAGTCCCTGAGTGAGGCCTTTCCTGTCTACTGCGCTGAATTTGATGCCCGTGATACCTCCTTTATCAAGGAAATTGTCTACGGCACCTTAAGACACCGCCGTCTGCTCATGGGCACCTTAAGACCCATGTTTGACTACAAGATTACCGAGCGCCACCGCATTGTCATTGCCCTGCTGCTCACCGCTTTCTATCAGATAGTTTTCATGCGCGTGCCTGTGCATGCCGTAGTGGCTGCTACAGTAAGCGCCTGTGGTGATGTTGGCCGCCGCTCCTTTACCTCACTGGTAAATGCCATTTTGCGCCGCTTCCTGCGTGAGGGCGCTCATCTGGTTCACACCACTGAGGCTGCTGTGGAATTTTCCTTCCCTGACTGGCTTTGTGAGAATCTGACTGCCTCCTATGGTGAGGAGATCAGCCGCGACATTCTCAGACAGTCCAATGAAAAGGCCCCGCTGTTCCTGCGTGTGGAAAACTCCAAGATCAGCACTGAAAAGTTCTTAAGCGATCTCAAGGAGCGTAACATTGAAGCTCAGGGCTTTGAAATCTGCCCTGGTGCCGTACTGCTTACCAATGCCACCAATGTCTTTGACATTCCTGGCTTTGCCGAGGGTATTTGTACCGTTCAGGACATTTCCGCCCAGCTGGCCGCCTCACTGTTAAAGCTCAGTGACAGCAGCTCCCTGCGCGTGCTGGACTGCTGCTGTGCCCCAGGCGGCAAGACAGCTCACATTCTTGATCTGTCCCCGGACAGCAAGGTGACAGCCCTTGATGTGGATGCTGCCCGCATTGAGCAGACCCGCTCCACCTTAAGCCGCCTTGGTCGTCTTGATCACGTGGATCTGCGTGAGCTTGATGCCCGGCACCTTGAAAGCCTTGAGGGTACTTTTGACCGTATTCTGGTCGATGCCCCATGCTCAGGCACAGGTGTGATAAGACGCCACCCTGACATCAAGTGGCTGCGCCGCAAGAAGGATATTGCCTCCCTGTGTGAGATTCAGGCCCGTATTCTTGATGCTGCCTGGGACAAACTTGCCTCAGGCGGAGTCCTGCTCTACACCACCTGCTCTATTCTCAAAGAGGAAAATGACGCTCAGGCTCAGGCTTTCCTGAGCCGTCATGCCGACGCCACCCTTGACCCGGTCACCGTAGGCGGTATCACTTCAGATACCCTGCAGCGCCTGCCAGGTCAGGACCAGGGAGACGGCTTCTTCTACGCCCGCTTTATCAAAACCTGATAAGGCTCAATAAGGGCCGGCCCTTGCAGCTGCGGACAGCTGCCCATGGGCTGCAGCCCTGCAGGGCGGCCTGCCACTCAGGCCGTCTTATTAATATGAAAACATCCCCTGACATCAGGATTATTTGTCCTGAAGCGATCGCAGCGACGACGCTGCAGAACAGATGCTTTACCTCCCTCAGGCAAGGACGGCTGCTCCCTGATGCCTGCACCGGCCTGGGGCCTGTGCCGCAGGGCCGGAACAGCCGGCCCTGACAGCCAGCCATGATGGCGTTGCCGGTACGGCGCTCAGAGGCGTGTTTTCACATGCCACAGGTTTATTGAGGCCCACAGGCCAGGATAACATTTATGAGAATCATCATTATCGGTGCCACCACGGTTGGAACAGAGCTTGCCGAGTATCTGGTCCAGGCCGGGCATGCCGTTACTTTGATTGACACTCCTTCTGAGGAGCTCTCACAAATTGCCAACCGTCTTGATCTGAGAGTGGTTCAGGGCGATCCGACCTGGCCATCCGTGCTGCGTGAAGCCGGCGCCCGTAATACCGAGCTGCTGGTAGCCACCTCTCCTCAGGATGAAATCAACATTGCCGTGTGCTCGGTAGCCTCGGCTCTGTTTACCATTCCCCGCAAAATTGCCCGTATCCGTGCTCCCGATCTTTTAAGTGAGCAGGACAAGCTCTTTGGCCCTAATGCCATTCCTATCGATCACATCATCTCTCCTGAGCGCATCATGGCTGATGCCGTGATTGACCTTATGGATCTGCCAGGAGTCAATGCCCTGCATACCTTTGCCCGCGACCGTCTGCTCATTACCAGCGTAACCTGCACCAGAGGCGGCAAGCTGCTGGGCGCTGAGATCATGGATCTTGAAAATTATGACGGCCGCTGCCGTGTGCTGGCTGTCTACCGCAATGGCGAGCTCATTGCCAAAATGGAGAATGAAACCCTGCTTGAGGGTGATGAGGTCTTCTTCTGCTGTGAGCGTACCCGTGCCCTTAACCTTATCGGCGCCCTGGTACCTCTCAAGCCTAATGGCAAGAACGCCGTAATTCAGGGTGGTTCCCATATATCCGATGCCATTGCCCTGCGCATGAGCCAGCGCTATAACGTCAAGCTTATCGAGCCTGATCCACGCCGTGCCCAGCGCCTTACCGAACGCTTCCGTGACAGCAATGTGGAGCTGTACTGTGCCGATGCGGCCAATATGGACTTCATCATGGAAGAAAAGATTTACCAGACTGATACCTTTATTGCCGCTGCGCCTAATGAAGAGAGCAATATCATGTCCGCTCTGATGGTACAGCGTCTTAACAAGGTAAGAACCATTGCCATTATCCGCCAGGCTTCCTTCCAGGATATTGCTCTGGCCGGCAGTGAGATCGACGCCATCATTTCCCCACGTGAGGCTGTTATCTCGGCCCTGCTCTCCAACATTCTTCAGGAGGGTGTGGAGAAAATGCGTATCTTCCGTCAGGGAGATTCCGAGGCCCTTGAACTGCTTGTTCAGGGAAGCCGCCGCTCCAGTTATGTGGTAGGCCGCAAGGTAGAAGATCTCAATCTGCCAGCCGGTGTGCGCTTTGGAATGGCCCTGCGCGACAAGCTGGTGGTCAAGATGGACGAAAACTTCGTCTTTGAAGATGGCGACCGCGTTCTGGTCTTCCTTACCGATCGCATGCAAATGCGTGCCCTGGTCAAACTGTTCAAACCACGCCCGTTCTGGCTGCCACGCTGGTAGCCCTCATGCCCCGTCTGCACCTGATGGCAGAGCCTGCATGGCCTGCCAGCGGGCGCAGATCAGGGGCAGCGCCGCGTGATGTGCGCCGTGTGCCGCGCGCACAGCCGTACGCGCTGCGGCGCCCGGCTGCCCGGGCTGTGAACTCAGCTTCCGTCCTTTACTGCTATGGTTATCAATCTTTTTGCCGTCTGCCGCCTGCTGGGACCTGCTCTCATAGGCATGTCAGTAATAGGCCTTATCCCTACAGTGTATGCTCTGGTGTCCACCACCGAGGGTGCTTTCAGCTTCGTGTTCATGACTGTCATTGCCTTTGTGATTGGCAAGATCATGACAATAATGGGAAGACGCGCCTCGAGCATCAATATCACCATACGTGAGCTCTTTTTATTCACAACTTCGCTGTGGGTGCTCAGTACGGTTATAAGCGCCATTCCTATTTATGTGCTGCTGCCTGATGTCGATTATGCCGGTGCCTTCTTTGAGGCGGCCTCCGGCCTGTCCACCACGGGCGGTACCGCTATTGTCAATCTCGATGACAGACCGGCTGCCATTTTGCTGTGGCGCTCCATGCTGCAGCTGATGGGAGGCATAGGCTTCGTAGTGATAGCCGTAGCCGTGCTGCCTCAGGTAGCCATGGGTGGTATGAATATCTTCAAAACTGAATCCACCTACTTTGAAAACTCCAACAAGTTCACCCCGCATATGAAGACCATGTCTCTTGCCATTATGGGCTGGTACCTGGTCACTCTGGTGCTGTGCACCATTGCCTTCATTATCGGTGGACTTGATTTCTTCATGGCCTTTAATGCCGCCGCATGTACCGTTGCTACCGGCGGCATGATGCCCACTGATGCCTCCATGAACGGCATGTCGCCTTTTGTCCATTACAGCGCCATCCTGTTCATGTTTATCTCAAGCTGCCCTTTTACCGTAATCATCGCCGGTATCAGTGGCAATATGCAAAAGCTGTTCAGCGATCAGCAGGTGCGCTACTACTTTCTCTTTACTCTGGCCATGTCCTTTATCGTGGCCGCCACACTGTATTTCAAAAATGAATACGACCTGGAGCGCGCTTTGCGTGTTGCCATGTTCAATGTGGTATCCGTTCTCTCGTCCTCAGGCTTTGCCCTTGAAGACTTTACTCTGTGGAACCCGATAGCCACCATGATCTTCCTGCTGCTGCTTCCTCTGGGCGGCTGCTCGGGATCAACCTCAGGCGGTATCAAATTCTTCCGTCTTTGTGTGTTCGCCTCCCTGTTCCGCGCCCAGATGATCAAGAGTATTCATCCGCACCGTGTCATATATCCGCGCTTTAACGGTCATCCTATTGATGCGGCCACTATCCACAGCATCATAACCTTCTTTGCCGCCTACATTGTGTGCGCCCTGGTCTCAAGTTTGATAGCTGTAGCCATGGGACTTAATCTTACCGATGCCATTACCGCCTCCATAACCTGCCTGTCCAACATCGGTCCTGCCATGGGTCCTGAGCTGGGCCCAAGCAACAGTTTTGCTAATCTGGATGGTGGCCTGCACATTCTTCTGGGTCTTGACATGATCCTGGGCAGACTGGAAATCATTCCGGTACTGCTGTGCATGACCCGCATCTTCTGGCGTGCCTGATGCCCATGGGGCCCGGCACCGGAGCTGCACTCCGGCCGGGCTGCCCCTGGCATCAGCGATAAAAAAAGCCGCACATCTCATGACGTGCGGCTTTTTTCATGCCCGCTCCTGCAGGCACTGCAGGCCCGGACAACCTGCAGCCTGCGCCTTAGCGGCGCTGATTCTGCTTTTCGCGGCGGTTTTCCATAACCTTGTCGGCATCAGGAACAGGCATGCCCAGAGGCAGCTCAGCAGGAGCACCCACGATGGAGCGGGTAATCTTCTCGATGCTGACAATGCGTACCTTGATTGGGTCACCAAGACGGAAGGCCACTTCGCCCATATAGGTAACCTGACCGTTGACGGTGTCGAAGTCCACGACATCACGCTTTGAGATGATGAAGCTGCCAGGTACGAAGATAAAGGCACCATTGGCCATGAGGATAACGCGCAGACCGCCACGGACCACATCAAAGACCTCGGCATCGAAAACAGTCCTGTTTTCCATATCAGGATAGAGGTAGTCAGCGTACAGCCAGTCACGTACGGAGCGCTCGGCCATACGGTTGGTACGTCTGGCCTGGTTCATGACCATCAGAGTGTCTTCATCAGGCATTCTTGGATGCTCGTTTTCGCAAATTACTGACTTGATGAGACGGTGATTGATCATGTCACCATACTTACGGATAGGTGAAGTCCAGGTGGCGTAGTTCTGAACACCCAGAGCATAGTGAGGACCAGGATTGATCATCATCTGGGAGTATTCCTGATGCTTGCGCATCATATTGTCCAGATAGGTCTTCTCCAGGGAGTTGGCGTAACGGCGGGCAGCACTGAAGCCAGGAATATCTCTTAAGGCCTCTTCAGTGGTGTTAAAGCCGTTGGCGGCCAGAAGCTCAACCACATCAGCAAGCTCTTCTTCGACAAAGCCGGTATGGGTATTGAAGATACCGGTGTTGAGATGCTGGGCAAGGAAGTTGCCGCAGGCCACGTTGGCGGCGATCATGCACTCTTCAACAATCTGGTTGGCAATACGGCGGAAGTTGATCTCAATGCGATCCAGAGCGCCCTCTTCAGTAAGGATAAACTCGTAATCAGGACGGGTTCTGAAGGCAGCCAGCTCATTGGTACGGTAGTTATCACGTACATGGGTAAGCTCCACCAGATCGCTCAGTACCTTTTTGATGGTCTCATCAGGATTGAAATTGCTGGTGTCGCCATTTTCAATGTAGTCAGATACATAGTTATAAACAAGCTTGCCGTGAGACTTGATCATGGCCAGCTTGAACTGGGTATCGTCGGTGGCAATGGTGCCGTCTGAGAGCACGTGGATAATGCCTACCAGAGCCGGGCGCTGTTCGCCCTCACGCAATGAGCACAGATTGTCAGCCAGTTCACGAGGCAGCATTGGGATATTGCGGCCTGGCAGATAGATGGAGAAAGCACGACGGGAGGCTTCCTTGTCCATCTCGGAGTTCTCATCTATGTAGCCGGTAGGATCAGCAATGGCTACATAGAGCTTAAAGCCATCATCAGTCTTTTCGATATACAGAGCATCGTCCATATCTTCAGTCTTTTCGCTGTCGATAGTGACGAAAGGAATATCGGTAAGATTTTCACGTGGCAGATCCTGCTCGTGGAACTTGAACTCTTCGGTAGATACAGGGGAGGCGTCTGGAAGATCAAGGGACTTGAGGCTTACTACCCATGGAGTGGTAGGGTCATCCTTGCTGGTGATGATTTCAGTAATGGCAGCACGGAAGAACTTGTCATTAAGGGCATGCTTCTTAAGAGTGCCCATAACCCAGTCACCTTCAGTGAGCTTGACGCTCTTGTCCTGACGCTGGTCGTCGGCAATAAAGCTCTGCTTGATGCTTGGCACATCAGGAATGATGTTGAGCTTGTTATTGACGAAAGTTACGCGGCCAACAAAGTGATCCTTGAGGGCGCACTCAATGAGAGTCTCAGGCTCAGCCTGGCTCTTGCCGCGCTCTTCATCGGTGGTAATGATGGCATTAACACGGTCACCGTTGATGACGTTCTTCATGAACTGAGGAGCAATGAAGTAGGATTCCTTTTCACCAGGTACTTCAAGAAAGCCAAAGCCACGGTCAGTGCCTTTGACAATACCCTCTTTCTTAACTTTTTCAGCGTTAAAACCCTGTTTTAAAGCCATTAACGCCGGATCATCAAATAACATACTCGCCCCTAAACTGCACCGCCGTCAAAGACCTCAGCCGATGGATCTGTCCACCAGGACCTGGAAATTGCAAACTGCGCAAAAACATGAGTTCAGCTGCCAGCAGCACCTTATTTGCAGCTGTTGCAGCCTTTAATTTACTGAGCCCGAATTATACAAGAAATAGGCGGTTTATATGCCATTTCTTGACCTTAATCACAGATAAATTGCCAAAAACAGCACATAAATCGCCCCTGTTGTGCTATCAGCACTTTGTCACCGCCCGTTCAGGCCATCTTACGATGGTGCAGGCAGGGCTGTGCCGCAGGCTCCGCATGAATGCCCGCCTGCACAGCAGGCACGCCTGCAGTGCTGTGCAGGCGGGCGGGCCGTGTACGCTGCTGCTCGTCCTGCAGCACTGCGGCCGACACGGCCGCTGCCGTGCATTCTTGCACAGCTGTGCGCCTGCCGGGCGGGCCGGGTCTGCAGACATGACTGAAAACACCGTAAATCCGGGCATTTCGTGCCTCAGGCGCACTGAAAATGAGCTGCAGTTGACAGCGCTTTTGTCCTGAAAATTAATGATAGAATAGTGGGATTTTTGCAGGCCACAGGTCCTGTACAAGGAAAGGAAAAACTTCAAAATGATCAAAGACTGGATCAAAGAGGCCCGTCCCCAGACCCTCCTGCTGGGAGCAACCAACTGCGCCGTTGGCTGCGGCCTTGGCTTTTACTATGGCGCTGTAAATGCCTATAACATTGCAGCTGCCTTCCTGATTATCGTCACCGGCATGCTGTTACAGATTCTGTCTAATCTGGCCAATGATTATGGTGATGCATTCAAGGGAGCTGACGGTGCCAACCGTCTGGGCCCTATCCGTGGTGTCATGACCGGCGCCATCAGCCTCAAGGCTCTCAAGCGCTTTATGGCCATTGTCACCATCATGCTCTCGGTTACCGGCATTACCGCCGTTTACATGACCCTGGGCAATGACTCCCATGCCTTTGCCTGGTTCGTTTTCCTGGGCGTAATCTCCATTCTGGCCGCTATCTTATACACCCTTGGTGTGTCCTACGGCTACCGTGGCCTTGGCGACGTCAGCGTTTTCCTCTTCTTTGGCGTGCTGGCCGTAATTGGCCCGCAGCTGATGATCACCAATGCCTCAGGCAGCGGTTTTGAAATCTATCCTGACACCATTATGCTCTGTCTGAGCGTAGGTGCAGGATCAGTTATGGTGCTGCACACAGCCAACATGCGCGACATTGCCGAAGATACCTTAAACGGCAAGCGAACCCTGGCCGTGCGTCTTGGCTACCGCCTGGCATCCATCTACCACGCCTTCCTTTTTGCCTGCGTACTGGTGTTCTCATTCCTTGCCTGCTTTGTTTCCCACAAAGGCTGGGAAATCAGCATTCTGGCTCTGGCCTTAATCCCTCTGGCCTCATCAACATGGCGCACTATCCGCAATGCTCATGACGGCAGCAAGGTGGCCCCTGAGCTCAAGTACACCCTCATTGGCTGCTCCATCCATCACTTTGCCTGGATGATTGTGCTGCTCGTAGACTTCTGGGTCTACTACTGACCCGCCCCACAGCCCTGCACCCAGCAAAGCGACAGCGCCGCCCTGCCGCTGCAGGCTGTGCGGCCGTCTGCCGTCTGGCGGCCACAAAAAAGGCAGATCCTGTAATCAGGATCTGCCTTTTTTCATGGTCTCAGGTCAGGGCCAGCGCAGCCCTGGGCAGAGGCTGCCCTGCCCTGGCATCTGGCCCTTTATTACTTCTGCACCGGAGTAGAGATACCGCTCTGTCGCAGCAGGGCGTCGACCTCAGGCTTGCGGCCACGGAAAGCAATAAAGCCCTGCATAGGGTCCTCAGCACCACCACAGGCAAGGATGTAGTCCTTGAAATCCTCACCGGCCCTGGCGTTGAAGATACCTTCCTCTTCAAAGCGGCCAAAGGCATCGGCAGCGAGCACCTCAGCCCACTTGTAGCTGTAGTATCCGGCTGAATAGCCGCCGGCGAAAATGTGGGTGAAGCTGTCAGGGAAGCGGGCATCGGCAAACTGTGGCACCACGGCTACCAGATCCTTGACCTCCTTTAAGATTTCGTAGACACGGGTACCCTTGTTCTGGTCGTACTCAAGGTGCAGTCTGAAATCAAAAAGACCAAACTCCAGCTGTCTTAACATGGCCATGGCTGACTCGAAATTACGGGCCTTTATCAGAGCATCGAGCTTTTCCTTTGGCAGCGGCTCGCCTGTCTTTTCGTGAGCAGACAGGAACTTGAGCACCTCTTCCTGCCAGGCATAGTTTTCAAAGAACTGGCTTGGCAGCTCAACTGCATCCCATGGAACACCGTTGATGCCGGAAACATCAGCAATGTCGATACGGGTCAGCAGCTGATTGAGGCCGTGACCAAACTCATGGAAGAGGGTTACCACTTCATCATGGGTAAGCTGGCTTTCCTTGTCACCTACAGGAGGGGTGAAGTTGCACACCAGATAGGCTACCGGCAGCTGCAGGGAACCGTCTGAGCGGTAGCGGCGGCTCATGGCCTCATCCATCCAGGCACCGCCCCTCTTACCCTCACGGGCAAAGAGATCCATGTAGAAAGTGCCGATACGCGAACCGAAACGATCGTAAATATCGTAGCAGTTAACATCCTTATGCCAGACATCCACGCCAAAGTGAGGGCGGAATGAGACATTGTAAAGGCGTTCGGTACACTCAAACAGGCCGTTGATAACCCTGGAGACACCAAAGTAAGGACGCAGCTCCTGAGGATCATAGGAATACTGCTCCTGGCAAAGCTTCTGGGAGTAAAAAGCCACATCCCATGGCTCCAGATCACCCTCAAAACCGTTTCTGTGGGCAAAGTCGCTCAGCTCCTCTACTTCCTTGAGACCCTGGGCATGGGAGCGTACGGCCAGATCCTTGAGGAAATCAATTACAGCCTCAGGAGTGTCGGCCATCTTGGTAGCAAGAGAAAGGTGAGCATAGCTTTCATAACCAAGCAGCTGAGCCTCTTCATGGCGCAGGCGCATGATTTTGTCGATATTCTCCTGATTATCCCACTTGCCGGCATCAGGGCCCTTGTCGGAGGCGCGGGTATTGTAGGCAACATACAGCTCACGACGCAGCTCACGGTTCTCCACGTAGGTCATGAATGGCAGATAGGAAGGGATATCAAGAGTAAAGGCCATGCCCTGCAGACCGCGCTTTTCAGCTTCGGCACGGGCCTGCTTTATCTGGGCAGCAGGCAGTCCCTTAACCTCATTTTCGTCGGTTACATTGAGGACATAGGCCTTGGTGGCATCCAGAACATTATTGGCAAAGTCTGACTGCAGCTGGGAGAGCTCAGCGGCGATTTGAGCAAAGCGCTTCTGCTTGTCATCAGGCAGGTCGATACCGCTTAACTTGAAGTCGCGCAGGGAATTTTCAATGGACTTGCGCTGGGCCCTGGTCAAAAGAGAGAAAGAGTCGGAGCGGCGAATCTTCTTGAGTACCTCGCAAAGTGGACGGTACTGACCAATAAAGGTGGAGTATTCGGCCATTAAAGGCAGGCAGCTGTCATGGGCCTCACGCAGCTCTTCAGTATTGCAGACGCTGTTGAGATGGGAGACCACTGACCAGATGCGGGACAGGCGGTCATCAGCCTCTTCAACAGGGGCAATTACATTGTCCCAGGTAGGATCGTTCTCATGAGTTTTGACTACAGACTTTACAGTTGCAATGCTGTTATCGATAGCTGTTTTGACAGCTTCTAAAACATGCTCAGGCTTGACGCTGGAAAAGTTTGGCAGTCCCTGTAAAGACAGCAGTGGGTTGGTTAAATGCTCGCTCATCTATAGTCCTCATGATTGGAAAAACCGGTCCTCAAAGCCACAGACAGACTGCCTTAAGACAGGCCGCCGGGCTGGCTGTAATCATATTAAAGCAAAAGCCGCGTACCTGCACAGGCTGTATCGATAAAGATCAGCGCCCGGCCCCCTGCTCACAGCAGTTACCCCCGCCAGCGCCCCACTTAGCGTGGCCCAGGACCAGCCCAGGGCAGGGCACCCCCATGACCAGCCCAGTGGCACCCGTCCTGGCCGCACGGCCCATACTGGTCGGCCAGCTGCCGGCCAGGGCGTACGGCCACTGTCCGGTGCGGCTGCATGGGACAGGCGGATGGGGCTGCTCAAAAGGGCAGCAGCTGTCTCAAATTTGCCTTATTCATGGTTCAGGCGAATGTTCATAGATACATTACAGCCTGATTTGCGCCATCTGGTTATTAGGTATAATATGTGTTCCCTCAAAGTTTATTATGCTTATTTGCATGCCGATTAACCGGCATGCAGTAGATGCGGTCAATCTAAGGAACTTACCAGTACGACTGGGGTCTTAACAGTTAATGCAGCCTGCGCTGCTGAAAATATTGCCCAGCAGCTGTTTCAGGATGTCAGGACCGTGCATCTGAGCGCCCGCCCCTGCTGTGCAGGGCCTTACGGGCATGGCCTTACCGCCACGGCCTGACCATCAGTCAGGCCTTGATAATATATGGGGTATTGTGCGGACTGACGCCGCAGGCAAAGCTCCCCGTCACCAGAGCGCACTGAGCTGCGCCCTGCCGCAGGCATACCTGCAGGTAACGCCCGGCAGTCTTACACCCGTCTGAGGACAGACGCTGCAGGATGCAGCGTGGGATTTATCACTGCCCCGGCACCAACCTGCCCGGACAGCATCAAAACAGGTCATGGCGCCTGCCAGCTGGCAGGCGCCAGAGAGCAGACAGGACTGCCAGGCTGCTGCCAGGGCTGAGCCCTGTCAGGCCGCCTGTGGTCATGACGGGACATTGTCCCGATGTAACCATATCCTGATGGGACATTGTCCTTATGTGACCATGTCCTGATGGGTCATTGTCCCGATGTGACCATGTCCTGATGGGGATGGATAGAAAAGGATTTCTTACTTATGACAGACAATATTCAAGACGAATCACTCGACCTGCTGGAATCCCTCAAGGAACAGCTCAGAGAGCACGAGCTTGATGCCATGCTGATCCCTCATGATGACGAATACCTCTCAGGTGATCTGACTCCTGACTGCGAGCGCATTGCTACCCTGACCGGCTTTACCGGTTCAGCAGGCTATGTCTGTGTCAGCATAAGCCAGAAAGAAGAATTCCCTGTTGAGATCAGCAGCCGCAAGGATGAGCACGAGATGCTTACCATTGACCGTGCACAGGCCGTATTTGTTGACGGTCGCTACAAGGTGCAGGTCAAGGAGCAGGTAGACGGATCTGTCTACAACAGCTTCAACTTTGCCGAGGTCAAACCTGCCGACTGGCTGGTAGCCGTGCTGCCAAAGAAGGCCCGTGTCGGCGTTGATCTGCGCTGCATCAGCTTCCAGTACTACAAACAGCTCAAAAAGGATCTGGAATTGTCCGGTATCGAGCTGGTAGCTCTTGAGGAAAACCTCCTTGATCTGGTGTGGAAGGACCGACCAGGCGCCGTATGCTCACCAGTTGAGATCTTCCCTGATGAATTCAACGGCTGCCCAAGTCTGCAAAAGCGTAAGAACCTTGCCAGGTCCCTGCGCGACCGTGGCCTTGATGCCACCATCATTTCCCGTCCGGAAACAGTCTGCTGGCTGCTCAACATCCGTGGCCGTGACCGTGAATGCCTGCCTGTTATCAACTGCCGTCTGGTGGCCTATGCCAATGAGGCTGTTGAGTGGTACCTCAATCTTGATCATTTAAGCGATGAGGTTCAGGCCAGCCTTGAAGATCACGTAGGTCATATCGATATCTTCCCTGAGGCCGGTTTTGATGACGTGCTCGACCGTCTGTCCAACGCCAGCTGCAAGGTTTATGTCGACTCCCGCAGCACCAATGCTCACATCTTCCAGGCCCTTGAGAGCAAGGGTGCCCAGGTGGTTGAAGGCATGGGTCTGTGCGAGCTGCCAATGGCTACCAAGAACCCTACCGAGCTTGCAGGTGAACACAAGGCCCATCTTAAGGATGGCGTAGCCATGTGCCGCTTCCTTGCCTGGCTTGATGATGTTACCAGACCTGAAAACATCACTGATGTTGAGGCCTATCTGCGCCGTGTTGAGGATCTTGATGAGGCCGTTCTGGCTGAAAAGGCTGAGAAGTTCCGCAAGATTGAGGGCGATTACATTGAGCCTTCCTTTGCCACCATTTCTGCCCTCGGCCCTAATGCCGCCATGTGCCACTACAATCATGCCGAAGTAGCCGCACCACGCAAAATGGGTCACGATCCTCTTTATCTTATTGACTCTGGCAGTCAGTTCATGGAAGGTACCACTGACATTACCCGTACCGTACTGGTAGGTCCTGGTGTTACCGAGCAGATGCAGCTTATGTATACCCTGGTACTCAAGGGACATATTGCTCTGGCTTCAACCGTATTTCCACGCGGCACCTGCGGTCTGCAGCTTGATGCCATCGCCCGCCGTCCGCTGTGGTCTGAGGGCTTTGACTACGAACACGGTACCGGTCATGGTGTAGGCCATGTTCTGGGCGTACACGAAGGTCCGCACAATATCTCTACCCGCAGCTCAACCGTGCCTCTTGAAGTGGGCATGGTTACCTCTATTGAGCCTGGCTACTATGAGGACAATGAGTACGGTATCCGTCTTGAGAACCTCTATGAAGTCTGCCAGTGCAGCCAGCCGGGCTGTCAGCACATGCTGTGCTTTGAGCCTCTGACTCTGGTTCCTTTTGACACCCGACTTATCATTCGTGAGATGCTCACTCCGGCTGAGCGCAGCTGGCTTAACAGCTATCATCAGAATGTTCATACCATTATCAAAAATGCCGCAACCACCATGTCCGATATGGAAGTAAGCTATCTTGCCGAGGCTACAGCACCAGTATAAGGACATACTCTGACCTCACAGTCCCGGACTTACGACCGGGAGGCAGTATGCATATAATGGGAGTGCTGCTGATATTATTTTCAGTAACGGAACCGGGCCATCACCATGGCTCATGCCCAGGCCGCCACCATGCCAAGGCGCGGCCAGGGCCTGCAAGGGCCATCTCATGCCCCCGCCGCCTGCAGCGCAACGCCAGCGCCGGAGCAGGCGCCACTTATGGCCGATCCCCTGAGGTTCTGTAAGCACAAATACATCACACTGCCTGCTGTGTGTGCTGTCTGTACCATGCCAGTGAGTCAGGGTCTGGCATTATCAAAGCTTCGTTTTAGTTTAAAGTTCATGTTTTGGTTTAAAAACAGTTTACCTAACGCTCTTTACAGTCAGACCAGACTGCAGCAGCTGCCGCAGATTCCAGTAAAGGCCAGTGACTACACTGTTCTGGAGCGCCCTACCAGCTTTCATCAGCGTATTCTCGAGCTTATCTCACAGGCTCGCGAGCGCATTATGATGACCATGCTCTATCTGCAGGACGATGAGGCCGGCAATGAGATCATGCAGGCGCTGTACGAGGCTCAAAAGCGTAATCCCCAGCTGTATATCAGAGTATATGTAGACTTCCACCGTGCTCAGCGCGGTCTTATTGGTGGAAAGGGCGAACAGCGCACCAATGCGCAGATGTATGCCTCCTATGCTGCTGATGTTGACCATCCGCCTGCCGTTTACGGTGTACCGGTCAAAAGACGTGAGCTCTTTGGCGTCATGCACCTCAAGGGCTTTGTTTTTGATGACACTGTGCTGTACTCAGGTGCCAGCATCAACAAGGTTTACCTCAACTACAACAAAGAAAAGTACCGCCTTGACCGCTATCACGAGATTCACTCCCGTGAGCTTGCTGACACCATGTGTCACTACACCAACGAAGCATTTCACCAGAATTTTGCTGTTCAGGACTTTTCTCAGGGCAATATCAGACCTGCCCGTGATATCAGAGGCGAGATCAAGGCTCTGCAGCGCAGTCTGGCCCGCAGCCAGTATTCCTTCAAGAGCTCAAGACGCATAAAGGATGATGAGGTAGGCATTACTCCTCTTGCAGGCCTTGGCAAGCGCAACAATCAGCTCAACCGCTCCATTCTCTGGGCCCTTGATTCGGCACGTAAGCAGATTTTCATCTGCACCCCTTATTTCAACCCGCCACGCATACTTCAGGAGCATCTGGAGATGGCGCTGGATCGCGATGTTGAGGTGACCATTGTGGTAGGCGACAAGGTGGCCAATGACTTCTATATTCCACCTGAGCAGAGCTTCTCCACCATTGGTGCCATTCCTTATGTCTATGAGCAGAATCTGCGTGATCTGCTGACCAGACAGCACAGACACATTGAATCAGGCAAACTCAATGTCTACCTGTGGCGTGACGGCATCAATACCTACCATCTCAAGGGTATTTTCATCGATCGTCATCTGGCCGTAATTACGGGCAACAATCTTAATCCGCGCGCCTGGGGTCTGGATCTTGAGAACGGTCTTTTTGTCCATGATCCCAACCACCTGCTCCAGGAAAAGTTCATGCATGAAAAGCAGTACATACTGCGTCATACCACCCGCATGAACTCAGTCAATGATCTGGAGAAATTCGAGGATTACCCTGAGCAGGTTCAGAAGATTCTCAAGAAGGTACGCCGCCTGCGCGCCTCCTTCATCCTCAAGAAGCTGCTCTGACCCGCCACGTGAGCGCCATACGGCGCCCACGCGGCAGCAATGCGGCGCCATACAGCAGCAATGCGGCAGCAATACGGCGCCATGCTGAAGCGCAGCTGCCGCCCCGGGCAGCTGCCTTGCCCGCCTGGCAGCCCGCCGGGCCACTGCGCAGCTTCTGACTCATTTCTTTACAAAAGGCTGTACTGATGCACCTTGAAGTGACAAGTACAGCAAGGCCCCTCGATCCAGGTCACAAAAGCCCGGAAACAGGGGCTTTTTTATCAACGCTCCCAGGGCCGCAATTATTCTTTCGTATGATTTGGCTGTGTGTATTGAAGTCTGCTCTGACCTGCGTCATGGACTGTACTGAGCATGGCAGCCCTTAAGGCTGCCTTATTTTCACCGTGCCTGTGATACTGAAATTCTGGCAGTTCACAGCTGCAGATCAGGCTTTCATCCGGCTTTTGCCTGTTGCCGGCGGCAGCTGACAGCGCAAAGCCCAGACCTGCACGCACAGCGCAAATGCCGCCCGGCACTGATGCTGCGCCCGCGCATGAGACCGGCATTACCTTACTGCAGTCAGAGGCAGCTTCTTACCACCATAGCCGCGACCATTTCCGGCCATGCAGTCATTTTCCCTTTTCCTGATTATTTGAGCATCAGTCAACAGCATATAATCTGCACTCCTTCACACGCCACCAGCTCTGAGGATCAGCCCTCACAGCCCTGGTGATATTGCCCGCCAGATTTTCCCTGTAAAACAACCAGATAATCACGGCCCCTACCATACCGGTCTCCATACAGTACGCCTGCAGAACCACTCCGGGCAGTTATGACTGCCCGTTAACAGCCATAAGACCTCCTTTGTGTGCTGCGCTGCTGCATGCCAGATGACCGGCAACAGTCATTTCCCTGTTTTTTTGCACTCTCTATGTCCTGGTCAGTCAAATTATCGATTTTTGCCACCTGCATCTTCTTCACCTCCTCAAGCTATACCATGTGCGTACCTTTCCTGCCGGTATATCTGCTTGAACTTGGCGCACCCAAAGAAGATATTGAGATGTGGTCGGCCCTCGTTTTCTCCTCATGCTTTCTTATTGCCGGCATAATGGCTCCTGTATGGGGCAAGATTTCTGATGTCAAAGGCAAAAAATCCATGGCCCTGCGCGCCTCCTTTCTGCTGTGCCTGTGCTACACGGCCGGTGGTCTGGTAACAGCTCCTGTGCAACTGCTCTTTATCAGAATACTGCAGGGCTTTGCCAACGGTTATCTGCCGGTGGTACTCTCCATGGTGGCCCAGCAAAGTCCCCGTGAGCGTCTTGGCACCTCCATGAGCATCATTCACTCCTCCCAGCTTGCAGGTACCGTAAGTGGCCCCCTGATTGGCGGTCTGCTTGCCGATATCTACGGCTATCGCTCATCATTTCTCATTGCCGGTGTCTATCTTGCTATTGTGGTCATCATCACCTGGCTTACTCCAGAGGATAAAACAAGTACTCAGTCAGCCCGCAACAACACCAGCATTATCCAGGACCTCAAATTCTGTCTTACTACCCCTTCCATAAGCCAGATTCTGCTGCTGTTCTTCACCTTTCAGATGGCCATGCTCGCCACCGGCCCTCTTATGGCACTGTATGTAGCCGAGATGATGGGAGGCTACGAAAATGCAGGCCTGTACGCAGGCATTGCCACCTCCCTGCCACCACTGATTGGCGCCCTGATAGCGCCGCTGTGGGGTATGTTTGGTCAGCGCCGGGGCTTTTTCCCTGCCCTTGTGATTACCCTGAGCTGCTCGGGCATATTTGTAGCCCTGCAGGGCGTGGCGACCACCTACAGCACCCTGCTGATTTTCTCAGGCTTCCTTGGCATGTTCATTGTGGGCGTACTGCCATCACTGAACTCGGCTCTGTCTGTGGCCACCACCAGTGATTTCAAGGGACGCGCCTTTGGTGCCATGACCATGGCAGGTCAGTTTGGAAGCATGATGGGCCCTATTATGGCCGGTGTAGTGTCCTCATACATGACTATAAGTCATCAGTTCTATGTATCAGGCTGCATCCTTATGCTCATGGCTTTCATGGCTGGCGCCATGGGATTAAGGCAGCGCCGTGAGCAGACAGCCTCAGCTCAGGCCCACGCAGCTGAGCGCGCCGTTCAGGCTCAGCGCGAACGTGAGAGTGCCGCCATGGACGGCAGCAACACAGCCGCGCAGCCCAGCCCGGCAGTGGCAGCGGCCACTGCGGCCACTGCTGCGGCTGCAGGCCCTGCCTGCAGCATTGCCCCGCAGAGTGCACACATCGCCATGTCAGCGCCCGCCGCTGACAGCCATCCCCCATCTGAGGAGCGGGCATACCAGTAACGGACTGTCAGCGGACGCCCCTGACAGCCACCCCCCATCTGAGACTCAGGCAGACCAGTGATGCAGCAGAGCCTTGCTGAGCCAGTCCAGAGGGGCTGCCCCAGGGCTCATAACAAACCTTAAATAACAGCATGACGGTCAGGTACCAGGTATGTGACACACTTTAAATATCATCCCTGCAGCCATGATGACGCTGTCCTGTCAAGGAGCGCATCCTGTCATAAAGTGCTTAAATATCTGCATTTGCGGCACTTGCTGGCTACTTATGACAAACTTTAAAGAGCATAAATGACAGTCTTTAAGTTAAATGACAAACTTTCAGTATCTTTAGACAAACTTTAAATGAGAGGTCATTTATGCGCGCTCCGCCCCTCAGCCACCTGCACTGCCCCTGCTACCTCAACTGCAGGCGCAGATGCAGGCTGACAGGCGCGGCATGCGCCTGTCAGGCATGAAAAAGCCCATAATCAGAAAATCATGGGCTTTTTCATGGGCCTGGTCCTGCAAATGTGGTCGCAAGTATGGCTACAGTTCAATATGGCGGAGTCAGGTCTTTGCACCTGCTGTTACCCCCCCCACAAGAATGGAAAGAAAAACAGCCTCAAAGGCCGTACGCATGCAGGCTGGCGCAAAATGCTGGTGCTAAACGCAGGTGAAAAAAGCCCATGATCAGAAAATCATGGGCTTTTTCATGGGCCAGGTCCTGCAAATATGGTCACAAAGGATGGCTACAGTTCAATATGGCGGAGTCAGGTCTTTGCACCTGCTGTTACACCCCCCCACAAGAATGGAAAGAAAAACAGCGTCAAAGGCCGTACGCATGCAGGCTGGCGCAAAATGCTGGTGCTAAACGCATGTGAAAAAAGCCCATGATCAGAAAATCATGGGCTTTTTCATGGGCCAGGTCCTGCAAATGTGGTCGCAAGGATGGCTACAGTTCAATATGGTTGTCTGAAAAGTGCTTGAGAGCAGATTCTAAGGCAAAAGGAATGGAAGAACCATGGCTTTGCTTGGCAAAGATGATGAACGATATCTGCTCAGGATGCTCGCTGTGAGCCTTGATTACGGAAACCAGAGTCTTGATATTCATAATCTGGTCTTCGCTATTGATTGAGGCCTTACGCTTTTCAAGAGCATCATCGGAGGCCACAGTCAACTCTGAGGTTTTGACCAGAGCCTCGGCAGTACTGGCTCCGGCAGGCATATTGCGATTTTGCTTTGCAGTATCAGCAAGCGGACGGTGCGAGCTCTGGCCGGCACCGCTGCGCCCGTCCACGCCAATCTGGACTTTTGGCCATGGAATACCTGTGGAGCGCACTACAGCCTCATTGTTGTAATGGGCCGTATCATTGCGGTCAAAGGTATTGCGTGCCTTGAGAGCCTGCAGTACATGCTCTGGTGACTCGCTGCTGCCACGGCTTACAGTCAGGTGGTGAGTGAACTTTTTGTCATGGTAAAGATGCGCTACTTTCTTGCGCAGATCCTGACTGTACCCCCACCATACTGAAGGTGAGGCTGCGAAGTAGCAGGTAAAGCTGTCCTGCTTTTGCAAAAAGAGATTAAGCACCAGCAGTCCGGCAAAGGAATGACCAAAAATCATGTCCTCTTTGATGTCAGGGTAGCGCTTTTTGACCAGATTTTTGATGTCATTGACCAGAAAATCAATGAACTCCTCATCGCCACCGCCACCGGGAAACTCCCGGGCCAGATCATCAGAGAGCTTTGGAGTAAAGTCCCAGGTACGACGCTCAGTGACAAAAGGAATATGGTCAGAGTGGGACACACCGATAATTACCGGTACCCTGATAGGATTTTTGCTGTCGGCTGCAGCCTCAGACAGATCATCACCACCCATGCCATAAACAGGGCCGGATTCATACTCATGATGGACCAGAACATGGGCCAGGATATTAACTATCCTGGGAGTAAAGGCATAACCGTCCAGGGTATAGAAAGCACGGGTACGGTCACAGTGATCACGGGCTTCAGCAAAGTAGATGTAATAAGGGTCCCCGGCTTTGTTTTTGAGCTCAACCACCTCGATGTCAAACAGAGCCTTTGCCTCTCTGGTATACGGCTCTACCCCGGGAGCCGGAGCTGCATGAGCTGGCAGCACGAAAAAAGCGGCAGCAAGACCGGCAGCGGTCAGAGCATGACAGATTAAGTTCCTCAGGCCTGTGAGTTTGAACAGGTCCGGAGAAATGAATTTGCTCCACTGCATAAAAGGGGGTTCCAGGCTGATGACGCTACGGCACGGACGCAGACCGCAGGTCAGGTTAAGAGGATATACGCTTGCTGTTACTGCATGTCAGCAGCGCAGATAGCATGTGACTTTCAGAAAGTACCTGAGCCATGACGGGGCTTCAGGATGAGTACAAAGACTTGAAGGACGGATAAAGGCGCATCTGCAAACAGCTGCTTTGCATATGGCACTGGCTTAACTCTAAAAACACACAGTCCTGCCGGCATAGCCATACATGACTTAAGTCCTGTGCCATGAAATGACCATACACCGCGAATAAACGGCCAGCAGACATGTCCTTATTATACTCCCGGGGTAATGCTTTTTATCCTTTAATTTATGCCCTGCAGGCAAAACAGGGTGCTGAAAAAACCGCCTGCATTCCGCAGGTCACTTAAATTTCCCCCGGCATCCAGCCCCGGCACCATGCTGGCGCCTGGCAAGGTGCCATGTCTGGTGCCGGGGCCAGGCATAAGCCAGCTCACGGCCCACCATGTTCTCCCCAGGTCAGGGCTGCAGCGCAGGACCAGTGCAGGCTGGGGCTGCAGTTACCTGCAGCCACTGCAGGCACTCTGTCAGACAGCTTTATAAGGGCTTTGCAGCTGACCTTGAGCATTGTCTTTAGATGATATAATCACTTCATTAATCCCCTGTAATAACTGCATTACAAAAGGCATCAGACTATGCTGCCTGCGCCCGCGCTGAGTCCGCACCCGGGCCTGAGATCGGGTTCGGCCCATGGCCCCAGGCCCGCGCCCTGGCCGTCAGACCAGCAGGCACCTGCAGTTGACAGGTCAGCGTCTGCACTTGCTCAGTTGCGCCATGTGACCATATCTCAAGGTCTGGCCGGCTGGAGTCGATTAGTCTAAGGCCCTCATTCACCCCATTAAGGAGCTGCCATGCCGGGACAGGATGCACAATTTATCGCTACTCCTCTGTCGAGCATCAAGGGTGTTGCTGAACAGACCATCAAAAAGCTGGCACGACTTAATCTTCACAATATCTACGATCTCCTCTTAAACCTGCCTTTTCGCTACGAAGACCGTACCTACATTGGCTCAGCTAACAGCACTCCTGAGGAAAACGTACCCTGCTATCTGCTGCTGACCATCACCGAGCCTCCCCGCATCAAACAGAAGGTGACGGAGATCTATGCTCAGGACCATGAAAATACCCGCGTAAAGATAGTCTTCTTCCGCGCATCCCCCTTTGTCCTGAAAATGCTGAGCCCCGGCACTACCATCATGACCTGGGGACATCTGCGTTTTGATACCTTTACCGGCTACCCAAAGCCTGTTCTTACCCATCCTGAGTTCAAGGTAATTGAGGGCTCGGAAATTGAGCTTCCGGTGTGCCTCTCCCCTGTTTACCATCTGACCGCCGGTCTGTCTCAGGATCGCATGAGGGAAATCACCAATGTTGCCCTGATGCTGCTGGCCCGTCATCCGCTTGATGAGTACCTGCCCCGCACTCTTAACCGCTACAGCATGGACCTTACTGAGGCCCTTATCGATACCCACAATCCAGTGCCGCGTGAAGACCATGGTCTGGTGATGCTTGAGGCTCTGCCAGGCTATCAGCGTATCTGCTATGAGGAGCTGGTTGCCTACAAGCTGTCCATTCTTGAGCTCAAGGCCCGTCAGTACAGCCGCAATGCCCCTGTCATTACCATGAATGAGCAAAGTCACAGGCATCTGCTGAGCACTCTGCCTTTTGAGCCTACTGAGGCCCAGAGCCGTGTGTTCAGGGAAATCATGGCAGACTGCACCTCTGACAAGGCCATGAGCCGTCTGGTTCACGGTGACGTAGGTTCTGGCAAGACTCTGGTTGCAGCCATGGTCATGGAGCAGTTTGCAGCCAATGGCCTGCAGTGCGCCATGCTCGCGCCAACTGAGCTGCTGGCCCGCCAGCATCAGCGCAAGATCAGCGAGTTCTTTGAGCCTCTTGGCTATGAGGTGGCGCTGGTTACCGGCACTCTGAAGAAAAAGGAAAGAGACGAAATCTTCAAAAAGGCTCTGAGCGGAGAGGTCAAAATCTTTGTGGGCACTCATGCCCTCTTCCAGAAAGGCATGGAATATCAGCACCTTGCTCTGGCCATTGTCGATGAGCAGCACCGCTTTGGTGTTGATCAGCGAGAGTCCCTGCTCAACAAGGCCCCTTCCGGTCTTGCTGCCCATGAGCTGCTGATGACAGCAACCCCTATTCCTCGCTCCTTACAGCAGGCTCTGTACTCTGATACTGATGTTTCCACCATCGACACTCTGCCTAAGGGTCGCAGCCCTGTTACCACAGCGGTGATCTCCCAGGAGCGCATCGAGCAGGTGGTAGAACGTCTGCGCGCTCACTGCTCTGAGGGCAATCAGGCCTACTGGGTATGCCCTCTGGTTGATGAAAATGAGTTGCTGGACTCGACCTCGGCCAAAAAGCGCTTTGCCGAGCTGGAAAAGCAGCTGCCGGAGATGAAAATAGGCCTGCTGCATGCCCAGATGAAAGACAAAGAAAAGACCACCACCATGGAGGGCTTTTTAAGTGGCGAGATCAATATTCTGGTTGCTACCACCATTGTTGAGGTGGGTGTGGACGTGCCTAATGCCACAGTCATTGTCATTGAAAGCGCCGACAAACTGGGCCTTGCTCAGCTCCACCAGCTGCGCGGACGTGTAGGACGTGGCACCAAGCCCTCTTTCTGCCTGCTCATTCACCAGAACTTCCCGCCTGCCCAGAATGCCCAGGAAGAAGAGCGCCACCAGAGAGCTCTCAAGCGCCTTGAGATTATGCGCAGCACTACCAACGGCTTTGAAATTGCCAATCAGGATCTGCTCATGCGCGGCCCGGGCGAGTTCTTTGGCACCAGTCAGGCCGGTAAGGAAAACTTCCGCTTTGCCGATCTCAATCGTGATTACGATCTGGTAGGTGATGCCCAGCATGCGGCCCATGAGATCTACCGCAACGACATGAACAGTGCTTTCAATCTGATAATGCGCTGGTTCCCAGATGTCCTTGATCCATCCAACGGTGAGCCATCAGCTGCCATGGCTGCAGTGATGCACTCAGGCTCCCAGGGCCAGCAATAAGGCCAGCCACAGCCTGCGACCGCTGCCGCCTGGGCAGAGCCGTCCCGGCAGAGCCATCCCGCCCTGCGTACGCTGCCGCCGTCCCGGCAGCGCCAGGCATGGCCATGCTGGCACCTGCAAGGTGCGCAGCTTCAGCTGCAACTCTACAATGGCGTACAATCTCCGGCCAGCCGCGCGGGGCAACCGCGCGGGGCCCCGGCACCGGTCCGGACAGAGATTTTCTGCGATAACAGCGCTGCCTGCATTGGCACTTAAAAAGCATGTTGATGCAGCAGTAACACCACAATGATATTTATTAGAGTCAATTTTTCCCGATTGACAGTACCTGTAACCCTGCATGCTGTTATGCTGTACAGACATTGCCGTGAGATCACGGCCGTACAGGGTGAAATTTCGGATTAAATTATGGTCGGTCTTTACCATAAACGAAGAGCTGAGCGCTCAACATCAAGCATTGTTATGCGCATTCTGATGCGCCTTGGCTTTACGGCGGGCGTATTTATTGTCATTGGCTTTGCGCTGACTGCTCTTTTCTTTAACGGCTCGCAGGTCAAGGGCCCCCTTTCTGTATATCTGAGCTCCCGCTCAGGTATGGATGTCACCATTCGTGATGCCGAGTTCTCGCCCGTATACCCTGATGTCATCAAGCTCTATGATGTCTCCTTTGGCAATTCCAGCATAGGAGAGCTCTATATCGAGTATGACCTGAGATCGGCTATTTCCGGTGAAGATCTCATCATCAACGATCTGTACCTCAACAAGATCAGCATGGACCAGGAAGACCTGGTCAACATAGCCCATTCCCGCTTTGGCTTTAACTCGGTCAGAGCACAGACCGTCCGTTTCCACGGCACTCCCCTGCGCACTGAATTTCTCAGTGCTGCCGATGCCACCATCCGTTTAAATCAGGTTTTATACAGCTCCGAGGATGGCCTTACCTTCCGTTCCGGTGCCCTGAGCACCAGCAATGCCCGCCTTTTTGAAGATGAAGTAAAGAGCTTCAGCATTGATTTCACCCACAGTGCCGAAGGCATTGCCATCAACAGCTTCAGCGCCGCCATCTTTGGCGGTACCGTCACTGGCCGAGGCCTGTACAGCCTCACCCATCCTGACCATGAACCGATAACTGCTGCAGGCAATACCCCGGCTGCCTCTGGCGCTGGCGCCGCCATTGCTGCGGCCACTGCCGGCGCTGCATCCGGCAAGACTGCCGACGTTGCAGGCAGCAAGACTGCCGACACTGCAGCCGGTAAGACTGCCGACACTGCAGACAGCAAGCCTGCTGAGTCAGCCGACAGCAAGACAGCACAGGCAGACACCAAAACTGGCGCTGACACAGCTGTTGCTGCTGCCACTGCCACTGCCGGCGCTGCAAGTGACTCTGCCAAGGCTGCCAGAACTTCCGAAGCTCCAGAGAGCCAGAAGACTGATGCTGTTGCAGTTACCTCCCCTCAGAAGCCAGCCGATGGCTGCCCACCTGCCGATGCCTACATCATTCTTGATGAGCTCAACCTCTCCAAGATTATTGTCAATGACAGCATTACTGCCCCTAAGGGCATTGTTCTGACCTCAAAGAACACTTTCCTCAAGGATGTCATTCTGACCAACAGCCCTGTTCATGTACCGGCTCCTTCACGCAAGAACGGTACTGATGCTGACAAGGGCAAAAAGGTCTTCACAGGACGAGATGCTCAGAGCTCAGCCATGACTGCCAGCGCTCAGAGCACCAGCAGCCGCCTCAAGGGCCGTGATGGCGATGATCCTCAAAGCTATATCATGCAGGGCATCAGCGGATCCATGCAGGGTCTTATGATCCATGATAAGGCTGTTACCGGCGCCTTTAAGGGTGAGGTTGATGAGATCTCATTTCCTAATCTGCAGACCACTTTTGAGCACAACACAGTTACTGCTGACTTTGGCGACGGTTCACTGAACTTTGCTCTGAGAGGTCAGGTTTATGAGGGTCTGATTCAGACTGAGGGAAATATCGATTTTGACAAACGTCTGATTGAACTTGATGACCTCAAGCTGGCCAAAAACAAGATGGCCATTAATCCGCCACGTCTTGAGTGGATTAAGGACAGCCTTACTGACAGCAGCCTGTTCATTCATCAGGCCCAGTTTAAGGACATGGAGTTCCTCTCCTACATCAACGCTCTGCCACTTTCCATTCAGGCCATCTCAGGCAGTGCAGAAAATCTGTATCTGCATCCTGACATGAAGCTCATCAGCGCCGCTCCGGCCGCAGATCAGGCAGCCGCCGCTGCACAGAGCAAATCTTCAGGCACAGCCACCGACAAAGCTGCATCAGGCAGCACTGCGCTGGTTGCCCCTGAGCTTGATGTGCTGCTGGGTGCCCTTGGCTACATGGTCCCTCAGAGCACTGAGACTGTCATCACGACAGCTGCCAGCTCCGACAGCACCGGCACCAGTACCGCCGGCACCAGCGCATCCGCCACCGACAACTCCGGCGCCAAAGCCACCGGCAGTAGCGCATCTGATACCCAGGATAAAGACGACGCTGAGATGTTCAGCCGTCCATCTGTGGTTGAGCTGCAGCTTAAGAACATGCTCTACAGCGATTTGCTGATGAGTCAGACAAAGGCCACCCTTAAGCTCAATCAGGACAGCCTGACCATCAGTGTCCCTCAGATGCGCTTTAAGGAGTCCTCCATCAGTGCCCATGCCCAGCTGGGACTTAAGCCTGATGAGACCAGCACCATGCAGATTAAGGCCCCTGACTTTGAAAGTGCTGACCTCAACTCCAATCTCATTGGTCATATGCTCACCGGTAAGACCAGCTTCAACATTGAGCTTACTGGCAGGTATGCTGACAACACAGTCAGCGGCCTTTCTCTGCTCAAAGGCACCTATGGTCACTTCACCCTGACCTCTGACAATATGCTGGCTGCCGACTTTGGTCTTGATCTTATCAATGGCGGCAAGAAAGAGGATTACCACCTGACCGGCACTGAGCTGATGACCGCCATTCAGGGCAGTGTAGCGGGCATGGCCAAACTCAATACCAGAGGCGATCTGCGCAATGGCCGTCTTGTCTACTCAACCGCTACCTCACTGGTAACATCAGATCTCAGGCTTCAGGGACAGGCCGATCTGATCAGCAACACAGTCAGTGGCACCGGAAAAATGGAAAGCCTGGCCCGTGACAGCGCCACCGCTATTTCCATATCAGGCAAGGTAAACGCCCCGATCTTTGATATTAATGCTATCAAGCGTGGCGAAAAGCGCCCAGGTCTGTACCTGCCTCAGTATGAAGCCAGCGCCCAGGCCAAGGAGCAGACTGACGCCGCCTCCGAGCTCAAAAAGCAAAAGCTCAAGGCTGCCCAGGCAAATCCTGCAGAAGCAAAGCCTGCAGAAGCAAAGCCTGATGAGCAGACTGCACCGGCAACTAAGACCGATGACACCGACAGCAAAGGTGACGGGCAGGATGAGGCCGCCTCGGCCAGCTTATCTGACAGGCCTGCAGATCCAGCCGCTCAGGCCGCCTCAAGCGCCTCAGATGAAAAGGCGCATAAGGCAACCGATACCATGTCTGCTGAGCCAGCTGGTCAAGATGCACCAGCAACTAAGGCCAAAGCAGCCGACAACAGCTCTGCTGAGCCTGCCACACCGGCAGCCCCGGCCGATGCTGCGCAAAACAAAGACGAGTCAAAGCCAGCTGACAGCAAGTCTGCACAGCCGTCTGAGTTTGCCCCGGGCGGTACCACTGACAAAGCTGCAGATCAGGCCGCTCCAGCAGCTCCAGCAGCTCCAGCTGAGACTGCACAAAAGGCTGCAAAAGCACAGCCAGATGATGGCGAAGTTCACAGCTCAGGATCAGATAAGCCTGCTGCTCCCCAGCCAGCAGAAAAGACTGAAACCTCAGCTCCAGCTGAAAGTGCTGACAAGCCAGCTCAAACAAAGCCTGCAGAGGCTGCAGCCCCGGAGCATCAGCCTGAGAGCAAAGATAAGGCCGCTAAGTCCCAGACAGCTGTCAGCACTGCTGTAGATAAGAATGAAACCACTCCAGCTAACGCCCCTGACAAGGCCATTGAGCCCAAGCCAGATGCTGCAAGTCCAGAGGCCGCAAAGCCAGCTGAAAGTGCTGAGCCGGCAACCGGAACTGAGACTGCTGAGACTTCAGAAAAGTATGACGCTCAGGAAGCTCAGACAAAGCCAGCTGAACAGCCTTCTGCGCAGGCACCTCCAGCCGCTCCTGACATTGCTGATAATGCAAGTGTTGCAGACACCTCAAAGGCCGCTGATGCCAATCCTGCCGAGACTGCCAGTGCTGATGCCACTGATGCTGCCAGGACAGCTGAGGTAAAGGACGGTAAAAAGTCTGAACCTGCAGCCCTTGCTCAGGGCGATGACAGGCAGCACAACAATCCTGATGGACAGGGTGCTGCACCAGCAACGGCTGCAACGGCTCACAAACCAGCCACTTCAGGAGCTGAAGCAGAGGCTGACCGTAAAGACAGGATGATGCATGAGCAAGCCGACATTACTGAAAAGGAACTGCTTAAAAATGCCATTATTGACAGCATCATTGCCAATGGCACTGAAGAATATGATGATGAATCTGAAGAAGAGCTGATTTTCTGATGATCTTTAGAATACTGGACACAAAAACAAAGCCCTCAGGCCACGCAAGGTCTGAGGGCTTTGTTTTTGCTCCGGTCATGACCGGCTTATGTGAACAGTCCTGCTGGCCGGCAGACGCCTGTCAGCGCGTCTGTCGGGGCGGCGCGGCCCATGACGTCAGCACGTCTGCAGATGCAACGATGCTGCTGGCGTCAGCGCGATCTTGTGAAGTTACTGACCGAGATGTTTACTGTACTGTTGCGGTGGGCCTGAGCGCGTACTGTTGAGGCGCTGAGTATGCCCTCTGGCGGGGTAACCTGGCCTGTCAGCTTTACCAGAGAGTAAATGAGGCGAGGTACGTCCTCCTTCCTGCCTGAGCGGGCAACACCAAGTACGGCAGTAAACTCTGCTCCAATGAGCACCAGCCACCAGTTGAAGTAAATCCACATCATCAGCACCGGCAGGGCTGCAAGTGCGCCGTAAATGGCCTCATAATCAGAAAAGTTAA
Source organism: Anaerobiospirillum sp. NML120449 (assembly GCF_023051105.1). GTDB lineage: Bacteria > Pseudomonadota > Gammaproteobacteria > Enterobacterales > Succinivibrionaceae > Anaerobiospirillum. The sequence continues at coordinate 192,674 of NZ_JALKIL010000002.1, read as the reverse complement.
GAATAAAGGCCGAGAAGAGACGCTTGAGTCCCTCAAAGGACAGCGCCACCACGAAGGCTCCGGTAAGGGCATCACGTACCGCTACACGACATACGGGCATAACGGCGTAAATAACAAAGACCATGCTCATTTCAATGAAAAAGGGCATGACGTAGAACAGAAGCTGAACAGCCACTCCTGCCTGGGTGTCTGTAAAGAATTTCAGCGCCACAATCCTGGTGGTAATCCACACAATAATGCCCATGGCCAGAGGGCCTACGGTCAGCATGGTCCAGTAAATGGCAAAGGTCATGGGAATGCTGCGGCTTGCCCCTCTCCAGATGCGGTTGATGGAGTGGTCTACCGAGCGGATCAGCATCAGGCTTACCACAATGAGCATGAGCGAGCCGGTCAGGGTCATGGATGCGGCATGAGAAACAAAGGTAGTGATGGAATTGCTGATGGCATCAGTAAAGACAGGCAGGAAGTTTGCTGACGCAAATCTCATCATCTCTTCTTTGATGGGGGTAAAGGACGGGACCATGGCAAAGATGGACAGCACAATGGTCATGGCCGGAACCAGAGCAAGGATTGAGGTATAGGCCAGTGAGCCTGCTTCAATGGCAATTTCATCGCGCTGTATGCGCCTTATAAAGTAAGCTATGAGCTCTTTCATCAGGCTCCCCCTGCTAAATCAACGGCACTTGCCAGTCCGTAATACTGCTAAATCTACGGCACTTGCCAGTCCGTAATACTGCTAAATCTACGGCACTTGCCAGTCCGTAATACTGCTAAATCTACGGCACTTGCCAGTCCGTAATACTGCTAAATCTACGGCATTTGTCAGTTTGTAATACTACCAGAGCGCCCTGTTCGATTCATCAGGCAAAAGCTTTTCCCGCCTTATGACCAGTGATGGTAAGGACAGAGTACCGCTGCCATGCACCGTCTTATGAGCCTGGTGCAGGCCCTGATCATAAGCCTGGTTCAGGCCATGGGTGTGGGACAGGAGCATGAACCGGGAATGAGACTCGCGCAGGCACCGTATACAGACAAGGCGCGGGGAGCAGGGACAGGCATGGTGCAGTGTACTGGCCTTTTTTGAGATGGGATCTGAGGCCATTTAATGGCTGTTTGCCGCCTGATTAAGCTTTTTTGTCCACAACGTCAATATCATCTTTTTTTGCTGTAAAATAGCGACAAAATTTTTGCAAGCAGCTTTAACTCAAAGCGCGAAAGGGATCCCACTTTTTGTGATCAGCCTTTACGGACTGACTCCGTAAATTATGGCTGTCTCAGCCTGCCAGTGTTGCAGGTCCACCTTCCACCTTTGCAGGACAGCCACTGTCATTACTGACAGTGCCATTTTCAGGCGGCACAGCCCCTGTCTCATCCCGGTCCTGCCTGTCAGAGACTGAAGATATAAGGCGCCAGCCGGCACAATCACTGATGTCCGCTCAGTACGCCTCATCAGTCCACTTCATTGAAAGCTGCATATCTGCCTGTTACAGACATTACCGGAGTTAACTGTCACCTGCTCACAGCTGACGGTACTTCATCAGGCGTGTCTGACAGCCATAAAGAATTATTTCAGGACATTAAGCTGCGACAACGGTCATCAGCAGTCATCGGCCCCTTGTGCGGGGCATAAGCATGCAGACCTGCTCAGATCTGATCCGGTACGCCTGATTCAGTACGCCTGAGCCGGTACGTCTGAACTGGTACGTCTGAGCCGGTACGTCTGATTCAGAACGCCTTATCTGTACTGCCATGCATCTGCATGATCTGACAGTCGCAAGCCTGGTCACTCAGCCCGTAGGAATCGGGATTAACCATAGGTACTCTTACAATGGATGTTCAAAAGATCCGTAATATTGCCATCATCGCTCACGTTGATCATGGCAAGACTACTTTAGTAGACAAGTTATTACGCCAGTCCGGCACTCTTGATCGCAATGAGCTCGGTCAGGAGCGCGTCATGGACTCCAACGCCATTGAAAAAGAGCGTGGTATTACCATTCTGTCCAAGAACACTGCCATCAACTGGCAGGACTACCGTATCAACATCGTTGATACTCCAGGACACGCTGACTTCGGTGGTGAAGTAGAGCGCGTTATGTCCATGGTAGATTCCGTTCTGCTGCTCGTTGATGCCGTAGACGGCCCAATGCCACAGACCCGTTTCGTTACTCAGAAGGCCTTTGCCCGTGGTCTGCGTCCAATCGTGGTTATCAACAAGTGCGACCGTCCTGGTGCCCGTCCTGACTGGGTAATCGACCAGGTGTTCGACCTCTTTGACAACCTTGGCGCTACTGACGAGCAGCTGGACTTCCCTGTTATCTACGCCTCTGCCCTGTCCGGCTGGGCCAGTGATGATCCTGATAACCATGGCGACACCATGGAGCCTTTATTCAATACCATTATTGAAAAGGTAAGCCCTCCACAGGCTGACCACGATGGTCCTTTCCAGATGCAGATCTCCTCTCTGGACTTTACCTCCTACGTAGGCGTTATCGGTGTAGGCCGCGTTACACGTGGTACCGCCAAACCAAACCAGCAAGTTACCATAGCATGTGCTGACGGCACTACCCGTCAGGGCCGTATTGGTCAGGTTCTGGGCTATCTGGGTCTGCGCCGCAGCGAGGTTGAAGAGGCCAGCGCCGGCGACATTATCGCCGTTACCGGTCTGGGCGAGCTCAAGATTTCTGATACTGTCTGCTCCCCTCAGGCCGTTGAGCCGCTGCCAGCCCTGAGCGTAGATGAGCCTACCGTTTCCATGACCTTCTGCGTCAACACCTCCCCATTTGCCGGCAAGGAAGGCAAATTCGTTACCTCCCGTAACATTGAGGAGCGTCTGCGTACCGAGCTGGTTCACAACGTAGCCTTACGTGTTGAGAACACAGCCGATGCCGACAAGTTCCGTGTTTCCGGCCGTGGTGAGCTGCACCTGTCAGTTCTTATCGAGCAGATGCGCCGTGAGGGCTATGAGCTGGGCGTCTCCCGTCCAGAGGTAATTCTGCACAAGGATGAAAACGGCAAGGTTACCGAGCCATATGAGGTTCTGACCCTCGATCTCGACGAGAACAACCAGGGCGCCGTAATGGAAGAGCTGGGCCGTCGCAAGGGTGAGCTCAAGAACATGAATCCTGATGGCAAGGGCCGTGTACGTCTTGATTACCGTATTCCAGCCCGTGGTCTTATCGGCTTCCAGAGCCTGTACATGACCCTGACCTCAGGTACCGGTCTTATGTACCACACCTTTGATACCTACGATGAGTTCGTAGGCGGCTCTATCGGTGAGCGTGCCAATGGCGTTCTGATCTCAAACGACACCGGCAAGTCCGTTCCTTATGCCTTATGGTTCCTCCAGGAGCGTGGCCGTCTGTTCGTTGATGCCGGTGAAGAGGTCTATGAGGGCCAGATCATCGGTCTGCACAACCGCTCCAACGACCTGACCGTAAACTGCCTCAAGACCAAGAAGCTGACCAACGTACGTGCTGCCGGCTCTGATGACAATATCATCCTGACCCCAGCCGTTCATATGTCACTTGAGCAGGCCCTTGAGTTCATCAACGAAGACGAGCTCGTTGAGGTAACTCCAAAGTCTATCCGTATCCGCAAGAAGTTCTTATCCGAGCTTGAGCGTGTCCGTGCTTTCCGCGCCAGCGGCGGCAAGAAGGATGACAAGTAATAAGGCCATGGTACAGCCATAGTCCAGCCCCGGCGCATGATGCGCCCGGCCTGAACTGCTGCAGCCGGTAAGACACCGGCGCAGCTGTGGCCACACCGGCGGCGCAGCTGCAGCGCTGCCCGGTAACTGAAAAGCCCCTGTTTCACTCTTGTGAGACAGGGGCTTTTTTGTTGCCCTCAATAAGAGCAGCATGCTGTGTAAACAGGGGAATTCTTTGTAAACAGGCGCGGCATCAGAGCGTTTTTGCCCCTCAATGGCCCCTGAAATTAAAACTTGCGTTCACATATACATGCCCTGAGGCGCAGCTTGCAGGGCGCTGAGCGGTCCATAACAGAGCTGTCAAAGGGAGGCGTATGCGGCTCATTGCCGCTGGGAGACGCAAAAACACATTTAATTTGGTGCACACGCTCTCATTTTATTCATTTTTGCGCACTATAATAATGCAATGATTCTTGATTAAAACAGCCAGTTAATCGTTTACTGGCTATATAAATACGTACTTTCTAAGCAGAATGGGCCCTGGAGAATTATTTTTTCCAGCCCTGTTATTGAGCTTAAACTTTACATTACCGCACTTTAACAGTGCGATAATTTTAATTCGCTGCAAATTTGACGTACACGCTCTAAAATGGATCACAGATCCGAATACAGATCACAATTTTGCGCTTATATGCTGTTTGTTTGATCAACAGACGCACTGAATTGTACTGAACAGGTCACCTTATATGCCCCTCGCGTCCATGTGAGAGCACGAATATGGCAGGCTGACCTGATTAAAAGAGCTGTGACAGCACCTGTACAGGGCATAACACCTTTGACAGCAGGCTGCGCATCAGCAGTGCGAAACGACCAGTCAGAACTCATAAGGCCATGCTGTCATGGAGCAATTCTGCCAGACCTGCTTGCTTTATGGCCCTGCCATAGACTCGACTGCAGCGGCATGCAATACGACATCAGGAGTCATCACACCTTACTGCAGGTCTGTCCGGTTCTGTCCGGATTTTCTCTGCAGGACGCGCAACATCCTTAGCAATTGAGAGTTAGTTATATGCAGTGCGACGCAAAAACTATTATTGAGAGTATTTCAACTGCTACTCTGGTAACAGATTCGCAGCTCAAGATTGCCTATGCCAATACTGCAGCCGAGCAGCTGTTCTCGATGTCCAGATCCAAAATTCAGGGCATCAAGATCACCGAGCTTATCGACAGTCAGGAAAAAAGCCTGATTGAAAGCCTGCAGAACTCCAATAATCCTGCTTTTCAGGGCTTTACCGCAACTGACATAGCTTTCAGTACCGAGCACAATCAGCATTTCCATGCTGATATGTATATTTCTCTGTACACGGGCCGCGCCCGTGGTCTGGTAGTGGAAATCCACCGCCTCGATTATCAGCAGAAACTCAATGATGATCTGCAGCGCCGCAATCAGAACATTGCCGCCCGCGATCTCATCAGAAATCTGGCTCATGAAATCAAAAACCCTCTGGGAGGTATCAGAGGAGCCGCTCAGCTTCTGGAGATGACCTATGCTTCAGATACTGAACTTAAGGAGTACACCCGCATAATCATTGAGCAGTCTGACCGCCTCAAGGCTCTGGTCGACCGCCTCCTGGGCCCTCAGCGCGCCAGTCTGCGCTCCATGGCCAATATCCATTACATCATTGAAAAAGTACTTTCCCTTGAAACCATGGCTACCCAGGGCAGCTGCCGTTTTGAGAAGGACTACGATCCTTCGCTGCCAGAGCTCATGCTCGATGTCGACGCCATGCAGCAGGTACTTATCAACATTATTTCCAACGCCATTCAGGCCCTTACTGAGTCCGGCACAGCCTATCCGACCATCAGGATCCGTACCCGCGCTCTGATGGGCGCGCTGGTCAATGGCGTCAAATACCCTATGTCCCTTGAAATTTCCGTGATTGACAATGGCCCGGGCATCCCTCCTCAGATAAAGGACATGCTCTTCTACCCAATGATCACTTCACGCGCCGGTGGCCATGGTCTGGGCCTGTCGATTTCCCAGAACATTGTTGAACACCACAAGGGCACTATCGAATGCGAAAGCGAGCCAGGTTCAACCGTATTCAAGATTATTCTGCCGCTGCTCAGCCATGAAAACAGCAACAGCAGCAGTGATACCGGCAAAGGCGGTTTTGGCTCAGGCATGGGCACCTACATGATGAACCGCCGCTTCTAAAGCACGGTCTCTGGCCGCCGACCAGTCAGGGACGTCCCGACGGGACGCCCCGACCTGGGGCCGGCGCCTGACCATGGTGGCGCAGCCACCATTGGGTGCCCAAGGATACCTGGGGTGGCCACGTAAGTTTTCAGGCAGCTGCTGCCTGTAAAAATGCAGCTCAAGATTTACAGTTTTCATACGGGGATGGCTTTTATATGGGGATATACAGTCATCATAAGCACCGTATGACAACAGCACTCAGAAGGTAATTTGTGCAGAGTCTTACTGACTGTGCAGCACTGATCCTGATGATTTACAACGCAGATTGAGGTAATTATGGATCCGCTTATTTGGGTTATTGACGATGACGACAGCATCCGCTTCGTCCTGGACCGCGCTCTTGATTTGAACCACATCAACCACAAACTGTTCAGCAATGGTGATGATGCTCTTGAAGCCCTCAAGACACAGCTTCCTGACGTGATTGTTTCTGACATCAACATGCCTGGTATCGACGGTCTGTCTCTTATCAAGAAAGTACATGAAGTCGACCCGAATATCGCTTTTATCATCATTACTGCTCACTCTGATCTCTCTGCAGCCATTGAGTCTTATGAGCACGGCACTTTCGAATACCTGCCAAAGCCTTTTGAGGTTCATGACGCCATCAAGTTAATCCGCCGCGCTGCCGTGCACCGCGTCAATCAGTCGCTCAAGAAGGATGAGACTGCTGCCGCCGCTGCCGAAGAGACCGGCGATGATGTTGAGATTATCGGCAAGAGCCCTGCCATGCAGGAAGTATTCAAGCTCATCGGCCGTGTCTCCAAGACTGAATTCCCTGTCTTTATCTACGGCGAGAACGGCACCGGTCGTGAACTGGTAGCCCTGGCCCTGCACAACCACTCCTATCGTCGTGACACCGGCTGCTTTGTGTCCGTAAACGTATCCTCTCTGCCTAAGGAAAGCATTGAGCATGAGCTTTTCTACAACGGCGATGGCATCTCCTGCGCCATCGAGCGTGCTCAGGGCGGTACTCTGTTCATCAATGAAATCTGCGACATGCCTGTTGATGCTCAGACCCGTCTGTTAACCGTGCTGCAGAGCAATGAATACCTGCCACTGGGTCAGAATGTTTCACGCAAATCTGATGTCCGTGTTATCGCCTCCAGCTCCCAGAACCTGGATGAGATGACCAAGCAGGGTACCTTCATTAAGGATCTGTACTTCCGTCTCAATGTTGTTCATATCAATATGCCTCCACTGAGAGACCGTAACAACGACATCCCGATGCTGGCAAAGCACTTCCTTACCCAGTGTGCCCGTGAGAACAATCAGGAACCTAAGAAGCTTACCTCTGAGGTTCTGGTATTCCTGTGCCGTCAGCAGTGGCCAGGCAATGTACGCCAGCTCAAGAACCTGTGTAAGTTCCTGACCATAATGGTAACCGGCCGCGACATTCAGATGTCCGACCTGCCAGCTGAGTTCATGGAAGCCCGCAACCAGCAGGCCCGCGTCACCACTTCAATTGCCGGCACCTCCAAGGAGCCTACCTCCTGGCAGGAGCAGCTGCGTAACTGGGTTGACGGCCGTCTGCGTGCCGGTGAGCACGACATCCTCTCCGAGGCAACTCCGGAATTTGAGCGTGTCATGCTTGAGGCTGCACTTGCCTATACCAGCAATCATAAGCAGGAATCTGCCAAGCTGCTGGGCTGGGGCCGTAACACCCTGACCCGCAAGCTCAAGGAGCTCAACATCAACAGCTGATGATGATGCTGTCAGCAGACAGCCTTAAAGCCCGCTGACATCAGAGCAGGGGCTGTCTGTCTGTGAGTGCTCTGTTTTCCCCGGCTGCGTCCGAAACCCTCAGCACCTCCTGAGGTTTCGGACGTTGCTTTTTCAGCCCCTGCCCTTAAGGGCACCCCAGCCCCACCTGCCCCAACCTGCCCCCTGCCACATGGAGCCTGCCCCTGTCCCCTGCCACTGCCACCTGGAACCGTCCATCCTCCCGGCCTGCGCTGCTTTCTCATATCATCCATACCCGTATACCCAAATCACGTCCACGCCGTCTCATCCATACTGGGATTGCCTGCAAGGTAATGCTCAAACAGCTCTGCCTGCCTGAATCTGCCTGGTTATTCAGGACTATGCCTGGTCTGAGGCCGCAGCCTTCTGCGAAAGCTCCTTTGGCCTGTATATCGCTTAGTGAGATATGAAAATATTCACATACTTTGTGTATGTAAGTCTTTTGATAAAATAAACTATGTCAATTTGTGTAAAATATAGTGGTTTACGCTTGAGTTAATTGCAGTTACCGCTAAAATATCACCTTTGAAGTGTTATCTAGATACGGTTTTTTCTCTTCCAGCTATCAGCTTCCCGTGGGTTAAGAGCACTTGCCGTGCTCTGTCAACAAGGCTATCAGCGTGACCCGATAACATAACGTGCCTGCGCCTGAGCAGGTATGAAGAGCTTCCGAAGTAAGACGGAATGTAAGAACAATATATTGATCGGCAATCAGGAAACAGCTGCCATGACAGTGAGTCTGCTCTGAGCAGCGGCCGACATGCTCCACTGAGGATTAAATACCTACGGACTTCATGTCCTGTCTGCATCAGCCATAAGTACTCAGATCAACAGACATTGCTCTGACCGGCCAGCAGCCTCAGTAATATGCATGAGCAGGCGGCACCTGACAAAGCCGCAGTCAGTCTGTATTAATTTGCCGGAATAGAGAATTAATTACTTAAGGGTCGATACAGCACATCCAAGCTCATTTTCTGTGCCTGCCTGCCTGATATTTCAGGATCCAGGCAAAGTGGTGTGGTCTGCCTGAATAACACGGTCACTGCTCTCACCTCGCGCGCCCCGCGCAACAGTTTCAAAGTCAGGTCACTTCCGGCGACTTCAGGTGAGGCTCAAAGATTTTTTTGATGTTTTAGAGGCTTGTTTAATGTTAATTTCCAAGCACCAGGTCATTACCTGTGATGATATCCTGCTTTCTCTTTGCGACAGCGTTTGTGACGTTTTAACCGCAGCCACCAACGATAAAGTCTCTTTTACCCCGATGATCCAGAAGATCAACAACACCACCCTGCGCCCTGATATCGGTACCTTTGTACTGTTCACCGGCACTTTCTCAGGAATGGTGGTGCTGAACTTCCCTAAGGAAACCGCCATGGAGCTTTACAGCAATTACATGAAGCTCATGGGCCTTTCTGACAACGACCTGGCCACCAACTACACCTCTGAGGAAGTTTCCAACACCCTGGGTGAGTTAATGAACCAGATGGTAGGTAACTTCACTGCCAAGATGAGTACCACCTTAAACGGCCGTATTCACCAGTCTCAGCCAAAGATGCTGTCCCTGCCTCACCAGGTTGAGATCAACATCAACATGACCCTGGATCACCCTGAAGTTTCCCGTATCACCTTCTTTACCGCCTTTGGCAACGCTTTCTACCTCGAGCTGGCCATGGATCACACCGAGTTCAAGCTCGCCCGTGACCTTGAGCCTGCCGATCAGCCATTAACCCCTGAGGAAATCATGGCTCAGGCCGGTATCGTTTAATTTACGCTACCTGGCGCCCGTCCCGGGTCTCACCGCCTGTTATCAGCCCCGCCAAGGGCTCACAGCATGGTGTCTGCTCCGCCCAGGGCTCACAGCCTGGTACGAGCCCCGGCCCGGAATCATGCCATGGATGGCTGAGGTCATAACCTGCCTGCCCTGATGGCTTTAAAAGGCAGCTGCACGCTACAGCGTCAGCTGCCTTAAATTTTGGTGCCTGCCAGGGCGCGCAATAACCTGCCTTGCCGCACCACGCGGCCCGGTCAGTACTGCAAGGCAGTCCTTCCCTGAAGATGGCATGCCTGTCTTGCGCCGGATATGACCCTGTCACTATGCCTCCTGGCCTTGCCAGGCAGCGCCTGTGACCGGGCGGCCGGGGAGGCTATGTTCACGGCGGAGCATTGATGCCCGGCACTTGGTCAGCCGGGATAAAACGTCGTATACTTACGAAAATTTTTGACCCTAATCGAGGTATAGAGATGAGCACACCAGGCATTGATTTTCGCCAGACCCGCTTTATTACCAGTGCCCCGGATCTTCATCGTCTGCCTGACGATCTGGGAGCTGAAATTGCCTTTGCCGGACGTTCCAACTCAGGAAAGTCCTCATCGTTAAATGCAATCTGCGATCAGAACCATCTTGCCAAGACTTCACGTACCCCTGGCAGAACCCGTCTTATCAACCTTTTTGAGGTTAAAAAGGGCTGCTCCCTGGTAGATTTGCCAGGTTATGGCTACGCTGCCGTACCTGAAAGCATGAAGCGCCAGTGGCAGAAGTCCATGTCTGAATACCTGCAAAAGCGCAAGGCGCTGCGCGGCATCGTAGTAACCATGGATATCCGCCATCCGCTTAAGGACCACGACCGTCTTATCATAGACTGGTCCCTGGCAGCCAATCTTCCAGCTCTGATTTTGCTTACCAAGGCTGACAAGCTCGGCGTCAACAAGCGCCGTGAAGCCGTAAAGGAAGTAAAGGACATGCTCTCTGAATTTGGCGGCAATTTCACTGTTATCGCCTTTTCAGCATGGAACAAAATCGGCCTCGATGAAGTTCGCTCCATCCTTTCAGGCTGGTTCACCACTTTCCACGGCGTTGAAGCCGACGATTACGATCCTGCAGACGGAGAGTAAGACTCCCACGTCTCCCTGACCTGTCCGTCATGCGGCGGGGGCTGGCGCCGCCACTTGACAGTGTCCACGCCCAGGGGTGGCCAGGTGCAGCCAGGATCATCAGGCTGCAGGCCCGTGGCGCCAGCAAGGTGCTCAACCTGGCAGCGCCCGTCATAACAGTATTTATCGGGGCCAGACTGTCATCCTGGCCATACCAGGCTGCCTGTGCGGCAGGACATCAGGTTAAGACCTGCTGTCAGGAACTCCTGGACACAGAACTCTGGAGAAATCATTCATGTCTCAAGGCACCCTCTACATCGTTTCCGCCCCCAGCGGAGCTGGCAAGTCATCCCTGATCAATGCTCTGCTGAACAAGTTCAACCTCGATGACAGCCTGCGTCTGTCCATATCTCATACCACCCGTGATCCTCGTCCAGGTGAGGTTGACCATGAGAGCTACCACTTCGTAAGCACCGAAGAGTTTGAAAAGCTGATTGAGCGTAATGCTTTCTTTGAGTATGCCCGCGTCTTCTCCAACTACTACGGAACCTCACGTGAGATAGTCATGGACTGGATTAATCAGGGCAAGGACGTGCTTTTTGACATTGACTGGCAGGGTGCCCGCATTATCAAGGAGCAGGTACCTGAGGCCGTGAAGATCTTCATCCTGCCTCCATCTCTGAATACCTTAAGACAGCGCCTTATCAAGCGTGGTCAGGACGATGTCGATGTCATCAACAAGCGTATGGCTCAGGCCATGTCCGAAATCTCCCATTACGATGAATACGACTATGTCATCGTTAATGACGACTTTGATGAAAGCCTGATTACTCTGCGCAGCATCATCCTGTCTCACCGCGCCCGCCTTGACAGCCTGCGCAGCAATAACCAGCAGCTGCTTGATGACATGAAGCAGCAGGCCCGTGATTACGAGGCCGCATGGCTGCCTTGCGCCAGCGCCCTGCAGGCTGCCTTTGCAGCTGCAAGCGGCAGTGGCACCGACAGCGAAGAAAAATAATCTGAGCCTTACCACCGGCAGGCCCCTGGTATCAGGCCATCAGAGCCTGAGACCAGGGGCGCAGGCAGCGCCCGCCCAGGGCATAAGCATGCTAAGAATATGGTCCAGGCGCTGCTGCGCCACAGTATGCAGTCTGGCCGGGCTGTAAAGCCCGGCTGCATCATGTTATCCGGGCGGGAAAAATTTGTCCTTTATCGGACCGTTACCGATCTGGACCGTGTTTTTCTGTTAAAATGAATGGCTTTTAGCAGTAAATTATGAACGGGCTCAGGATATTAGGTCCATACCGGCGCGCTGCGCCCATGAGACAATGCCCGTTGCTGACAGCATACCGTTTCTTATCTGCAGATAATGCATAAGACAGCCTTGCAGACAGCAGATACGGTACCCTCCAGGATTCAGGGAGAACACATACTCCCGGCCCTGCCTGTATACGGCCGGCGCCACCTGACAGAACAGGCCCATGCGCCCACCGGCCATGCAGTGCATCATATAATCGGAACCCTGCTTTCCTCTCCGGTTTTTCCCTGTGATCAAAAACAGCCCGTTCCTTTCAGGAATGACGGCTTTTTGCTGTTTGACGCAGCAAAGATCAGCCTGTTGAGTCACACCACTGATTTTTAATTGTTCTGGTAGCCCGTGAAGAGAGCTTTTCATGAGGCAACTAACTTGAGGTAATACATCATGGCTAGAGTTACAGTTGAAGATGCTGTGGCTAAAGTAGGCAACCGCTTTGACCTGGTTCTCATCGCTGCCCGTCGTGCCCGTCAAATCTCAATGAACGGCAGCAAGCCTTTAGTTGATGAAGAGAATGACAAGCCAACCGTAATCGCCCTGCGCGAAATCGAAGCCGGTCTCATCTCTGAAGACTTCCTCGACAAGCAGGACCGCAAGGATTTAATGCGCGGCGACAATGCCAAGCTCCCAGCAGACAATGAGTTTGCTCCTATCGATGGCGTTGAGATGTTCAACTGATAACATCGCGCCAGAGATTTCAGTCCTGACGGACCTCAACAGACCCCTGTCGGCCTCTGCCGACAGGGGTCTGCACATTTTTTGTGCACTGATTCCTTTATGGTGAAAACGTTTTTTGTCCTGATTTGCCCCTGTTAAGTTAAACTGACAAAACCCGTATTTATGATGGATGCAGAGCATTTTCCCGGGAGATAAAACCCATGAGAGCACACCTGTAGCAGGTCAGCAAATGGAAAATGTTCTTATTATTGAGAGCTGACCGTGTTATTGCCGCTTATAAGCACAAAGACAGGCCCGCGCTCAGGTATACTTAGATGAGCTGTCCTTAATTTGAGCCGGCCCTTGAGGCCTGTCAAAACAGCATCCCAATGAACGATTTACTGTGAGCGCCAGGCAGTGACCTGGCAAGGCAGACGCGGCACGGCGTGCTGTGCAGGCCCGGTGCTGCGCACTGCAGCTACAAACGGCAAAGCGCCGGCGAGCGCTCACATGACACATGCTTTGATCTGGCCTTGCAGAGCATGCTGTCACACTATGGAAAAGGCACGGGGCCGCTGCTGCAGGGTTTACTGGAAGAACTTTCCTGTCTTTTGCAGCCTGGCGGCATGGTACTGCGGCGTCACACTCGCGGCAGAGTTTTGGTGGTTGGAAATTACTTATGGTTTCTCAAAGCAATATCATTACTTCAGGTCCTAGCAGTGTGGGCAGTGCAGCAGTTGCCCCCGGTGAACACTATGGCACCGCCTGCCTTGGAACCACCGCAGCCGCCCTTTCTGCCATAGCCACAGGCTCTGCCCGTGATCCTGTGGATCATGTCCCCTTCCTCGACTCCACCAATGTTAATGCCCGTGATAATGGCGGCTTTTCTGAAAGCCTGGAGCTCAGCGCCCAGATTGCTCATGACCGCGCTCAGGGTACCCAGCAGGAGCATGTCATAGCTGACCCAATTCCTGAGGCTATGGAGTCTGAAAACTTCCATTACTATCTGCCGCTGCACAACCTGGCCTCCTCATATCTGTCAGCTGACAACATGAGGGACATTGACCGCGCCTTTGTGCTTGCAGACAAGGCTCACGCTCCACAAAAGCGTGCCTCCGGCGAACCTTACATCATCCATCCTATTGCTGTTGCCACCATCATTGCCCAGATGCACCTGGACAAGGAATCCATTATCGCCGCCCTGCTTCACGATACCGTTGAGGATACCGTCGTCACTCCTGAAGACATAAGCAGGGAATTTGGCAGCACCGTACAGGACCTGGTAAACGGCGTAACCAAGCTTGATAAACTGCGTTTCCATGACTACCGTGAAGCCCAGGTAGAGAACTTCCGCAAGATGATCCTGGCCATGACCAGAGACATTCGTGTCATTCTCATCAAGCTTGCTGACCGTACCCACAATATGAGAACCCTTGGTTCTCTGCGTCCTGACAAGCGTAAGCGTATCGCCCGCGAAACCCTGGAGATTTTTGCCCCTATTGCCAACCGTCTGGGCATTTCCGATATCAAGATTGAGCTCGAAGAGCTGGGCATTGCCGCTCTGTATCCCATGCGTTACCGCGTGCTCAAGGCTGCAGTTACCCGCGCCCGTAACAACCGCAAGGAAGTTATCAACAATATTCTTGATGCCATTAACCGCCGCCTCAAAGAGGTCAATATCGAATGCCGCGTCCTGGGCCGTGAAAAGCGTATCTACTCCATCTACAAGAAGATGGTCAAAAAGGAACTGCAGTTCCGTGAAATCATGGACGTTTACGCCTTCCGTATCATCCTTGATGATGTAGACACCTGCTACCGCGTCCTGGGTCAGATGCACAACCTTTACAAGCCACGTCCATCGGGCTTTAAGGACTATATTGCCATTCCCAAGATCAATGGCTACCAGTCCCTGCACACCTCCCTTATCGGACCTCACGGTATCCCTATCGAGATTCAGATCCGTACCGAGTTTATGGATCAGATGGCTGCCCGAGGCGTAGCTGCTCACTGGTCTTACAAGGAAAACGGCTGTGAGCCTACCTCAACTACTGCTCAGAAGAATGCTCAGCAGTGGATTAAGAACATCATTGATCTTCAGCAGAGCGCTTCAAGCTCCATGGAGTTCATTGAGGCCGTTAAGACCGACCTCTTCCCTGACTCTATCTTCGTCTTTACCCCAGATGGCAAGATCTTCGATCTGCCAGCCGGATCCACCCCTGTGGACTTTGCCTATGCTCTGCATACCGACATCGGTCAGCACTGTATCGGCGCCCGCGTCAATCACCGCATGTTCCCACTGGGACGTCCTCTGCAGTCAGGCCAGAGCGTAGAGATTATTACCTCGCCAAGCGCTGAACCAAATGCTATGTGGCTCTCCTCAGTGGTAACACCGCGCGCCCGCTCCAAGATCAGACAGTACCTCAAGGGCCTCAAGAGCCAGGAATGCGTACTCATTGGACGCCGTCTGCTGCAGAATGTGCTTAAGGACGTACGTATTGAGGAGATTCCTGAGGAGAAGATGAGTGCTGTACTCAAGGAGTTCAAGCAGCCTGATCTCAACAGCATGCTCATTGATATTGCCCTTGGTAATATCCTTGCCGTGGTAGTGGCCAGGAAGTTCAGAGACGATCTCTTTGCCAGCGACGAGGGCAAGCCAATTACCGGTACCGGCGGTCTGCCATATACCTTTGCTCAGTGCTGTATGCCTATTCCTGGCGATGAGATCATGGGTCACATCACCTCCAAGGGACTGGTAATTCACAACGCCAACTGCTCCAACATCCGTGACGTATCACGAGATCCGGAGAAGTACATGAGTGTGGAATGGGATACCACGGTAACTGCCAGCCTCGACTTCCAGACCGGCTTACGTATTGAGCTGGAAAACCGCCAGGGCATACTGAGCGAAATCTCCAATGCCGTAGACATTGGCGGATCGCAGATCGATGCCATCAACTCCGAGGTCAAGGATGACGGCACCTACCTTATCAATCTGACCATTACCGTCAGGGACCGCCTGCATCTGGCCGGCATTATCCGCCGCATCAAGGCCGTTCCTAACATCATCAGAATCTTCCGCCGCCGCTGACCGGCAGTCGCATGCAGCTGCTGGCGCAGCACAGTCTGCGCAGCAGCCAGGACCGCTGCCACAGGCAACGTCCGGCATAACACGGGGCCATGACAGACAGATGTCAGGGCCCCTTTGTTTTGTGCGCCGCAGGCCCTGTGCATCACGGGATAATTTTTGTGCCGCATTTGGCGCCCGGCCCACAGCTGTGGGCTGTTATGCTATGATTTAGTCATACTGACAGGAAACCAATTAAGGACCATACCTGGATCAGTAGCAGGTAACCTCAGGGAACTGATCCCTGCCTGACAATTACTGTTCAGGACGCATGCTCAAATCTGCCCAGTCAATAATAAAAAAGCATAATCTCAGGCTCTGACAGAATTGCAGCAGTTGCGTGATGTAAGTATGGTCATAAAGAGAGTTATGGTTATGATTGATCTGCAGAATATTGGAACCGAAGAGTCCTTTGCCGAGCTCTACCCTCAAATTGATGCCTTCTTTGAAAACGATCTCAAGCATCACCGCATTCATGTATCTGATAACCTCTTTTTAAGTGCTGTTGAGCTCAAAGCACCTCAGGGCGCTCCGGGAGTCTCCCTTGAGGACTCCAGCAATACCCTGGTAATCATCGCCGGCCGCGCCGAGACCGAGCACAAGTACGCTGAGCTGCTGTGGCATCTGCGTGATAAGGGCCTGCGCGTACTGGTCTGCTTCGTCCGTGGTCAGGGTCAGTCCTCCATGGTGCTTTATGACTCCAACAAATGCCATATTGAGCGCTTCCTGCACTACCGTGTTGACCTTGAAAACATGCTTTCCTACCTTGATGTAGGTCCTGGCTACAAGATGCTGGGCTTCTCTCTTGGTGGTCTGATTGCCCTTGAGTTCTGCTTCAACACCCGCTTCCCTTACAAGCCAAAGGCCCTGGCTCTTATCTGCCCTTTCCTTGGCATTCCAAACATGCTGGCCCCAAAGGTGGTCTACCCTATTCTCAAGCTGCTGTGCAATATCCGCTCATTTGCCCTGTCATACACAGCTCACGGCCGAGAGTACGTAAGACTGCCATTTGAAGAGAACATCCATTCTCACAGCCCGGTACGCTATGACGCCTACCATGACTACTACGTATCTCATCCGCAGCTTGCTCTGGCCGGCCCTACATACAAGTTTGTAAAGTGCTGTATGCAGGCTCAGCAGCGCCTTGACAAGATCAAATGCAACTTTGACTTCCCTATGCTTTGTCTGTCCGCCGGTGCTGACATGGTAGTATCCACTGAGGCTGCCCGTGAGTTCTGTAAGCGCCACGCCAATGACACCGTGCCTCCAAAATTCGAGCTCATCCCTCACGCCTACCATGATATTCTCAATGAGGATGACAGCTATCGTAATCCAGCCATGCTCAAGGCCCTGAACTTCCTGCTCAACGGCGAAGGTCAGTAACAGTCCTGTCATATGGCACTTACTGCCTGCTGCAGACTTTCTGCAGCCACCCCATCAGGTTCCTGCAGCCCGGCTCCAATGCGCCCCGCCTCCTGTACACTGCAGTGCAGGAGCGGGGCGCTGCTGTTTTACAGGCTCATGGATCAGCAACTGAAAGCTACAGAAGTGGTAACTGAAAGCTACTATCAGGACGCTCTTTATATCCAAAAGGATTTTGGTAGTACAATAAGCTGCAGGCAACTGAACGGCCGCCCCATATTTAAGGGATTTTGCCTCATGCATCAGTGAGTTTGCCCCGAAAATCTCAGGGATTTGACTCATTAAGCAGGGCGCTGCTTCAGTGCACTTTATTTTCCCCGTCATCTTTGACCGGCCAGGAGCAACTCCCCCGCGCCCATGCGCCCGCTCCTGCAGCCCGCCTCTTGCGCTCCAGGCGCTTGCTGACAGCCATACGGCGATGCAGGTACTGCGCCCTCATATGCGGCGCAGGCATATACGACGCACCATGTGCGTCGCTGGCATATACGGGCCCCATGTGCGGCGCTGGCATATACGACGCACCATGTGTGGCTCTGGCATATGCGGCGCACCATGTGTAGCGCAGGCATATGCGGCGCAGCCGCCATCAGGCAGGAACGCTGCGACCGCTGGAAGTTATGCCCTCATGCACTGGGCACGTACTCAATCTCAGCGTCCCTGGCAAAGAAGACAGTCTTATTTTTCGGAAGTAATACCCATGTCAGATATGCAGGAAGTAGTGGATACTCGTATCCCGGTTAATATCATCACTGGCTTCTTAGGCAGTGGCAAAACCACTTTGTTGAACCATTGGGTAAACACTCCGGAATTTAAAGATACCCTGGTTCTCATCAACGAATTTGGTGATGTAGGCCTCGATCACGAGCTGGTACAGTCAGTTGACGATACCGTTGTGTTGCTGGGCTCAGGCTGCATCTGCTGCACCCTGCAGGGTGAGCTTATCCAGTCTCTGGCTGCCAACTACATCAAGGCCTCAGAAGGTCAGATTCCAAAGTTCAACCGTGTTCTGATTGAGACTACTGGTCTTGCTGATCCGGCCGGCGTTATTTCAACTCTCAACAACGATGACTTCTGCGTTGAGACCTTCCGCTATGACGGTACTGTTACCGTGCTCGACGGCCAGTTCGTACGCGAGCAGCTGCAAAAGCAGTATGAGGCCGTAAAGCAGATTGCTCTTGCTGACATCATTCTGATTTCCAAAACCGATCTTATCGACGCTGAGGAAATCGATGCCATAGGTGAGGTTGCCCGCAGCATCAACCCTTCAGCAAAGCTCCATCCTGTAGTCAAGGGTCAGATCACTCCAAAGATCATTCATGAAATCGGTCCTTACAAGGAGTTCAGCCGCCAGAACAATGCTCAGGTCAAAGACTGGCTGGATATCAAGGTACCGGGCAAGGATGCAGGCGGTATCAGCCTTGCCTCTCCGCTGCGCCCTGCTGAAGCCAGATTTGATGCTGCTGTAGCAAAGCCTAAGATCATTGCTCACACCAATATCGAAAGCTTTGCCATCATGCGCGCTGAGCCAATCAACTCTCTGGCTCTTCTTGCTGCCATCAACCTGGTTCAGCAGCAGTATGGTGATTCCATCCTGCGCCTCAAGGGCATTATCGATATCGAAGGCCGTGAGCAGCCTGTCATCATTCACGGTGTTCAGGGGCAGCTCTATCCTGTAGGCGAGCTTGATGAGTGGCCAAATGGCGAGCGTGTCTCCAAGATTGTCTTCATAGTTCGCGCCACCGTACTTGAGCAGATCAGACATATCTTCACCCAGGCTCTGGACAACCCTGACAACGCCACCATCGACTACTACCGCCAGGTTATCAGCGCTGCTGAACGTGCCGGTGACGATGAAGACGGTGTTGAGGAAATCGTCCTGACCGATGCCTACGACAAATAAGGAGTATGGCATCTCACGGAGCTGAGCTGTCGCCCGGCTCCTCAGGCGCCCGCGCCGCACTCAATAAAAAACGCTCTGCAGCCTTATGGCTCAGAGCGTTTTTTTGATCCTGCATGACAATCAGCCCCGAAGGCGCCCGGGCAGCTGTGCTGGCGACCTGAGCGGCTGAGCACAGCCGCCTGGGGCCTCCTCAAGGTCACAAGACTCAGGCATCAGGCATGGGCATCAGGCATTGGCCAGGCATGGGCATCAGGCATTGGCATCAGGCATGGTCATAGGGCAGATGCTTCATGGCATTTGATATGGCCCGACTTATCGGGCAGTTACGGCATGGGCACAGGCCACCGGGCCACATTTTCTTTCTCACTGGCAGCTGGATGGCAGACTGATAACTGGTCACTTTTGTTATCAGTCCTGCAGTTAAAGCATGTGAATATACGCTACAGCGCATGTTAAGCAGCGCCACAGCCGCATGTAAGCGGCTCTGCATGCGCATTTGAACGTGCGCAATGGAGCATGTGAGCAGCGCAATGGCGCTTACACGACGACTCAGAGGTCTGTGTACCTTCGACCATCTGGCCTAAACACTGCTCTGGAGCTGTGGCTGAGCTCCGGAGC
Source organism: Anaerobiospirillum sp. NML120449 (assembly GCF_023051105.1). Taxonomy (GTDB): domain Bacteria; phylum Pseudomonadota; class Gammaproteobacteria; order Enterobacterales; family Succinivibrionaceae; genus Anaerobiospirillum. The sequence continues at coordinate 173,115 of NZ_JALKIL010000002.1, read as the reverse complement.
TGGGGATAAGCTCAGTCCTTGTCCTCATCTCCGGCTTCGTTGTTCTTGATGGCACGCAGGTGCAGATAAATGGAAGCCTTGGAGAGGTTGAGAATTTCGGAAATGACCGGGATGGCATTTCTCAGGTTGAACAGACCCTGCTTTTGTAACTCCACCACAATGGCACGGGTCTTTTGACGGTGAGGTACTGAATTGTCGTTCTGAACCTCATTTTTAATCTGGTTTACCAGAGCATTGAGCAGATCAGAGGTATCAGTTGCAAAGTACTCGTTATCGTTGCTGCTGTGCTCAGGTGACTGTTCAAAGTCGGCACACAGGATGTTAAAGAGCTCCTGCACAGGAGTTTCCAGATCAAGGTTGACGCACAGCAGGCCAATGGCCTCATTGCTGTGATTAACAATCACTGTGGTTACAGACTTCATGGCATGGCCATCACAGGATATGGTCTTGTAAGGACCGAACAGACGCTTGCGGGTGGCCTTGTACTCGGAGATGATTCTCAGAGCCTTGTCGGTTACGGGTGAGCCCAGGGTGCGGTTGGTTTTCTTGCCGTTGTGGATATATACAACTGACCTGTCGAGGTCCCGAAGTGAGTGCAGTACCACTTCCACGCTGTCCTTGAAGAACAGTCCTATCATGTCCACAATTATCTTGTACTGATTGAGAATAGTCTCGTTTTCGAGGTTACTCATAAAACCTCCAGCAGAGGGCACAGGGTAAATACGGAACCATTCACTCTAATATAAACGAGTTCATTAAAATTTTGTTAAGTGAACATCCGTTTTGTGAGTTACTTATCAAAAGTTTTAACTTAATCAAAATTAATTGAATCAATACCGCCTGAGAACACAGCCTCTGGGACCACATTGTTACGTGCTCTTTCTGCCAAAAATCCCAATCTATTATCTGCATTATGGTGCAACAGAATCATCCCTGATGTAAAACAGCTTAAACAGGCTATTTTATGCTTGAAAAAAGCCCAGTTTCAGCTCCATAACCAAATACCACCCGTGCCCTTCTCTAAAACTAAAACTGCAGAAATAAGCTGTCAAAAGTACCTGAAATGCAGTATGCAATGAGCCTGCACAGCCCCAGGCCCCCGAATATACTCTACAAAACGCAGCAAAAGGCACCAGAACTACTCTGCAGTCTCCCCGATTCACTCAACAATTGTTTAGCGAACCATACCGGCCATATCCGGCTATGCTGCTATGCTGGCCTTATCCAAGCATGCCTGCCCTATCCTTTGCCCTCATACGGCTCCTGAGGCCAGGGATGGCAGCTTACGCTGATAAATGCCTTAGTGGCCAGAGCCCGGTTGCAGCGCGTTGCACTGGCCGGTTTTGAAAAGAGCTATTCGGGCATGGCTGGGCTGGGCGCGATTGGGCGGGAAATTTTGCGGGCAGCAAAAAGCCCCTGAAATCTGAGACTTCAGGGGCTTTTTTATGACCTGCCAGTCAGGGCAGGGCTGAAGTTAAGCAATTATTACTTCTTAACTTCTTCAGTCTTGGCAGCAGTACCGGTTACGTTGATTTCTACGCGACGGTCAGCAGCCAGGCACTTGATTAAGTCCTTACGGGCCATCTTATCATCACAGCCGGTGGATACTGGAGCGGTTGAACCCAGGCCGGAAGCAGAGATGTCAGACTGAGCTACACCCTTGGCAACCAGAACCTCGGCAACAGCAGCAGCACGACGCTCGGAGAGCTTCTGGTTGTAGTCTGGGTTACCAATACGATCGGTGTAGCCAGTTACGTTGTACTGTACGAACTGCAGGTTGGAGTTCTGAGTCTCGAGGATAACCTGGTTGATAGCTTCCTGACCCTCCTGGCTTACAACAGCGCTGTCAAAGCCGAAGGTGGTGTTGGCGTCCAGGGTGTAGGTGGTGGTAACAGTCTGAGATACAGGCTCAGCAACTGGAGTGTCAGACTTGCCGCCAAATACGAAGCTTAAGCCGGCGTACATGTAGTTAACGTCAAAGTCGATGCCCTGAGTCTTCTCATCGCTGTCATAAGCGTCGAAGTAACGGTCGTAGCCAACACGTACGGACAGGCTGTCGGCAGGCATGAAGCTTACACCCATACCGGCAACTGGAACGAAGCCGTTACCGTCGTCGGTGGCCAGAGCGTACATTACACCGCCACGTAAGAAGAGGTCAGCGCCGTTGTCGTTTAAAGGTAAGGAGAAACGGGCAGATAACTCTGGGCCGTGGAGGCTGATGCTCTTGCTCTCACCTGCGTTGTCCTCGGCCTTGAAACCACCTAAGTAGTTGTAGGCACCTTCGAGGCTGAACCAGCTGCTTAAGCTGTAACCGCCGTAGATACCGCCGCCGATACCCTTCTTGTCGGTGCTGTGCCATAAGTCGGCATCATTGCCATTCCACTCGGAAAAAGCATAGCCTAAACGGCCGCCGAAGTAACCGGTGTCGGAAACAGCAGCAACAGATACGGAAGCAGTAGCTAACAGAGCTGAAGCAACGGATAAAGCTAATAAATTCTTCTTCATAAGATGATATCCCCGCAGAATACTAAATCTCCTGTTACTGTCCGCTGATTACCATGTTTTAAGGCTGAACATAAGCTGTAACAGAAAGAATCCCACATGACCTGTACTGACTTTGATGAGCGTACGGGCCTCAATTTACCCTGTGCCCCGACAGGATATTAGACATGGGGTGAGACGGAGCCTCACACGGGTCTAGTTTGACTTCTCTTCATTTCGCAATGAGAACCAGGGGCAGAACACCAGTCCCAGGCACCTCTGATGAAGAGCTTTCACGGACTGATGCTGGCGCCGGGGCGCCACAGACAGCATCCCTACTGTCATAAAAATTATAATTCAGGTTGAGAAACTGTCAAAATGCCAGGGGAAGGCAAAAGGATGTTCTCTTATTGCAGGCATTGTTACGGGATGAAAGCCGGCGCAGGACAGCTCAGGTTACATATGAACCCGTGCAAGGACCCATTTTTTTCAAGCATGTATCATGCCTGACAGTCCTGTTTTTCTGACTGTTATTTTCCCCTCAGCCAGAACATTGCAGCACCTGCATGTACTGCATGTTTTCCTCAGTTTAATGATCCGGTGCGCTCTGATACTCGTGGTGTTTGCGGGCATCAGAATAATTAAAACAAGACAGCGTACCATCTGCAGCTGACAGTTGCATTCCGCGCAGACTAAACAGGTGAGTGATGTATTTGCAGCCCTGAGACACCAACTGGAAGCTGCTTTTCAAATCAGAATCAATGAATACCTTTTGTTCACGGGAGCGGCCTTGCTGTGCACATGCTCTCCATGTCCAGATCTGATATTTATCAGCCTGAAACCATCCGGGATAACCCTGTGTCAGGCTCCGGGAATACCAGCCATGCTACTCTGTTCTTCACATAATATAAAGCGTTTTTGAACATTTTCACCCATGATGACAGTAAAGTCCCCAAAAGCAGCACACATGTCACACGTCCAACAAGGTTAAAACGCCTTTTTCATAGATACAACATACAGGTATAAAAAAATCGCCAGAGGCGACTTTCATGGGGATGGTGCTGGTTGTAGGTCTCGAACCCACGACCCCCTGTTTACAAAACAGGTGCTCTACCAACTGAGCTAAACCAGCATCAAAGTGGTGCCTATTATAGCAACTAAAAATCAAAGATCAACACAGCCCGTCAAAATTTCCAGATCCGGTAGCCCGAGCCCGTATCTGACGGGCCTGCCGCCCCCAGGTACGGTCCCTGGCACATCCGGTATCCCCAGACTCAGGTGCTGCCAGTGCCGCGCTCCGGCTCAGGCAACAGGTGCTGCCCTGGCTCCTGTTCCGGCGCTGGCAGAGCAACAGACATGAGCCCGTGGCCGCTGCGCCTTGCAGATAAACTTGTTGGGCATTGTTTGCTGATAGAATGCCCGGATAGCCCTCAGTGGGGCCACAGCCAGCCCTTTGAGTATGAGGCCAGGTACAGAATGATTGAAGAATTTACGGCCATGGAGATGAGCAAATGGCACAGACGCAAGAACAGAGCGTACTAGTTGACGGCATGGGACTGTCCTGTCCCGAGCCTCTGATGTTACTGCGCAAATGCATAAGAGAAAGCGCAGCCGGACAGCTCATTGAGCTGCGCTCAGATGACCCTGTATCGCTGCGCGATGTACCTGCATTTTGCAGCTTCATGGACCATGAGCTGGTCAGCATGCCCGATGAGGAGCATCCGCATCGCTTCTTAATCCGCAAGGGCGGAGCCTGACAGCTGCCGCTGCACGGCAGTGGGCCCGGCAGGCCCCATTACCGCGCCCACGGTCGGGCCCACGGTCGGGCCCATGGACTGGCCCATGGCAAGGACATGGGACTGCCCCGGGCATCTGCCTGTGTGGCTGGCCCCCTGCAGGCCGGGGCAAGCTCACGGGGGCATTATCACGCGTACTGGTGCCTGGGCGTGGCCATGGGGGCCGGGAGGCTGTTTTTCAGGCCATATCTGAGTGGGTGCTATCTGGCACAGGCAAGCCATTATTGAGCATTTCTGATAAAATAATGTACTTTTATCATGGCCTGGAATGCCTGTTTATGGCTTAAGGCAGTGGACTAGCAGTTTTATTTTTAGTGGTCGGACTTATACGATGTCTAATAAATATGATCTACAAACCTTTCAAGGTTTAATCTTTACCTTACAGGACTACTGGATGACTCACGGTGGTTGCATGGTAGCCCAGCCATTTGACATGGAAGTTGGTGCCGGTACCTCCCACCCTATGACTTTCCTGCGCTCTCTGGGCCCTGAGCCAATCTCCTGCTGCTATGTTCAGCCTTCCCGCCGCCCAACCGATGGCCGTTACGGTGAGAACCCTAACCGTCTGCAGCACTACTACCAGTTCCAGGTAATTCTCAAGCCATCTCCTGACAACATCCAGGACCTCTATCTTGGTTCCTTAAAGGAGCTGGGCTTTGATCCAACTGTTAATGACATCCGCTTTGTTGAGGACAACTGGGAAAACCCTACTCTGGGTGCCTGGGGCCTTGGCTGGGAAGTATGGCTCAATGGCATGGAAGTGTCCCAGTTCACCTACTTCCAGCAGGTAGGCGGTCTGTCCTGCTTCCCAGTAACCGGCGAGCTGACCTACGGTCTTGAGCGTCTTGCCATGTACATTCAGGGCAAGAATTCCATCTACGACCTGATCTGGGCCCACACTGCCAATGGCGATGTCACCTACGGTGATGTCTTCCACCAGAACGAAGTTGAGCAGTCTGCCTACAACTTCGAGCACGCCGACACCGAATTCCTCTTCAAGATGTTTGAGCAGATGGAAAAGGAAAGCAGCGATCTGCTGGCCCTTGAAAAGCCACTGCCACTGCCAGCTTATGAGCGCATCTTAAAGGCTGCACACTGCTTCAACCTCCTCGATGCCCGTCATGCTATTTCCGTAACCGAGAGACAGCGTTACATTCTGCGCATCAGAACCTTATCCAAGTCTGTTGCCGAAGCCTACTACAAGTCCCGTGAGGAACTGGGCTTCCCAATGTGCCAGCGCGGCAGATAAGCAGACTGAACCTGCCCGACTTTGTGACGCTGCTGCACCTGTGCACTCAATACCTGCACAGCACCGTGCAGCCCGGTTTTAGATTTCTGCAATTCAGATTACAGACAGTACAGTCCTGACCTTGCCCGTTTATGCCATGGGTCAGCCCATCAGGGCTCTGCCATTGAGGCCCGGGACCATTTGAGGTCTGTATCAGCCCATTGAGGCCAGGGACCATCTGTGGTCTGTATCAGCCCATTGAGGCCAGGGACCATCTGAGGTCTGTATCAGCCCATTGAGGCCAGGGACCATTTGAGTCCTGCACCATCCCTTTGAGCCATGTATCTGCCATTTAAGCCTGTACAGGCAGTTGAGCCTGCAAAACAGGATATGGTGAATGGTTTATGGTGCTCTAAGGCCAGTATCCCTGCCCTGCACCGATCAGTTCTGAATTGCCCTGTTGCTATCAGGTTAAACATGGAAAAGTTAAATTTACTCTTAGAATTAGGTACCGAAGAGTTACCTCCAAAGGCCCTGCGCAAGCTGGCTGAGTCTCTGCACGAGAACTTCGTCAGGGAATTAAACAACGAAGGCCTGAACTACTCCCAGTCCCGCTGGTTTGCCACCCCACGCCGTCTGGCCCTGATCATCAATGATCTGGACGTAAAGCAGGCTGATCGTGAGGTTGAGGTCAAGGGTCCTGCCGTTAAGGCTGCCTTTGATGCTGACGGCAACCCTACCCGTGCCGCCATGGGCTGGGCCAGCGCCAACGGTATCAAGGTTGAGGACGCTCAGCGCCTGACTACCGACAAGGGTGAGTGGCTGTACATCAAGTCCGTAAAGCAGGGTACTGAGACCAGAACTCTGGTATCTGACATGTTTGCCCGCTCCCTTGCTGCTCTTCCAATTCCCAAGCTCATGCACTGGGGCGACAAGCGTGATGAGTTCGTCCGTCCAGTTCACACCTTATGCATGATTTTCGGCAACGAGCTGCTTGACGGTGAGATTCTGGGCATCAAGTCCTCAACCACCATCAAGGGCCACCGCTTCATGGGCGCCCAGGAGCTGACCGTAAAGAATGCCGACACCTACGTTGAGCAGCTGCGCAACGAAGGTGCTGTTATTGCAGATTTTGAAGAGCGTAAAGCCTCCATCAGGGATCAGGTAACCCGTCTTGCTGACTCAGTAAATGGCAAGGCTGATCTTGATGATGCCCTGCTTGAGGAAGTTACCTCTCTGGTTGAAAACCCACATGTATTCCTGGCTTCCTTTGAGGAGCGCTTCCTTGAGGTTCCTTCCGAGGCTCTGGTATACACCATGAAGGGTGACCAGAAGTACTTCCCAATTTACGATGCTCAGGGCCGTCTGCTGCCTAAGTTTGCTTTCGTATCCAATATCAATCCTTCTGACACTACAGCCCTGATTTCAGGTAACGAGCGTGTAGTTCGTCCACGTCTGTCTGATGCCGAGTTCTTCTTCAGAACCGACCGCAAGCAGTCTCTGGAGTCCTTCTTCCCACGCCTTGAGACCGTTATCTACCAGCAGGATATTGGTACCATTGCCTACCGCTCCGGCATTGTTTCCCAGATCGCTGCCTATATCGCTCCTCAGGTAGGTGCTGACAAGGCTCTGTGTGAGCGTGCCGCTCACCTTGCCAAGTGCGACCTGGCCTCCACTCTGGTAACCGAGTTTACCGATACCCAGGGCATCATGGGCATGCACTATGCCGAGCTCGACGGTGAGGACAAGGACGTTGCTGCTGCTATCTTTGAGCAGTACTGCCCACGTTTTGCCGGTGACCAGATCCCAACCCGTCCGGTTCAGATCTGCGTAAGCCTGGCTGAAAAGCTCACCACCTTAATCGGCATCATGGGCATCAACCTCATGCCTAAGGGTGACAAGGACCCATTTGGTCTGCGCCGTGCAGCCATTGGCGTTATCCGTATCATTATCGAGAACGGTCTTGAGCTGAACCTCGTTGATATCATCAACAAGGGCTGCGAGTTCCTCAAGGACAAGTTAAAGTCCCAGGACACTGCCAGGAATGTCAGTGACTACATTTTTGCCCGCTTAAAGGCCTACTACCAGGATCAGGGTATCGGCGCTGAAATCTTCCAGTCCGTACTGTCCACCTCCCCTGTTTCCCTGCTCGACTTTGACAAGCGCGCCAAAGCCGTAGTCAAGTTCAAGGAGCTCAAGGAAGCTGAGGATCTGGCTGCTGCCTACAAGCGTGTTAACAACATCCAGGCAAAGAGCGGCCGCAACGATGCTGCCATCGATGAGGCCTTACTGCAGGATGACGCTGAGCGCAAGCTCGTTACCCATCTCAACAGCCTCATGCCAGTCATCAACGATCTGTATGGCAAGGGCGAGTACGACAAGGCCATGAGCACTCTGGCCGAGCTGCGTGACGATGTTGACAACTTCTTTGAGAAGGTAATGGTTAACCACGAAGATGCTGCCATCAAGAACAACCGTCTGGCCATCTTAAATCAGCTGAGCCTTGCTTTCTCCCGTACTGCTGACATCTCCGTCCTGTACTGAAAATAACATACTGCTTTTCCGGGGAATAACTTTCCCGGCCTTAAAAAGGGTGGCCCCTCAGGGACCACCCTTTTTTGCTGCAACTTACCGCCTCTCTGCCTGCACCTTGCCAGCAAGCAGCTGTCTCCAGACCAGGAAGCCAGCGTCATACCCGGCCACGGCCCCAGAGACCTGCTATCGTGCCGGCCGCCAGCACTGAGGCGCCATAGAGCACACTCAGCGCGCTGCAGCGCATAGTCCAGTGGAGGCCTCCTCATACCAGTCATACAGTGCTCACGCGCCGCTGCGCGCCCTGCAGGGCACCTGCAGGGCCCCAGCAGGGCCATACATGTCGCTGGCCACGGCCTTGACTGCAGCGGCAAGTGCTGCTGCAGCATCAGCTGCCGCAGCATTTGCTGTCCACTCTCAATCTGCTCATATCCCCTGACAACCTTCTCTTTGCTTATGCAGGCAGTCCGCCTGCATCTTATTTCATTTATTTATATCAATATATTATCCTGTACCTCACGCGATGGTTTATAGACCATATTGGACAAACTTTATAGTACATATATAACCGGAGCTGTTGCAGGTTGTGGAATGTTTGTGAACGCGGACATGAGGCCTGGCAGGTGATGAACAGGAGATGGTGCTCTGGACGTGGTTTAGAGCTTGTGGGATTCTGATTTAAATGACGAAAATCTGCTTGTGGGAAAAGTGAATTTGTTCTTGTGGGATTGCCATGATTTTCAGAATGTTACCGTTTACTTGCTGGCAGCAATTTTGTGCTGCGCTGTGAGATCAAAAAGTTGTGGGAAAAAGTTTTTTCTGACTGGCTGAGAGCGTACTCAATTGTGGTGGCAGTTTGCTGCAACTGCTGATGCCTGTGTGGGGCGAAAGTGCTGTCATGTGTCGGGGCAGGTATAGTGTGCGACTGCGACATAATTTTTGCTGAGATTAACTTGTGGGATGTTGATTCAATTGCGGTGCAGCAGCTGATTTCAACTTGTGGGAAAAATATTTTCGCCAGGTGAAAAGCATTTGCTTACAACTTGTGGATTACTTTTGATCGCAAAAATTTTTACTTGTGGGATGGGCCTGTTTATCAAAAGCAAATTCATTTTTAGCTGCATTTGTTCCACGTGGAACAATGCCCCAGGCCACCTGGCAGTACCCAGGTCGACAGCGCAGGGTGGGAGGCTGCTGTAAGCCTGTGGGAAATTATTTGTGACAGAAAGAACGCTGGCTCCGAGGTGCAGAGCGCAGCTGCCGGGCACTGGGAACAGTTGCTTGTGGGATGCCCTTATTTAAGCCCTTTATGGCCAATGTTCCACGTGGAACATTCCATGAGGACAGGACAGACGGGGCCTGCCAGGTATCATCCCAGCACAGGACTTTCAGCTCTGAGGCTGTGGGAAAACGCCGGGAATAAATTGCAGCTCATCGCAGCAAAAAACTTGTGGGATAGTAAAAAAATCGGGCAATGTTCCACGTGGAACAATTGCCCGTTTTATTTACTTGTGGGATGCCGATGCAAATCAAATTTGTGACAGCTCTAAAAATTTTTTCAGCCTGTTTAAGCCATTTATCTGCTTGTGGGAAAAATTTCATGATTTTTGTTCCACGTGGAACAATTGTACAGATCTCTTATTATTTACCCAGCGTGAGGGACTACTTGTGGGAAATATACCAAAATGTTCCACGTGGAACATCAGCCTGTGGGAAAGGGTAAAGAAAGGGTATTTCCAGGACCTCAAAAACACCTGGCCTGTCCCGGGTGTTCCACGTGGAACAATTATTCCATAGATACAACATATGCGTTAATTTTACCCATATATAAGCCATTTACTGCCATACATATTTCGTGCAACAGTCGTTATGGGTGTTAAAAATGAGCAGAGATCAGGGCGCAACAGCCCCATGGAGGGATGGTGTTTTTCAGGCGCACAAAGGCCGTGGAACATTGTGGGAAAATGTTCTACACCATATATCTGGACTTTGGAGTAACAGCCCGCCGCAAGCTCCCCTCCATACTGCCATGAGGGCAGACGGATCAGGTACGTTACCAAGGCGCAAGGACGCAAGGACGCGACGCGCAAAGACAGATCCTGGCCTTTCCCGGAAGGACTTTGTTGCTGGCACAGCCAGGGGAGCCATGACCGAATGAGCTTGTGGGGAACATTATTGCTTTTTGTTCCACGCGCGCAGCAGACAGCATAAACGTCAGATGCTGGCATTATTCAGGCAATGCCATGATCCGCAGTACTCAGCCCTGCAGCTGACTGCTGATCGCACCGACACACCAACGCACCGACGCGCTGGCGCACTGACCGCAGCAAAGCCCGGCTGCAGCTGTGGCTGCTGTTGCAGCAAAAGTTGCAGCCGTCCTGGGCACAGGTCAGCGGACATGAGCATGGTTGCCATGTCTGACCTGAGGTTTGTTTGAGGAGAAACTGTAAGTCCGCACGCACCCAGACCGGGGAACACTTCCGCATTTTGTTCCTCAGCAAGCTGCGCTCTTACAGATTATTTGATGGATGGATGCTGCCGTACAGCGGCCAGGCGCCGGAAAGCGGGCAGCAAAAAGGCAGCTTCACCAGGGAAACTGCCTTTATGTTGTTTGAAGCGGGCTGCTGCCCACCTTGATTCTGGTCCTGCCAGGCCGGTTATGCGCTGTTTGCAGGACCTGGCCATAGCCATGGCTATGGCTATTGCTATGGACAAGGTCAGGGCCTGGGCCGGAGCCCGGGACGTGGCCTGAGCACAGGCATGGGCCTGCGCCTGCGCCTGATGGATTAGATATCCAGGACGGCGCGCTCGGCGTTTTCGGAAATGAAGTTACGACGCTCTTCAACTTCCTCACCCATGAGCTTGGTCAGCAGGCTGTCAGCCTCGATAGCATCGCTGATGCTGACGCGCAGCAGGGTACGGGAGGCCGGATTCATGGTGGTATCGGACAGCTGCTCGGCACTCATTTCACCCAGACCTTTGTAGCGCTGAATCTTAACGCCGCTGAAGCCTTCCTTCATCAGGGTTTCATAGGCCTCGTGGAAGTTGCTTACTTCGAACTGCTTGTTGCCTGAGCGTACAAATGCGCCCGGTTCAACCAGATCGCAGATCTTTCTGTTCATATTCTTGAGCAGACCGTAGTCGCCAGAATCGAAGAAAGCTGAATCCAGGCAGTACTCGTAATCCATGCCGTGGATATGGTGAATGATGACAGGGAAGTAGTAACCGGTCTGTTCATCATGACGCAGCTGCCCCTTGAAGTGCAGACCTTCTGAAGGAATGGATGGCAGACGGGCAACAAAACCTTCCATCCACTCCTGCATCTGCTCCTGATTTGCCAGCAGCTCACGGGTAATGAGCGGGTAGTACATCAGATTGAGCAGGATGTCTTTCTGAATACGTGAAGACATCTTAGGCAGCGCAGTCATTACCTTGTTGTAATCGGTAAACAGAGACTCAAGAGCCACGCCGCTTACCGGAGCAGCCTCGGCATTAACATGCAGGCTGGCATTATCAAGAGCCAGAGAGGTGCGGTACTGCAGAGCTTCCTTGTCGCTCTGTACATAGACGCTCTGCTTGCCCTTCTGGTAACGGTAAAGAGGTGGCTGAGCGATGTAAACATAGCCGCGCTCAATGAGCTCAGGCATCTGACGGTAGAAGAAAGTCAGCAGCAGAATACGAATGTGGGCACCGTCCACATCAGCATCGGTCATGATGATAACGTTGTGGTAACGGAATTTGTCAGGATCGTACTCGTCCTTGCCTACGCCACAGCCCAGAGCGGTAATCAGGGTACCAATCTGCTGTGACTGAATCATACGGTCAAAGCGGGCCTTTTCCACGTTGAGGATCTTGCCTCGCAGCGGCAGAATGGCCTGGAACTTGGAGTCACGTCCGCCCTTGGCAGAACCGCCTGCAGAATCACCCTCTACGATAAACAGTTCGCACAGGGCAGGATTCTTTTCACGGCAGGAGGCCAGCTTGTCAGGCAGAGAGTTGATATCAAGACCACCCTTCTTGCGGTTGAGATCACGGGCCTTGCGCATGGCTTCACGGACACGGGCAGACTCGATAATCTTCATGCAGATAACTTCTGCGTCGCCTGGATTCTCCTCAAGGTAATCGTTGAAGCTGTCACCCATGGCAGCGTCAACAGCATTGGCTGCCTCGGAGCTGACCAGCTTGTCCTTGGTCTGGGAGGAGAACTTTGGATCAGGCATCTTGACTGAGATAACTGCAGTCAGGCCCTCACGGGAGTCGTCACCTGAAGTGCTGACCTTGTGCTTCTTGAGCAGGCCTGAGGCCTCAAGGAAGTTGTTCAGGGTACGGGTCAGGGTGCGCTTGAAACCCATCAAGTGAGTGCCACCGTCCTTCTGAGGGACGTTATTGGTAAAACAGAAGATGCTCTCGTTGTAGGCATCAGTCCACTGCATGGCGATCTCAATCTGGATGTTGTCCTTGTTGACGCTGCGGCAGTGGAAAATCTTCTTGTTCAGTACGTTCTTGCCCTTGTTGAGGTAATCAACAAACTCAAGAATGCCACCCTCGTGGTAGAAAGTCTGAGTCTTGCCCTCAACACGCTCGTCGCTCAGGATAATTCTGATACCGCTGTTGAGGAAGGCCAGCTCACGCAGACGCTTTTCCAGAACCTTGTACTCAAAGGTGGTAATGGAGAAGATTTCAGGGCTTGGCCAGAAACGTACGCAGGTTCCGGTGTCATCAGCATCAGCAATGGCGTCAAGAGGAGCCTCAGGCACACCGCCATTGAGGTAGACCTGCTGCCATACCTTGCCCTGACGGCGAATGGTAAGCTCAAGACGGTCAGAAAGGGCATTTACTACGGAAATACCTACACCGTGCAGACCACCTGAAACCTTGTAGGAATTGGAGTCGAACTTGCCACCGGCATGCAGCACTGTCATTACCACCTGAGCGGCAGAAACGCCCTCTTCAGGGTGGATATCAACAGGAATGCCACGGCCATTGTCCTTTACGGAAACAGAGCCGTCCTTGTGGATAGTTACTTCGATGAGATTACAGAATCCGGCAAGGGCTTCGTCGATGGAGTTATCAACGGCCTCGAAAACCATGTGGTGCAGACCAGAGCCGTCATCAGTATCGCCAATATACATGCCAGGGCGCTTTCTTACAGCCTCCAGGCCATGTAAAACCTTGATGCTGTTACCGCCGTAGTTATCTTGGACGTCTTGCTCAGACATGGTGACCTCTTTTTTGCGCACATGATGCAGCTCAGGCGGTCTGGTCTGGAGTGACCATGCCCCTGTTCAAGCTGAAAATCTTGTATTCGGATCTGTGTTTGGGGAAGAGAAGCTCTTGTTGAATATTGCTGATAAAGACCTGATGATTACACTGCAGAAGTGTATTGAGCAATATTTTCTGGGAATTGTCATCTAACTCAGAATTGAGATCATCGATGAGGTAAATGCAGGCCCTGTCGGTCTGTTGTTTGAGGAGCATGCCCTGGGCAAGTCTCAAAGCATAAACCAGCATTTTAAGTTGTCCACGTGAGAGGGTTGCACCTGCAGAAATTGTGTTGTTTTTAATACGCAGATCAGCCCTGTGACAACCATAGTAAGTATATCCCAAAGCCTTGTCTTTTTCAAGGTTTCGGGCCATAAGCGACCGCAGATCCTGGCTTTTATCCCACCCGTAATTAAGCTCAAATCTGATCTTGAAATCGGGCAGAAACTGACCAATTATTTCCTGCAGAATTACCCGCAGATCTTCAAGGTAACGAAGTCGCTTTTCGGTAATCTTTTCAGACAGCTGAGCAAGGCTTTCATCCCAGATGGAAATTTCCTGAGCAGGCGACATTATGCCTGACATCAGCGGCGCGCCACCCATGGCATCAGCCATGGCTGCAGGTCCGGCCACTGGATCGGCACCCTGGCCGTATGCAGCCCCTGATGCCGGTACTGTGGCGCCGGACAGGGCCATGCTTTCCTGGGGCGCAGCGGCTGCTGCCAGAAATCTGCTGAAAGCTGAGGTGCTGCCACCAGATGTGCCGGTGACGGCAGCGCCCGCACCGACAAAGCCCGCGCCCATGACGGCACCATCATCCCAGCCCTCGATCGGAGCGGTTGAAGCATCGGTACTCATACCGGTCAGATCAGGGTTGCCTGACAGGACATCCCCGGCAGACAGGCCTGAGACACCAGCCCCGGCAGACATGCTGTCAGCCCCTGGACTGAACCATTCAGGTCTGCCCTGAGGCACCATGGAGGACAGAGCCGGATCGGCATCAGGATATGAGGCAAATGAGCCATAGCCCTTGCGTTTGTAAGCCTCGCGGCGCAGCAGCGAATTGCGCTGCCTGAGCACCTTGCGGTAGTTGAGCCACAGCGCTTTGAACTCAGGATCGGTGTAGTAAACACCCCAGTCAATGAAGCTGCGGCGCCCCTCTGACTCCCTGGTAACCAGCTCCACACCCTGAGGATGAATGATTTGCACACAGATATGGTCAATCAAATCGACCATGCGGGCAACAGGATTGGAGTTAAGCCTCATAACCGGCTTTTCACCACGGGCACGTGACAGTCCCAGAGTGCAGTCTGTTGGCTGATTGTCCTCATTGAGCAGAGCAAAGATATTAAAGCGCTGAGAGCCCTGACGAATCATGTACTGGTATGAGCTGGTACGAAATGAACGGGCCAGCGACAGATAGTGAATGGCCTCAAGAATTGAGGTCTTGCCACTGCCGTTTGGTCCGCAGATAAAGTTAAAGCCCGGAGAAGGCTCCAGCTCGGCATACTGCAGATTACGAAAGTCATTGATTACCAGGCGCTTTATGTACATCGCTGCTCTCTCAACTGTTGAGTATGGCGCTCAAAGTGCTGTTCCCAAATGACAACAAAGCCCCTGCAGTACAGGCAATGGCCTGTCCTGCAGGAGCAGCTGCGTAACCGGTCCTGTTTTGACCGGTCAGATAATAACTGGTCATGACCGTTCTGAGCAGGCATCACACTGTCAGTGCAAAGGGCCTGAACCATGGTCACAGTCACGGGCTGTGAGCCTGCTCCCTGGTAGCTGTCCAGGGGATGGGTCCAGAGAACTGTCCCGGTACTGCCCCATGGTCACAGTCACGGGCTGTGAGCCTGCTCCCTGATAACTGTCCAGGGGCTGGGCCCAGAGAACTGTCCCGGGGCACCATGGTCACAGTCACGGGCTGTGCCCGGGTATCTGTCCTGTGCCTGCGCTTATGTTTAAACCACGATGTGGCTTACAACATAGCGAACCCTGACGCCCATTTCATTGATTTCCTCATCAGGGCGGATCATGGTGTTGTTGTAAGGAGGGCTGAAGCCGAAGACTACATTGTCAGTCTCAATGGCACCCAGGAACTCCTTGAGGTAATCGGAGTTGAGGTTAACCTCACGGTGAGCATCCTGCTCAGGGAAATCGATAGGTATGTGAGCAGAACCGATTTCATGATCGCTGTTTTGAGAGTGGATACCCAGGCTGTTGTACTCAAAAGTCAGGTTGATGTGGTTAAAGCGCTTGTTGGAGAACAGAGCAACACGCTTTACATAGGTCTTTAGATTGGAAAGCTCAACCCTGACCTCAGGCTCACACTGTCTTGGCAGAACGCCGCGTACATTAGGGTACTTGCACTTGAGCAGACGGTTGGAAATGGTGAAAACACCCACGCTGGTGGAAATAATGCTGTCGGTAACGCTGATATCGAGCATGGTGTCACTGCTGGCAATGAGCAGCTTCTGCAGCTCGGTTACGCCCCTTAAGGTCATGGAGAACTGCATCTCCTTGCTTACTGGGTTGGCCAGAGTGGTCTCAATGGCAGCCATACGGTGACCGTCCAGAGCAAAGACAGCCATCTCATTGTCCTTGAGCTCAAAACGTACGCCCTTGAGGTACTCACGGAAGTTTTCACGTGACACGCAGAACAGGGACTTGTCGATCATGAAGCGCAGCTTCTTTTCTTCAATGCTGAAATTGCTGGCCTCTTCCTGAGCGCTCTCATCATTTTCAAAGGTAGGGAAAGAAGCCTCATCCTGGAGCAGACGGACACGCAGAGAGAAGCGTGCACTGCCGGATGCGATGTTAATCTGCTCGTTTTCAGCATTGAGCTCAATGCAGACATCATCACCACTGCCCAGGACCTTGAAGAAGTCATTGGCCTTGCTGGCCTGCATTAAGAAGGAGCCTTCTGATTCACATGCACCCTCAGGCAGCGGAATCACAGCCTTAAGCTGTACGTTATTGTCAGAACCGGTCAGGGTCAGAGACTCTCTGGTTACCTTGAATAACACAAAGAGGGTCATATCGTCTGGATTGCCGTTGCTGTTGGCGGTACAGATATTGGCAACCCTGGTAACAGGGTCAATAATTGTCTGTACTGGTACAGTAAATTTCATTTGTATCCCCAGGGAGCCATCAGAACACCGATGGCATCCATATTATGCGGACCACAGTCCTTCTCAGTGAAAAATTGAAACCTGCCTGACCTGGACGGTCAGACAAGCATGAATCTGCTTGTGCTCATCACCTGCTGTGCATGAGCTGAGTCTGATTATTATCCGGCTCTGAACTTCTCAATGCTCTCAATAATCGAGCTGTAGCGGTTTCTGAGCTCTACGTTTTCGGCCATACGGCGTCTGGTTCTGACAATGGCCTCATGAACTGAGGAATGGTCTTTCTTGAACAGACGTCCCATGTCGGTCAGTGACAGTGATGCATCGCAGTCACGCACTGCACACATGGCAAAGGAACGGGCCATGGAAATGTTGGCTTTCTTGCTTGCTGACATCACATCCTGTACGGAGACACCAAAGTGCTCACATACCAGGGCGATGACGGATTCTACAGGAAAATCCTCTTCCTTAACGGAAACAATACGGCCTATCTGCCTGTTGAGTTCCTCAAGATCTACTATGGTCATGCTTTCCATGCTGTTAGCCATGGAACGCACCAGTCCTTCAATTTCACGACCGTTGGTATTCAGGTGCCATGAGATGTATTCAACACACTCATCAGTTGGCTTGATACGCAGATCATCGCTGAGCATTCTGACCATACGACGACGGTAGAAGATATCAGGCAGGCTGAGATCTACGGTAATGCCTGAGGTCAGACGTGAAATCATGTCACTCTCAACACCACTGCCTGCCAGCTCTGCAGCACTCAGGCTTGAGGTTACCACCAGACGCTTGCCTGGGGTGCTGGAGAAGAAGTCGATGATATCGGTGACAGTCCAGCGTGACTTTACAGCCTTGGTAAAGGCCTGCACATCATCAAGCAGTAATACGTCCACAGCCTCAAAAGCAGCCTTGAGATATACATGCTTGTCTGAGAAACGGTTCTTGTTCATTTCGGCAATGGACTCCACAAAGTGCTTGATGAAGTCATCACTGCTTACCAGAGCTACTCTCAGATCAGGCTGTTCACACCTGATACGGTTGGCAATGGCATTGAGCAGATGAGTCTTGCCGGTACCTGAACTTCCGGTTACCAGAACTGGACAGTGGAACACATCAGGAGATGCTACCTGACAGATATCAAGAGCACTCTTGACGGCTGCACGGCCGTTGCTGTCAAAGAACAGCTTTTCAAAAGTCTTCTTAGGGTTGATGACACGCTCTGGCAGCTCAAAGGCACTCTTTGGAATGCCTGCAGACTCAGCCATACGGCGTCTGCGAGACATGTTGGCCACCATCTCAGGAGGCAGTGGAGCCTCTGGCAGTACCGGGGTTGGATCTGAAGGATCACGCCATGCGTAATCAGGAACCATATTGCCCCATGAACCATCAGCCATAATGCCCAGATTCTGCAGGTTGTTCATATCCTGCATATGGCGCTCCTGCTGAGCCCTCATTCGGGCATTGGCTGCCTCTATGGCAGGCAGTCGGGCCAGCTCTGAGGACAGCAGAGTTCTGGTGGCAGCACTGCCACCGAGCTTCCTGAAGTCGCTGTAGCTGATAGCCTCACCAAGAGGCACCTCTGACTGATAGTGAGCATTGAGCAGCACCATGTAGTCATCATAAATTCTGCGGTCAGCCTCGCTGATACCGGCAGTAGGCATGTAAGGGAACAGCACCTTGCTGTAAGTGCTCTCACCTGCTCTGCGGGCTGCAGCTTCCTTGAACTTCTCAGGATCAGACAGATCACCATAAAGCTCATTAAAGCGTGAGCTGTTTACCGGTACTGGCAGGGATGAGGCACGTCCACGAGGACGGTTCTCACGGCCACGTCCAGGAATTACAGGGATAAGCAGCTTGTCTTCAGCCGGTACACCTGCAACATCAGCAGCCCCAGACTCAACACCTGGCAGACCAAGACCAACATTAGGCATCTGTCCTGGCATAAGAGACTGCTGGCCCATCACAGCCACATGGTTTACAGCTGCGTATGGTGACTGCAGTACACTGCGATCAGGGCTGGTCAGGGCAGTCTCGTACATGCGACGGGCATTGGCAATATCAAAGGCAGTAAGCTCAACAAGGCCATTGTGCAATCTCTGACCTGACACCAGTACCGGAGCCTCGCCAGCGCCCCTGGCAACACCGCAGGCCTGCTCTGCAGCACCCTGAGCCTGCACGGCAGTATGAGCCTGCACAGCTGTCTGTACGGCTGCCTGGGCAGGCTGTGCAGCCTGTGGAGCCTGCTGTGGCTGCACAGGGACTGCAGCTGCTGCTGGCTGTGGCTGCACGGCAGGCTGTGGGGCCTGGTGTGGCTGCACAGCTGTCTGTACGGCTGCCTGGGCAGGCTGTGCAGCCTGTGGAGCGGCCTGCATGCCTTGCTGTGGCTGCTCACTCACAACTGCATTGCTCTGAGCGGATCCGTTGTTGTGCAGCCATGGCTGAGCTGAGTAATCAAGAGCCTGCTGTAAGCGGTCAAAATCGATGTTCTGCCTGGTCTGGGCATATGGCTGCTGGGCCTGAGCATATGGCTGCATGCTCTGATGCATGCCATTGTGCATGACCGGCTGTATGCCATTGTGCATGCCCTGCTGCATCTGAGTCTGACAGTTCTCATGATACTGTGCAAACTCATTGTTATGCAGCTGTGGCTGCATCTGATTGTAACCCTGTACCTGAGCCTGGAAGGCAGACTGAGCGTGCATCTGCTCATGATGGAAGTTCTGAGCACTCAGATCCACATTGGCATAACTCTCTACCTGTGCCATGACTGCAGCAAACTGATCCTCAAGTGATCCACCATTGCCGCCAAACTGTGGCATGACCTGTGGGCCATTGTGCATATGAGAGCCCGTTAAAGGCTGCTCAGGCATGAGCTGATCCTGTGGCATTACCTGGTTTTCAGGCATTACAGGTATGGTGCCTGCAAAGGCATCAGGGCCAAAGGCAGCATCAGTATGAGGCTGGGCACCTGTAAATAAAGCGTTGTTCTGATCCTGCTGATAAGCACCTGTGTACTGGGCAGCACCAAATGGATCAGCCTGAGGCTGAGTCTGTGGCACAGGCAGTGGCTGGTGCTCTTGCAGAGGCTGAGCGACCTGCTCCATGGCAGGAACAGCTGGCTGTGCAGCTGCAGATGCTGCAAAAGCGTCAGACGTTACGGCTGCCATGTCGCTGGCCGCTGCGTACTGTCCGGAATCAGCCTCGCCAAAATCATAAGCGTCCTGGTCTACGTTCTCAGGAACGAAATCATCGTGAATCTTATCTGCAGCATCCTGCTGGGCAGTGTGCTCATCAGTGCTCTGAGCAGTATGAGCAGCCTCAACCAGCTCCTGTACGTCCTGCACAGCTGGCTGCTCTGCAGCGCTGTTGTCATCACAGGTGCTTTCCATAACGTTATGGGCAGACTCTGCAGCCTCAGCTGGTGCAGCTGGTGCAGCAGGCTCAACCGGCTCAGTGGCAGTGGCTGGCCCTGCAGCTTGAACTGGGGCTGCAGGCTCTGCAGGCACAGTGGTCTCAGCCGGGGCAACGTCAGCAGCTTCGGCTGGAGCTGCCTGGGCGGCTGGCTCAGCTGCGTCGGAGGCGTCAGCCTGAGCGTCAGCCTGGGCGTCAGCCTGAGCGTCAGCCGGGGCGGCCGGCTCAAAGCCAGGGAAGCTGTCAGGGGCAACAATCAGATGGCTGAATGCGGCCTTAAGGTCGTCCTGCAAACGTTCCTCAAGTGATCTGGTGTCGATTTCACCCAGGCTTTCCAGGGTGACATTTTCACGGTGCGGCAGCAGCAGTGAAGGATCGACATAGAAAGTGTCCCAGATGCTGGCACAGATATGCTCATTAAGGTCGTCGTTAAGACCGTTGAGTCTTAACTCCATGGCACGCAGCTCATCATAGCTGGCACCATTGAAGCCCACGCCATTTTCAGTTGTGCCTGGTAATGCAGGTACTGCTGAGCCCGGAATTGAGCTGCGCAGTTTTGCCAGATCCACAGCTGCTGAAGACTTGCTTTCAGGAACAAATCTGTCATCAAAGCCCTTATCGGCCATGCCGGATGCAAGGGCAGCAGGAAGAGAAGACTGGTCGCCTAAAATGGCTGCATATACGGAAGTTGCAGCCGGGGCAGAGCTGTCAGCACTCTCAGGAGTAAATACAGATACAGAGGCCTGATCATCGCCAATAATGCTCTGGGTTACCTGCAGATCAGATGCAGATGTGCCTGAGCTCAGGGCAGCCATACCCTCAAGAGGGGTAATGGCAGCATGGTGAGTGTTCTCGGCACAAGGCAGGAAAGAGTCATCAAACAGGCTCATGGCGGCGCTGGCACCGGACTCGACATTGATAGAAGGTGCAACCCAGGTACGGGCAGCCTGAACAGCAATGTCCTCATTGACGGCACCGGCCAGACTGAGGTCACGGCCCATGGCAGCAGCCATGTTCATTCTGCGCTCATTGATCATGGCCATAAGGGCATCAGGTTCAGCACCTGTTGAGCCTGACTGCATATCATGGGCGGCATCAGCAGCCTGATCCTCAGGCAGAGGAACAGCAGATCCGTCAGCATTGGTAAGAGCAAATGGTGCACGCCAGCCGTCAGCTTTTTCAGATGCGGACTGTCCCTCGTTTCTGAGGTAATCGCGCTCGAGCATGCCATCGCGTCTGGCCTTGTCGTTGACATCAAGACACATGCCTTCAACAGCAACAGGCTCAGCATGAGCAAGACGGGCATAGAAGGCCAGTACAGCCTCATTTTCACATGGAGACTGCTTGAATACAGGAGTATCAAAGCTGTTGTAGTCTGAAGTGTCTACAACGTTGATAACACGACCGTCAGCACCTGCAGCCACATCACAGGCACTCTGGCCTGCACTGTCGGCACCTGCCATAACAGCAGCACAGATACTGTCAGATTCACAGACCTCATGACGGCTCCATGAACCGTCATGGGTCTGGGAGCCCGAAGTCAGCAAGTTTTCAGAAGATAATTCATCGCCGGCTACAGCAACGGCGGCCTCAGCGGCTGTGCCGGTTGCGGCCTCAGCATCAGCTGCGGCTGCTGCTGCGGCTGCTGTAGTTGCAGTTTCAGTGTCGTCCTGACAGCTAATATCCTGGGCACAGTCGTCCTGGCCTGCGGCTGTAAGGTCAGCAACTGGCTGTGAAGATTCGTCGTCAGCAAGGTTAAAGAGGACATCATCAGCCTGAGAGTCATCAGCAGACTCGTGTCTGATGTCCAGAATGGTACCGTCAGTGATGGCTGCCTGGTTGTTGCCGGCATCACCGTCAAAGGATGCCAGAACCTCGTCGGACTCAGGGTCTTCGCCCTGGTCAGCAAGGTCATCCATGGCGGAGACGACTGGAGCAGCGACAGCTGCGACCGGGACGGCGCTGGTGCGTGGGCCGTAGTGGGCAACGGCGGCGCAGGCAATATCGTAGATTTCCTGATCGCGTACATTTACCGGTCTTGGGGAGGCAGCAATAATGCTGGCAGCCTCGAGAGTTATGTCGGCCCAGATAAAGTCTGAAATAGCCACGCTCTCGTCAAAGCGCAGCTCCTTATTACGACGAATGCAGGCAGCACGTGAAGAGAGCTCATAGTAAGCCTCATCAAGAGTCATGACCTCATCAAAATCGTCGGCCTGTGCACTGCTCCAGCCGCTGATCTGCTCAATCTGCTCTGCCAGAGACAGACCGTTGAGACCGTGGACGTTTTCTTCCCCGGCATCAGCGCTGTAATTGAAACTGTAACCGTTCTCAACAGCAAGAGAGATATCCTCACCTGACCTGACCAGATGATGAACCTGATGAGCAGCGTCTTCGTAGGTCCACTCTCTGTAGATAGCAGGTGCCTTGAGATTGATACCGGCTGCAGCTGCAAACTGCATCTCCAGTGAATCAATGCAGTAGACAGTAGCCTTGCGCAGATCAGTGGCCGGAACACGATAGTTCTCAAGATAGAGGAACATACCAAAGCTCTTGGCCAGGAGGATGTTTGGATAGTAGGCCTTCTTGGATGAAGACGGACGTGAGTAATCACTGCCCTGCTCCACCTTGACGCCAGCCATGAACATACCTTGCTCAATAGCACGCTTAGGCAGTCCTGGCACCTTGGCTGTATTGAGGTTGAACTGAGCTGCAAACTCGCGGCGGCTGGCCTGCTTGTCACGTACAAAAGGTCTGAGCGTGATAAATGAGCTGTCATAACACATAAGGTCAGACAGCAGGCACTTGTAGGCCACGTAATTGGCACCGGCAAGACGTGCAATGACACGACGGTCAGTAAGATCCCTTGCTGCAAGGCCTCTGACAGTACGGAAGTTGCGGTAGCTGTCTATTACCTGGCTGCCCCATGCAGAGCACATGATGACTTCACGTAAAGTAAAGACAGGAGCGCCGTCCCAAGGCATCTGACCATAAGGTCCCTCGAGGCTCAGACGGTGCTTGACGCACTGCTCAATGGTGTAGCCCTCGGTGTACAGACCGTCAAAGCGCATAAAGCCAAAATCAGAGCCATGACTGTCCCACTTGCGGGCAAAAGCCAGCATTCCGTTCTGGCGCTCTGCAGCAGGCTCGGCTTTGATGTTGAAAGCATCCCTTCTGACAGAATCCCATACCATGGAAAGTCTCATGCTCAGAGCATCACGACCGGCACCGTATGCTGACGATACAGCAGTGACGTCCTCAGCATTAAATGCTATGGCAGTGGTGCTTTGAACAGGGTATGACTGACCTGTCTGGGCAGGGTATGACAGACCTGTTTGAACAGGGTGTGACTGACCTGTCTGAACAGGGGATGACTCACCTGACTGAGCGCTGTGCTCAGGTACAGCCCAGCCGGCAACGACAGCAGTGTTGCCCTTATACTGCTCTACAAAAGCAACAAGAGCGCGACCAACACTGTCATTCTGGGCAGCAGCACGCTGCTCCTCAGTCATGGAACCAAGCCTCAGAGCTCTGGTGAGACTGTCAAGAGAGTTGCTCAGATCTGCACGGACATCAGCTCTGCCGTCAGTTACAGCAGTAACGACTCTGTAAAGATAAGGATAGACAGTATTATTGCGCTTCTGCTCTTCAAACAGGGCGGCAGACTCTGCAATCTGCTCAGGTCTGTAAATGGTTAATGAGCCGTAAATATCAGTTACTACTTCATTGCCTGATTCATTTACGTGGAAGGCCAGTTGAGGTAAATACAGCTTTCCGGTATCAACAATCAGTCCTCTTGAGACAGCCCAGGCCATAAATTTCTTATAGAGCCTGAATCTGTAATCAGGAGCAATTTCAGTACGATCGGCAAAGTGACCGCCAGCTGGCAGATCTTCAATTTGCTCGTCAGCAAGCGCCATAAACTCAGCGAACATGCCATAGCCGGCTATACGCAGAGGGTCTGCAGATGCCGCTGCTGCGGCTTTCATTGAAGCAAGTTCTGCCTGATAAGCAAAATCGGAGGCAGCACCGGCAGCCGAAGCATTTGCTGCCGGTACGGACTGATCTTCAGTGGCAACAGAGCCGGCTGCAGCACAGGCTGCACCGGCTTCACCACTGGCAGAAGCTGCATCGGAGCGGTTAACCGGTGCAGCTTCATTCTGCTCAGCATCAGGCAAGCCTGCGGTATGACTTTCCTGAGCTGTCAGATCAATATTGTCTGCCACAGACATGGCATGCCCGTAAGCAGCCTCACCGTTGCGGTCCAGTGAAGCGCTCATGTGAGCCATGGCCTCTGCAGATCCTGCATTGCTGCCGGCTGCAGCTGCACCATGTGCTGCTGTGGTACGACCTGCAGTTACGTCCATGAAGGCCTGGGCCTCCATGTTCATACTGCTGTCAGCCTGTCCGTAATCTGCAGATGCACCAGTGCCCACAGCCTCAAAAGATGAGGCCGTGCCGGCACTTGCTGAAACATTGCTGGAATACTGACAGGCAGTGTCATCTGCACCGTCCTGTGAACCATCCTTGCAGGTTGACGGTTCACTGGTGGATACAGATGCGGACTGGACTGCCATGGTGTCATGCTCTGGATAAGATGACTCCACAGGCAGTTCATTACTGTTATCTGATGACTGAGCGGTCTCAGCAGAGGCTGAGTTCAGTCGGCAGGACTGTGACTGTCCTGAAGAAGAAATGCCGCTGGCGCAGTCGCCCTGAGGCTGCTGCGCGGCATGAGATGAAGACATGCCTGATGCACAGTCAGCCTGAGGCTGCTGCGCGGCATGAGATGAAGACATGCCTGATGCACAGTCAGCCTGAGGCTGCTGTGTGGCATGAGATGCAGACATGCCTGATGCACAGTCAGCCTGAGGCTGCTGTGTGGCATGTAAGGATGAAAGGGTATTACCGCCTGCGGTTAAGCTGCGGTTATCAGAAAAAGTGTTTCTGTGAGCTGTTAAAGGTTGAGCGAAGGCGTGAGCAGCTGCACCGGCAGCGCCCATAGGGATGTTCACAGATGGTACGGCACCATCCATGGCAATGCATGGAGAAACGGCGAACACAGAAGAGCCGATGTCTTCGCCATCGGCGACCTCGAGGCTGATACCTGCAAGTGTCTGACGATCGCACAGGCTGCCGTTGCGCTGCAACAGCTGATACTCCCTTGAGGACACTGCCTCCAGGGAAAAGCCCAGATCTTTGACACCAAGAATAGCCTTCAGTTCGAGATAAAAGCGCCAGCTGTACGGGGCAAAAGTCCTGTACACATATTCACCTGGGCAGATAAAACGAACTTTGCTCAGATCCTCATCGTAGACCATGCCCACTTCAGTGAAAAACAGTCTGATTATCTGAGCTTCAAGGTTTTCTTCTGTGGCACTGGCAACGCGCAAAATGGCGCGGCGCCATAATAAAGAGGATTGCATCCAGCTTTAAGCCATCCAGAGCCTCTGCATATCACCCCCGCCACCTACTTCAAAAACAGCACAACAAAAGGCAGTGCCGCTTTTGAAGTAGAAGCGTGTACCGGGAATCTTTATGCAAGCTTATCCAATAAGAAATCACAGAGGGAGCAGGACGCTCCTTGAAACTTCCAGTTCTTGTCTCCACCGGAGGACATGTGCACAACAGAGTACGCAGCAGTCCTGATGGAACAGTGGACCTGGTCTCAGCCCGAAACTCGTCAGCATCCCCTGTTATTCCTGCAAGACAGGTTATGAGCTCGAATTTCCGTCATGGAGCTGTCCAGTCCTGAACAGACACCATGGCCATGCACCGCACGATAGCAAGTTCGCCGTTGCAAAAGGCTGTTTGAATTGATCACGCCGCCTGAGGGCTGTCAGGGCCGTGGCAGCATGGTTACCAGTTGATCTGATCTGTTTGCACTACGCGCCAGACGCTGTTTTCAGGGCGCACTTACCAGGGCCGTGGACAATGGTCCGGCACGGCAGGCGCAATACTCCAACAACACGAAAAGCACCCGTAATGCATTTTGTTCAGTGAAAGATCAGTGCCCGAGGCGGGCAGGTCACTGGTTTAGTGATATCAGATCGCAGCTTTTGATAATGCCAGGGGCATTACAGGAAAACCGCTTTTCCTTTAGCTCTATTACGACACTGTAAAAAGATGAGAGTCTGAACAGGTCAGATCTTCAGGAGAACTGCCGATTCCCGGCGAATGCGGAAAACTCTGCAGCGTTGGTGAAAAAATTTCCCTGGTGTGTCCCAGTGAAATCAAAGTGTCCCATTTTAGCATTTTTTCTGCGCAAAAAGGATCAATTTTTATCAGCTCTATCGTCCCTGGCGGCCCATTTTTACGCCCTTTGGCTAATAAACGCCATTCTGTGATGAAAAAAAACTCCACGTCAACGAAAAAGCCCTGTGAACAGCCAGGATCAAAATAAATGCCAGGTCTGGCAAAAAATCGTGATTAAGCTCATGTTTATGAGCTTTCACTGTTATTGATTAAAAAATATAACAGTTTGAATTTATTTTGAACAAATGCCCCAAATCTGATCCTGGCGATTCCCGGCGTCAGCGCCGCCACTGCGGCCACTACGGGGAACTCCGTACGGCCCGCCGGGCCCTGCGCGCCCCTGAACTGCCCTTACAGTCCCTGGCCGAGTGCGGCTCAGGGAGGACGATGCGCTCTGATCGGCAGCTGGCTGCAGCCGCAGCTGCGCCCCATGGTGCCAGAAAAATGGCTTAAACAGGCTAAGGCTGAGCCGTGTTCAAAAACCAGGTACAGCTGACGGTCGCCCTGCGACAGCGGTGCAAGGCGCATCGCACGCACCACACGCAGCGCAGGCACCGCGAGGCGGCGTACAGGCAGAGCGTGGGAGGTGGTTAGAAAGCGCTCTTATAATAAGCTGCGTAACCAGCTTTATTGTCTATTTCATAAAGCATACTTGCTTTTATTATTTTTATTGAATTTCAGTGCTTTGGGGCGCTGAGATCGTTATGCTTTTTATGAAAATTTATAGAGCTTTTCCTTATGTAAAGGTACTGTGATTTTGTCCCCCACAAGTTTGCGTGCACGTGCACGGTCATGAAATCTCACCACGTGCACGTGCACGGCGCTGTTTTGTCGGGCTGCCGGGACAAATTGCCTGTGTATTTTATGGCCGTGTGGTTTTGGGATTTTTTGGTGATTGACCTGCTGGTGGGGTGATTCATTTCCGGCCAGGATGGCGGTGACAGAAAATACCCTGGCTGCGCCACTTTTTCCCGGCTGCAGATCTGCCGGGAATAAATGGTGCACTGACAGGGATGAAAATGCCTTAAATAAGCACCTGTGTCCTGAGCAGTCCAGGGCGCATGCCTGTGGGAAATTCAGGGCTGAGTGGTCATGAGCGTACTTACAGTAGCCAAATAACTGTGAAAAATCTTGATCTGTACCGTACGAACACTGTAAAATGTGCATTTCAGTAAGTTTGCCCCGTCAATAATGGCTTATTTATGGGCCAGGTGGGTAAAACTGCACCAGATTTTTTCTCAAGGATCAGGCGACGGCCCAGAGCATGCTCGTCTGATCCTTGACTGTGTTTACGACGGATGTTTTCTCCATCAGAGCTGCTCGTTGCCTCAGGCGCGTTACCACTCTCTAATCCGGAAGATGTCCGAGATGACACGCTACTTGATTAGCTGAATGCTGTTGAAGCATCCAGTGCCAGACTGCAGCGCCGGGCTGCTGCGCGGTACTCAGAATACTGAGGTGCCTCAGCCCTGACGAGGTAACAGAGTCTGGGATTGCATACTTACCAAGGCACTGTCGGATGACAATGCCATCCTCTGGAGAAATACTCAAATGAAGCGTACTTTTCAGCCAAACGTTTTAAAGCGTAAGCGCACCCACGGTTTCCGTAAGCGTATGCGTACTGCTGATGGCCGCAAGGTTCTTTCCCGTCGTCGTGCCAAGGGCCGCAAGCGTCTCTGCGTCTAATCTGAAGATAAATGCCTAATTCTGCTTTTCCCCGTGAGCTGAGACTGCTCAGCTCCGAGGAATATAACCAGGTATTTAAGAAGCCCGTGCGTGCCGGTGGTAAAGGCATGCTCATTCTTGCCTGCAAAAATGAGCAAACCACCCCACGGCTCGGGCTGATTGTCCCTAAAAAGGTCCTGAAGCGAGCCGTATGGCGCAACCGCGTCAAACGACTGGTCAGAGAATCTTTCAGGCTCTCACAAGATTCCCTTCCTAATGTAGATCTGGTCTTTTTAGCACGACCAGGCATAGGTGACATCAGTAATCACGATATACGTTCAACTCTAGACAGGCTATGGGCTCAAATCTCTCGCCAGTTGGGCAGTCGGCGATCTTAATGATCCGAACCTATCAAAAACTTCTAAGTCCATTATTAGGTCAGCATTGTCGATTTTATCCAAGCTGCTCGCAATATACCTTAGAGGCCATTCAAGAATGGGGTCTTGCTAAGGGAATGTGGCTTGGCGCCAGACGTATCGGACGCTGCCACCCCCTGAATGAAGGCGGCATCGATCCCGTCCCTCGCAGGTCGGACACCGATCCCGACCTCAAGACCAGGACACAGCCAGACGGCGTGGACGATCCTGTTTCCCCTCAGTCATCTGACAAGTCACATTAAAAGCTCCTTTCATCGGCAGGACATTGTATCTGCCAGCAGCAGGACCTGTGATGCGCTCAGAACTCATATCATGATTCCCTGTCATCAAGCACATTGAATACAGACCCTGCGGTTATGGAAAGATGTGATCTCTGTCGCTGTAAAGCTGCAGGTGAAAGTGCATATGAATGCCGCTGCGCGGGTATAATAATCGCCACTTTTATCATGGCTGTCAGGAAGCAAAAGCACATGTTCCGGGCACATGCTCTGAGCATCAGCTTTTGCTTTTTGCATCATTGGACCAGGGCTTTTGCATTCCCGCAAGGGGATGACTTAACGCCAGACAGACACCATCACCCCTGACAGGTTTCAGAGAAACTTGCCGAGTTCCTGCACAGGCTAAGTACTTAAGCATCATGTGAACGGTGAAAGCCCGTCATGCGATGGAACTGTACCGCTGCTTACAGACTCTGCCAGAGCCTCTCCTGCAGGAGCGCACGGGCTGACCAGCAATGCCTGGCCGTGATGTCAACGTGCGAAATCTATATTGGGCTAAAAACGGTTTGTTGCGATGGAACAACAAAGAAACATACTTTTCATTCTCTTTTTAACCCTGACCCTGTTTATTTACTGGGCCTGGGAAAGAGATAAGATCGACATGGAGCAGCAGGCTCAGATCCAGGCTCAGCGTATTGAGCAGATCGCCGCTGCTGAGAGCACTCAGGGCTCCGTAGGCAAGCTTGTCAACTTAAGCTCTGACACCCTGAAGCTCGCTATCTCCTCCGTTGGCGGTGACATTGTTGACGCCAAACTGCTCAAGGTTAAGCAGGAGCAGTTCAAGGATGAGCCTTTCCACCTGCTGATGAATGATCCGCTCTTTGTCTATCAGTCACAATCCGGTTTAATCGGTGCCAACGGTCCTGATTCCAAGGCCCGTCCAACCTGGACCGCCACAGCTGACAGCTATGAGCTCAAGGAAGGCGAGGACAAGGTCAGCGCCGTACTGCACTTCACCCAGAAAGGTGTTGAGTACACCAAGACCTATACCCTGACCCGTGGCAGCTACGTGGTTGACGTCAAGTACGACGTGGTCAACAACACCGATAACAATCTGTCCATGGCTTTCTACGGCCAGTTAAAGCAGACTGTTGATGCCTCTCTTAATGAGCAGCCTGGTGCCATGATGGTGGCCGGTGCCTACCGTGGTACTGCCTACTCCACAGACGAGACCCGTTACGAGAAGAACACCCTTGAGGATCTGGTAGAGCTATCAGCAGACAAGCAGCCTCTGAGCGTGCCTACCACCGGTGGCTGGGTTGCCATGATTCAGCACTACTTCGTATCTGCCTGGATTGGCGATACCACCGAGGGCGTCAAAAACGTAATCTTCTCCAACTCCGCAAAGAAAGGAGCTGAGGCCATTATCGGTATCCGTACCGAGCCTGCTGTGATCGATGCCCACTCCAGCCATGAGTTCAAGGCCTCCATGTGGATCGGTCCAAAGAGCCAGGACGAGATGGAGAAAGTCGCTCCTAACCTCGATCTGACCGTTGACTACGGCTGGTTATGGTTCATCTCCATTCCACTGTTCAAGATCCTGGAGTTTATCCACGGTTATATTGGCAACTGGGGCTTCTCCATTATTCTGCTGACTCTGGTAGTACGTGCCATTCTGTTCCCACTGACCAAGGCCCAGTACACCTCCATGGCCAAGATGCGTCTGCTTGCACCAAAGATGCAGGAGCTGCGTGAGCGCTGCGGTGATGACCGCCAGAAGCTCGGTCAGGAGACCATGCGTCTTTACAAGAGCGAGAAGGTTAACCCTCTGGGCGGCTGTCTGCCATTACTGGTTCAGATGCCAATCTTCATTGCCCTGTACTGGACCCTGATGGAGTCTACTGAACTGCGTCACTCTCCATTCATTTTCTGGATTAAGGACCTGTCAGTTTACGACCCATACTTCGTGACCCCTATTCTGTACGGTATTTCCATGTATGCCATTCAGAAGATGTCACCAACTCCAACTACTGATCCGCTGCAGAAGAAGGTCTTCATGGCCATGCCACTGGTATTTACTTTCATGTTCTGTACCTTCCCTGCAGGCCTGACCATTTACTGGCTGGTGTCCAACATCTTCACCATTTTCCAGCAGGTTATTATCTTCAAGTCTCTGGAAAAGAAGGGCTTACACTTCAAGAGCTAATCAACAATAACTGTTGATTCTCAGCCATAAGCGCTTAATATTAAGCCTCAGACCCCAAGCTGAACCCAGCAGGATAATCAGCAAAGGTCTGAGGCTTTTTCTTTGTCACACAGGAGCTGCTGACATGTCCGACTTTGCCGATTCCATTGCAGCCATTGCTACTGCCCCAGGCCGTGGCGGTATTGCCATTATCCGTATCTCCGGACCAGGCGCGCTGTACGCAGCAAGCCAGATAACCGGTAAATGGGCAGACAGCGCCCCTGATGCAGCCATGGATGGCAGCACCCTTGACGCAGCCAGGGATGGCAGCGCCCCTGCCAGTTGCGCTGCTGCCAGCGCTCCAGCCGGTGAAGCTGGCGCCGGCACCGCTCAGAGCACCTTCAGTATCTCAAGGGGAGACTGCGCTGCCAGCGATACAGGCACAGCCGCCTGCAGTGGCGGCGCTTGTGCAGTAAGCGCAGGCGGCGCTGACAGCGCCCGCGCCGCTACTGAACGTCAGGTATATCCATTCAGGCCGCGCTATGCCTATTTCTGCAAGTTCTACGATGGCGATGAGGTAATTGATGAGGGCGTGCTGCTGTACTTCAAGGCTCCTCATTCCTACACAGGTGAGGATGTTATCGAGCTGCAGGGCCATGGTGGCAATGTGGTCCCTCAGAGAGTGCTCAGCGCTGTGCTCAAAATCAGGGGCGTACGTCAGGCTGAGCCTGGTGAGTTTACCCGCCGTGCCTTTTTAAATGGCCGTATGGACCTTACTGCGGCCGAAGCTGTTGAGGATCTGATTTCTGCCGGTTCTGAAAGCGCTGCCCGTGCCGCTCTGGCATCCTTAAGCGGTGTCTTTGCCCGCCGTCTTGATGAGCTTACTCAGCGCCTTACTACTTTCAGAGTGCGCATTGAGGCCTGCCTTGATTTCCCTGAGGAGCATGAGGACTTCTTTGACTCAGGAAAGGCCGGAGATGAGCTTACTGCCCTGCTGGGCCTTGCCCGTGATGCCCAGAGCATCGCCGCTCATGGTGTAAAGCTCAATGAGGGCGCCCGCATTGTGCTGGCAGGTCAGCCTAATGCCGGTAAATCATCCCTGCTCAATGCCCTTGCCGGTGCTGACAGGGCCATTGTGACCAATATTCCAGGTACTACCCGTGATGTACTGACAGTCAACATAGAAATAGGCGGCATACCCGTAACCATTACCGATACAGCCGGTATTCGTGATACCCCGTCTGATGAGATTGAGGCCATAGGCATTCAGCGCGCCCTTGATGAGCTGCGTCAGGCCGACCTGATTTTGCTGATGATAGACAGCTCCCGTCCGGCTCTTGATGCCATTGAGGCCCTCAACCATATCAAGAAGGTCTTTGATAACCCGCGCAATCTCATTGTGGTCAAATCAAAGCAGGATCTGCCTGCTGATGAGCAGACTGCAAAGCTGCTCAGCAGCGAGCCGCTCAACCAGTACCCTCAGCTGTCCACCTCCACCAAAACAGCTGATGGCCTTGAGCAGCTGCGCAGCCGCCTGCAGGAGGCTCTGGGCATCATTCCAACAGAGGGTGTGTTCTCAGCCCGCCGTCGTCACCTGGGTGAGCTCGATGAGTGCTATCAGGCCATTGAACGCGCCTGCGGCATGCTTGAGCTGGGCGACCTGGTACTTACCGCCCGTGAAATCACTCTGGCTCAGAATCACCTGGGTACCATCACAGGCAAGGTCACCTCTGATGACATCCTGGGCATTATTTTCTCCACATTCTGTATAGGAAAGTAGATAGCGCCCGCCCCGCACGTCGGCCGTCAGGCATGCCTGACGGCCGGCTGGGACTGCTGACATGTTCTCCTGCAGGAGCTGCATGGTCTGGCCCGGTCTTATTGCCCGGCACTGAAAAAGGCCCGGCCCCTGAAAAAGGGACCGGGCCTTTTTTGATGATCCATGACAGGCAGGCACAGGCTTAAAGCTGATAACATTAGCTGCAGACAGCTGCCCCCGGGCGCAGCCTGCCAAAGCGTACGGGAACAGCCTTACTGCATCCGATAAGGCATGCCATGGCCTGCATGACAAGGAGACTTGAGTGAACCTTAACCACCTAACTGGCCGCCATGCTCTGGGCTGGCTCAGAGCCGCTCAGGCATCAGGACAGAAGGCCTGTGACCAGTCAGGCAGCTGCCTGATGCTCCTTACTCCCTGCCTTGTCTATGACAACAGCAGCTGGTATCAGATAAGCTCATGCCCTGCCCTCAGGATGCGCTTTACCTCTGACAGCGCTCCGGGTTTACCAGGTGCCCTTGCAGGCACCATAGTCAGCTTTATCATCAACTCAGTGCCCGTGCACGAAAATGACCATGCCCACAGTGCGCAAGGCGCCTCAGAAGCACTCAACAGCCAGGCTCCGGGCACAGCCCCTGGCAATGCTCCGGGCACATCCCCAGGCAATGCCCCTGGCAGTACACCTGGTATTGCGCCCGGCATTGCGCATGGCAATGCTCTTTACCATCACCAGGCTCCCATGTCAGCAGGCAGCGCTATCCTTTCAGGCATGCCTCTGCCACAGCAAAACAGCCAGACTGCAGTTGGCAGTGCAGTGGGCAGTGTCGCTCTGGAAAACATTTATGGACCTGTCTTCAGTGCCTTCATGACCGATGAGCCTGGCTATGGCAGGCACATGGCCACTGATGCCAACATCACTGTTCAGCCCGTTATCAGCAACGGCACCCTGCAGCTGCCCGGCTGCCAGGACACTGATGCAGAGAGCACTAATAACTACGACCAGAGCCAGGTCATCTCCTATATCCAGACCATACGTACCCTCAAAGAAAAGCTTGCCAGAGCGCAGTCACACAGCGGCGGCCAGCAGCAGGTGACTGCGCCGGCACCAGCGCAAGCGCAAACACCAGCGCCAGCGCCTGCCCCTGGCGCCCCGCTGCAGGAAAATGACGAAGCAGCCGCTCAGACAGCTGCAGATCAGGCGGCGGCTGCAGCGCATGCTGCTTTAGAGCGGGCCGGCCGTGAGCTCAGTCAGAGGACAAGTGAGCTTGAGCAGACCAGAGCAAGGCTCAAAGAGCTGGAGGGCCGTGCCGCCTGGTATCAGCAGGAGCTCAATAAGCTCAAAAGCTCTGCTGCCAGCACCGCCCACAGCACAGGCGTGGGCGCTGTTGCAGCCCGGGCAGCTGCCGCTGCCACTGCGCCAGCTGCTGGCTCAGGATCGGGCGCGGGTGCCGTCTATGGCGCAGCCACAGGCCCGGCCTGCACTGACAGCAGGATGCGGCTTATTCCCTCTGACAGCATCAGGGAAGATGATGCTTTTAATGATGCCCAGGCAATTATCACCAGAGTGTGTAAGACCTTTGCCCGTGATGGTATTGAGCTTGACCGTGATGATGCGGCCAACTACCTGATCTGCCTTACTCAGGGCATGATGACAGTATTTGCCGGACGCAGCGGTTCAGGCAAAAGCACCCACTGCCGTCTTCTGGCAAAAGCTCTTGGTCTTGATGCAGTTAATACCAGGGCGCTGACGGCTGCTCCATCCGTCCCGGCCGCTCAGGCGGCTCCGTTCGCCGCCGCTGCACCTGCTGTCCCGGCTTACCCTGCTTACCCGGCTGCCCCTGCTGTCCCGGCTGCCGATATCCCACTGACAGCCTCACGCTTTGTCGAGGTGGATGTTGAGGCAGGATGGAGCTCTCTTAAGGATTTTATAGCCTATTTCAATCCTGTAAGCCGCCAGCTTGAACCTGTTAACAGCACACTCTTTGAGGCACTTGGTGATCTTGATGCTCAGCATGAGCATAACAGGCTGCACCCGCGTATGGCATACCATGGACAGGCTCCTTTTGTGCTGATGTTTGATAATGCCGATCTGAGCTCCATGGACCATTACCTCTCTGCCTTTTTCAGAGGCTGCGACGGCCTGCCTTTAAGACTTAATTTTGGTGGTGGCCGCGATCTGCATATGCCTGAGAGTATGCGCTTTTGCGCCACCGTCAGTCAGAGCTCCTGCCATATTCCTCTGAGCACCAGACTGCTCGAACGCAGCTGGGTGATAAGCCTCAAGGTACCTCTGTCTGATGTAAGAGGCAGCTTGAGAGGCCAGTTCAAGGTCATTCACAGGACACCGCAGCATCCTGATCCTGTAAGCGATGATGACATGCCTGTGGCGGGCACAGTAAGCATGGAGCAGCTGCGCCGTGCTTTTGGACCGGGCAATACCCCGGCCTTTGAGAAATACAGTGAGGTCAAGTGGGATGATTTGCTTGAACTGTTCAGTCAGGCCGAGCTGAACATGCCGCTGACAGCCCGTACCATAAAAATGATTAGTGGCTACTGCTCAGCCGCGCGCCGTCTGATGACAGGAGCGGACAGTAAAAACTCCCTGAAGGCTCTTGATTACGCTGTGGCCCAGAAGATACTGCCAGCCATTTCAGGCTCGGGACGCCGCTATGAGATACTGCTGCGATCTCTTTCCGGAGAGTGCACTCCTGATTTCATGCCTCTGTGCTCCGCCCATATCCGGCGTATGGCTGATAACAATCACTCGCCACTGAAGTTCTACTCATTCTTTTCCTGATTAATATCCAGTGAGGCAGATCTGCCATGACCTCAATCCCAGGCTCAGTAAATTCCTCTGCATCTGTCTGTGAGGCTGATATCTCCGCCAGCACAGTTTCTGACATCAGCGCCCCAGGCAACAGAGCCTCTGGCAACGTCTGCGCCGCCGGCACTGCTGGCCGCACCGCCACTGACGCTAACATCGCTGGCGGCCGCTGCAGCAGCGCCGCCGCTGACGGTAACGCAGGCGACGGCAGCCAGGGTCAAACAGTAAGCCCGTCTTCTTTCAAAGTGGCAGGCGAGGTAAGGATCTGCCAGGCAGCCCGCCCATGGGCTAAAAGCTATGCAGGCAAAAGCAGCTATGCCACGACAGCTGAGAGCAGTGATGACAGCGCTCAAAGCAATGCTCTGTGCCTGCCTTTGACCACTGTACAGCCTGTCCGTCCGGCCCGTGCTCTGGGTATATGTCCTGTAGTTAATGAAAATGGCACTTACCATATTCACATGAAACTCAATGAGGCTCTTATTGTGAACATGGCCCTGAAAGAAGGCGGTCATGAAGAGGAGGATGAAGAGCAGACCCGTCTCATGGGCAGTGAGCTCAATGCCCTTATTGAGGAAGCCGCTGCACGACGCGCTACTGATGAGCAAAGTCCGCTTAAGGTCATCAGTCTCAAGATTAATGACATGTTCTGCGGTCGCTGCTCTACGGGAGCTTATGACCCTGATACCGGCATGCGTCAGGTTGTCTGGGAATTTCCTGATAACAGCCATTTCCTGCAGAACCAGAAACTGCCTTTTTTAAGGCAGTATGACCTTGTCAGCCTGCAGCTGGACATCACTCTTGATGACGACCGTCGCTGCCATCTCTACTCTCCATGGCTTATCTGTACCGGTCGATTCCAGCGCGACAATGACAACCTCAGGGAAATGATCGCCACACTGAGCACCAAAGCCCAGTCACCGGCCCTGGAACTGATGTTTCCTGAGATTAAGTACACCGGCCGTGGACCAGAGGACTGCATAAGTAATGGCATGCCAGAGTATCCGGCATTTTATGGCTATACCCGCCTTACCAGACATATCTGCGATGTCTGTCAGCAGAATCTGACTTCACTTGTGCAGATGCTGCAGTTGTCTGAGCTCAAAAATAAGCGCTCAGCTCACAGCATTGCAGCTGCCGCACTGGCTTCAGCCTGCGCGCAGGACGATACAGCAGGCGCAGACAACGCGCAGCCCGATGCTGCCAGTGACAGCACAGACAGCGCCTCAAACGGTGCTGATAACAGTGCTCTTGCTGATGCCTGCCATGAGATCATGTGCTTTGTTTTCAGTGTGCTTACCGTCAGCAGGAATAACCTCAAAGCAGTGGCTCAGTACCGCCTGAAAGAAGAAGCCTCAGAAATCTCAAACGGCGCCTGTACTGGAGATGACTCCGATACTGGAGGTGACGCCTGTACTGGAGATGACAGCGCCACAGCTGCTGATGACACTGACAGCACAGAAGCTGATGGCCGGTACATGGAGAATACGGGCGCATCCGCTGAGGCACTGAACTCTCCTTACGCTATTGTAGAGCGTCTACGTAATGAAACCTTCAGCGCCGATATTGCCCTTCTTGAATCGGCAGTACTGCGCCTTGAAAAGATACTCGACACCCTTGAGCAGGCTACTGGCAGCCAACCGGCTCTTATGTATAAGATACCTGCATGCAGGCCTGCATACACTCAGGTAGAAGCATGCTCCAGGATATACAGGCTTATGGACCAGTGGTTTACCGGCTATGAGGTTGCATGTACTCCTGTACCTGTAATACATGAACGCTCTACCATTGACCGTATCTTTGAGTACTACTGTCTGTACACCATTTTGAGCATGCTAATGGAGCAGGGCTTCAAGGCAGATATATTCACACCATCGTGGCGCTATGAGTATCTGCTCCATCAGAAGAACAATGAGCCTGATTACAGCACAGCAAATACCTATCGCCTGTTCAAGTACAGAACAGTCATTAACCTGTACTACCAGCCGGTGATATCAGGCTCATACTTTGAAAACGGCCTGCCCCTTTTCCGTACTGACAACAATGGCTCCACCACGGGCTCCAATGGGGCGGATCTGAACTTTTTCAATCCTGACTTTGTCATGCGGGTTACCCGCAGCAGCGATAACTGGGCAAACAAGCTCAATGATGACTATGTGGTGCTGGACTCAAAGTACTCACGCGCTAATAACATCATCAGAAACTATCTGCCTGATCTGATTAACAAATATGTCATCAACATGACCTCAGCTGTTACCAGCAAGCAGCCCCAGCCACCAGT
Source organism: Anaerobiospirillum sp. NML120449 (assembly GCF_023051105.1). Taxonomy (GTDB): domain Bacteria; phylum Pseudomonadota; class Gammaproteobacteria; order Enterobacterales; family Succinivibrionaceae; genus Anaerobiospirillum. The sequence goes on along the minus strand of NZ_JALKIL010000002.1, from coordinate 135,635 downwards.
AGCAAGGAACAACAGTATCCCCCCTGGAACCGTTCTCAAAACGGTACAGGATGAGCACAAAGTGATTTTCAAAGACATTAAGGACACGCGCCCCATTTCCATGGTTATTGCCCTGCAGGGACGCGTTGAAAGTCGCACTGTTGACCCTTTGAAAGCTGTAACCATGGCAAAGCATGGTAATAATGAGTTCAAAGAAAGCATCTTCGATATTATGGACAAAGTAAGTCTTAACAAAGACTCAAGTACATCTGGAGCATCAGTGAGCCAGGCAGAGAGTGGCACAGATGAAAAAGACTCACTGCATGGCCCGGTATGGATTAAACACAGCTCTCCTCTGGCCCAGATTTTCGCGCCACCGTCAGCTGGCGCTGTAGTGGAGATCAACAGCGTACAGAAGAGTACAGAACTGCTGTGGAACACCATTACTGCAACCCTTACCTATCTCAAGCCGGAGCCGCCCCAGACTCAGGAAATCAGCTCTGACAAAGAACCCGCCTCAGACAAAGAGCCCGCCTCAGACAAATAACCCGCGCTGTCGGCATCAGCCGACAGCCAAGCCCCACCTCATGTCCTCCTAAAATCCGACCTCCCACCTGACACCTGCCACGCCCTTTCCAGCCCTGCAGGAAAGAGTATGACAAAGCAGCAGATTTCGCATATGCGCTTGATGCAAAAGTTCACACAAATACGATAAACACGCTGTTTTAAAAATAGATCTAGATACTAAAGAGTGTTCACTGAGTCGAGTGGTTCCTGGAGAAGGAATTCGTATCCCTGCTTTTCCTGGCTGAGCTCTCCTGCTGCGTATGTCCTCGCACCTGGTCTCATGCCCAGGCTCCATATGATGGTCGCCATGGGCTTGCTGGCTCCTCTCAATGCAGCTGGGCAGCGCCCTTTCCAGGCATGCAGGGAAAAGTATGGCAAAGCAGCAGATTTCGCGTATGTTTGTGATGCAAAAAGTTAAATAAACACGATAAATATCATGTTTATAAAACAGATCTAGATACTAAAGCTCGGTCATTGATTTGAGTGGTGGCTGGAGAAGGAATTCGTATTTTTGCTTTTCCTGGCTGAACTCTCCTGCTGCGTATGTCCTCGCACCTGGGGTAATGCCCTGGCTCCATATGATGGTCGCCAGGAGCTTACCTGAGCCACTCCATGCGGCTCGGCAGCACTCTTTCCAGGCATGCAGGGAAAAGTATGACAAAGCAGCAGATTTCGCATATGCGCTTGATGCTAAAGCTCAAACAAACGCGATAAATATCATGTTTATAAAATCGATCTAGATACTAAAGGTTGTTCGTTGCTTCGAGTGGTGGCTGGAGAAGGAATTCGTAGTCCTGAGCTCAGCTTCTCCAGGCTGGGCGCTCTTGCTGCAGGCATTCCTTCACGTCCTTTCTGCCAGCTTCAGCATGGCTGGTGCTCCTGGCCATGTGTCGCATCTCATCGCGGCTGAGCACAGTGCAACAACTGTATTTCCTTTGATTTCCCACCAAAGTACTCAGTATTGCTGCTTTTTGCATATCTACATGTCTGCAAAATCACGGAAAGCACGATAAATATGCTGTTTTAAAAATAGATCTAGATATTAAAAGCTGTCTTTTACCATGCGGCGATGCCAGGAGTGTCTGTTCGCCACCAGATGGCAGCTTTTAGCTGCGCTGTAGCGCATGCGCAGGTGCTGTCGCCGGGAATCACCAGGTTGATGCCTGCAGGGCTCTCCAGCGTCGTCTGAGAGCGCTGTATGGCACCTTAAGATCACCATGACGGCTGCAGCATGATTTGCCCTGGCGATCCCCAGGTTCTCCCAAGGAGCTGTAGTCGGGCTGCAAGATATGTAGCTGCCATGGGGGTAGATTCCCTGGGCAGGCTACGGTGTCAGAGCTTGTGGGAAACTCAAAATCTGCAATTTTACTGTTTTTCAATAGTGCCCACTTTTAAAACCTGATTCATGCGGGCTTAATCAAGTATTCTAGATACAATACATCCATGTAAATCATTGAGTTTGAAATTTTGTAGATCGGTGAGACTCATATAAAAGCTGTTACACAGGCTGATTATGGTATTTTTGACAAAAATTTGGTCATATTTACTATACACAGACTTTAACTATAAAAGATCAATATAGTGTACTTTTAATTATATCGATATTCCATTATGGTACATGTATCTAGTTATATGCTTTGACTAAATTATTGTCTTATTACCGTAACTACCATTTATAGTACTCTGGCATACATATTCTTTATCTTCAATATTATTAAAATCACGTCATTTCTCACGAAAATGGGCCCATTTTCGTTGAAATTGCCATGGTTTTAAGCTCTTAAGGCCTGTTTTGACGTCCGCTTGCCCGAGCGGTCACCGTAGGGCTCTTCGCTGTATCTGCACCTGTATTTCGACTTGATCTAGATACGTCATATATGACGTAATGTCATGATTTTATGTATACAGCTATATTCATCAATAATTACCATTATTCCCTGTATTTATCAGGTTTTTATTATTTACACATAAAATAACAGTATTAGCGTCTATGGTCTGGCTTCAGGTTAATTTAGTGTATGATATACTTATTATCCTAAACATTCATCTATGTGAAAAATTTACAAACAGTGTAAGAAAGCTATTCCGTGATCGATCGAGGTGATCATAAGTTTTACAGATTATCTGACCCTGAGCAGGGTACGTTTTTTTGGAGGGTGTTTTTTCTGGAATTTGTGGGCAGTATGACCGTGCAGCGGAGCTTTTGAAGGAGGTGCTGCCGTATGCCCACTGGGGATGGGCCAGTGTGATTGATACTCAGGAGGGCATTGTGGTGACAATGTGCTGGCTGCAGGCGTCAGGGTTACAGGGTGACAGGATGCAAAGTGACTCTGTCATGGCCGTTTGCAGGCTCCAGGTCGCTGCTGGAGCGGCTTTAGTGGCTATTGGGATGTGTATGAGTGTGCTGGCTTGAGCGTTGCTCAGTGACACGCTCAGGGCCGTCTTTGAGATGGCTGTGATGCGGCCGTGATTATGTAGTGATGAGGGAGATTGCGACTTAGTCTGCTGACTGCATGACTATGGTATGGATGTGCAGCGCTGTGGCGAAGCGTCAGAGCCTGGTGGGCGCTGGATGGAGAGGAGTGGCGGGCTTTTGTGTAGCTGGTTTTGCTGTGCTTGGTGTGGATAAAGTAAGGGCCGTAATGCGCTGGTGGCATTACGGCCCTTACTGTTTTTTACAGGGTGAAATCCGGGAGTTATTGTCTGTCCTGCTGATTGCGTCCTGCTGATTGCCAGACTATGCCTTTTCCTGCTTTTCTGGCTTTGCCTTATTTTCTGGCTTTGCAGGCTTTGCCTGCTTTGACTTTGGAGCAGTGAGGTCTGGCAGGTCGGCCAGCACCTTGTCGCACATTCTGATGTAGCTGGCCTTGAGCTCGGAAACGAGGGCGTCATAGCCGTCTTCCTTCATGGTGCTGTCTTCAGAGCAGGAGTTCTCATAAACACACTGGTCCTGAGCGTCCAGTACTCTTAATGACATGGCCGTCAGGGCGTGACCGTTCATGGTTCCCTGGAACTTGGAAACAAAGATTCTGATCTTAAAGTCCCTGAGCATCCGGGCCTTGTCGCTGCTGAGCAGACGGTCGGCAAAAAGCACACTCAGCTCATTGTCCAGCTCGGCACTGTAACGGTAGTTGCGTGCCGGACGCAGCGATACATCGCTCATCTGCAGTACAACCCCGCCCTGAGTGAGCGGAGCTGCCAGGGTAACTTCTATATTGTATCCGGACTGAAAGGCAGCCGGCTGCACATCCTGAGTCAGGCTGTAGCGGTCAAAATGCACCGGTTCACCGCCCATGGTACAGGCACAGAGCATTACAGAGGTGCTGCACAGCGCAGCCAGAACAGCAGTGCGTGCTCTGAAGCTTAAAGTGGTAAGAGTCATTACCTTAATCCTGTTAACGTGCCTGCAGGTGCAGGCTGCGCAGTTGTTGTAATAAAAGCGGCCAGGCTTACGGGGCCACCGGCCCTGCAGCCTGTGCTGGCGCAGATGCTGTGCCCGCCGCCACTGCATGCGCGGCGGCAGGTGCCGCTGCTGCTCCTGCATGCGCGGCGGCCGGTACGGCTGCTGCTCCTGTAGCAGTTGATGCCGGGGCTGTGGCAGTGGCGGCCATGGCTGGCAAGCCTGCTGGTTGTGGGCTATTTGTCAGCGGCGCGTGGTACCGGGTCGGCCGGGCTGCCAAAGAGTATGGAGGCCGGGCTCTGACCTGCCTCGGTCATGGCCGGAGCCAGATCCTGGAGGATCTGCTCTATGTTATTGAGGTTCTGATGCAGTGACTTATAGAGTTTGGTATCTGGTCCATAGCCCTTTACTGAATTGTTGAAGTTGGCAAAGGCATCGGCCAGCTTGGAAATTACCTGAGTGCGCTGTACGGCATCATTGGAGCCGGTAAAGGCATTCATGGCTGAGGTAAAGGCGCGCAGGCTGTTTTGCAGTTCTGTAGACAGACCGGCTACGTCAAACTCGTTCATCTTGGCCATAAAAGCATCAAACTGGGCGCTCAGTGACTGCATTGGGATCAGCGGTATCACATTATAGCTGTTATAGGTCAGCATGCCGTTGTGAGTAGTGGTGCCCTTGATTTTGAAGATATCTCGCGATGATGTGCACTTGTTCTTGGGATCAACAGTCAGATCGATCTGATTGTTGCTAAGAACCATGTTGGCAGATCCCACACGGGCACAAAGAGCCGATTTTTTCAGATTTTTGTTGAAAATTGCGGCTATCTCTTCCTTGTTGTTGCGGCTGCTGTCGATGGAAATCAGAACCGGCAGGGCCTTGGCGGTGAAGACATCAGAGCCGTTTTCAAACCACGGGGCTCTTACCACCTCACCTACCTTGACGCCACGGTAGTACACAAGTGAGCCCGGTCTGATGCTGTGGATGGAGTCCTCAAGCATGACCACATACATAAGTGAGTTTTCCAGGGCCGAAACACGGGCATCAGCACGTTTGGTAAACAGACGGAAGGAGGTATTGTCCGGTACTGAGGAGCTGATATCCATATTGTCGACAAAGTTGTCGAAGGTGATGCCGCCTACCATCATATTGTCCAGTGATTCGGTACGCAAAGTGGCTCCGGCCATGTTGATATCAAGCTCAATACCTGAGCTGATCCAGAACTTGGTGTTGAGATTGACAAGGCGGTCATAAGGGCTGCGGATAAAGGCGCGGTACTGAATCTGCTGATTGTCGATATCAAGGCGGGTATCAGTAATGGCACCTACATTAAAGCCACGGAAAGTAACAATATCGCCATTGTTGAGCTTGCGTGAATCATTGGAATAAAGGGAAATCATCACGCCTTCTTCATTGGCCTGACGTACAGGAGGCGCATCAAGGGCAGTAAACTCGGTGCTGAATGCATCTGAAGTGCCCATGGACAGCTGAATGTATGAGCCTGACAGCAGGGTGTCGAGGCCTGAAATACCGGCACTTTCAATACGTGGCTTGACCACCCAGAAACGGGTGTCAGCACGCAGCATGTCCTCGGTATTGCGGTCCATCTGTACGGTCAGAATGGTATTGCGGTAATCAGGAGAGAGCACCACATCAGTTACCACACCAATGGTTACCGAGCGGGTCTTAATCAGGGTCTTGCCCTCTTCGATACCGTCAGCACTAGGCAGGGTAATATGAATGACAGGACCGTTGTTAAAAGTACTGTTCCAGATCAGCACGCCGGTAAGCAAAAGAGCAATCAGAGGCACCACCCAGATAAGGGAGAAGCGGTTAGGCTTTTGCTCCTGAGCTGTGCTGGAGCTGCCCACTTCCTGAGCTACGGCATTGGTTACTATGTTTTTCTGAGAGTTGGCCATGATCTATTACCTGATACAGTGCCCATAAATTCTGTTTACTGCAGTAAGGCTGCAGCGCCCTTTTTATATCTGCCCGGCCGCCTGCCATGGTCTTGCCTGAAGTTCCGGCGGCCTGACTGCGGGATGGTTACGTTTTTCGGCTTACTGAGTTTATCTGTTGCTCTTATCCTGCCCGTCAGACTTTGAGTCCGAGCCCTGCCGGGCAGCCTTATCTGCAGTAGATGAGGCTGCAGCTGCGCCCTGAGCTGCAGCTGCGCCCTGAGCTGCAGCTCTGGAGGCTGATGATGCCCTGTCAGCAGCTGCTGTGGCAGCTGGCTCCCTGTCGGGACCTGATGATTCAGCGGCAGCCTGAGCAGATTCAGGGGCGGGCGCTGCAGGCTCAGAGGTCTGTGCGTCAGCTGCGCCTCTGGCGCCCTGCAGAAGCTCCCAGGCACGTACCAGTGACTGGCGCTGACCGGGGCTGAGCACGGCTGCAGAGGCTGCCTGTGCAGCACTGCCGGCGGCCGTGACGGCTGCAGATGCAGCTGCTGCTGTGGCTGATGCGGCAGCAGCTGTGGCTGTGGCCGCTGCAGTTTTAGCGGCAGATACTGCAGCTGAAGCCGGATTATCATCTGCAATCACATGACCTCTGTCATCTAACAGGGTCTGTGGCCTGGTACCAAGGGCATGATCCCACAGCAGGCGCTCATCATATTCCTCGGCGGCAATCATGGTCAGCAGTACAGTGAAACTGAAGAAGATAATGGCCATACCCGGGCTTATGGTCAGCAGGCCGGACATGCGCACTACCGTAGACATGATAATGACCACAAATACGTCAATCATGGACCAGCGGCCGATAAAGAGAATGACGCGGTAGAGTTTGTTGAATCTTCCCGGATTGCGGCGGAAACCGTAATGGGACACGTAAAGCAGCCACAGTATGCACAGGATCTTGAGCATGGGAATGCAGATACTGGCAATGAAAATAACCATGGCCACAAAGTATGAATTCATCTGCCACAGTGAAATCACACCATCGATAATATTCGAGCCTGTTGCTGTTCCCAGGTAGTCAGTGACCATGATGGGATAAACATTACTTGGCACGTAGATAATTACGGCAGCCAGCAGCAGAGCAATGGTTTTCTGATAGCAGCTGGGCGCACGGTAGTCATTGGAGTGATGGCAGCGCGGACACTCCACCTCTCCCTGATAAAGATAGCGGTCGTCAGCGCTGGTCAGGGAGTTGAGCTCACTGGCGCTGAGCGTACGGTTGCGTCTTTTGTAAACCATGCCGCAGTGACGGCACATGATAAGGCCCTGATCGATACCGCGCATGCCAATATGGGCATGGCGCAGCTCAGTATCATTGCGCTCCAGAAGATTCCAGATACGGTAAGGACTGCCCCGGCTGTAACACCACACCATGAGCATGGCAAAGAGAATGGCCGAATAAAAACCTGCATGGAAGTCCACTTTGGCCAGTGCCACCAGCTTTACCAGGCTTACTACTACGCCCAGAATAAACACATCCACCATGCAGAAGCGGTGACAGAACATGTAGATATTGGCTATGCGTCTGGTCACCTGCAGCCTGAAAAAGACTATGCCTATTACAATAAGGTGCATTACCAGGGGACAGAAAAAGGTAAAGAGAATGCACAGATAGAGCAGTATGGACCAGTCACGGCTCAAAATTGTGACAATGGAGGTAAGTGACATGGACTGACTGATGCCATATGAGGAAATGCTCATAAAAGGCAGAGTCAGTGAGGTAAAAAGCATGATGACCGAGGCAATGGAAACTACGGCCAGGTTTTCCAGAGTGCTTTTGGAGCCCGAGCGAAGCAGGGAATGGCACTGAGGGCAGACACAGTGAAAGCCCTTGCGATAAGGAGGCAGCTGAACCACCAGATCACATGAACGGCAGAGCAGTTTTGACTTGGATTTTTGCATTAATCGCCTCGAATTCCCCATGCCGCATACGGCCAGTACCCATATTCTTTTCCGTCCTGAGCCCCATAACCTGGCAGCTGCTCCCGCGCATTAGGTGGCGGCAGAGCCTGCATGACGGCAGAGGCTTCTGCACCAGCATTGGCTGCTGTTGCTGCAGAGCCTGATGCGCCGTTCGCACCTTTGGAGGCGCCCGCTCCAGATAAAACATGTGTTCGCATCAGACAGCACACCTTTATCTGCTGACGGCTGGACAGCGCATATTATCCAATACATTAAGCATGACGCACTTTCAATTTTGATTAATATGTCAGCCAAAAGCGCAGAAATATCACAAAAACCAGCTCTTCAGGCCCAGGCAGGAGCGCCAGGCGGTGCTCTGGAAGCACCATATTGCTGCAGCACACTCTGGCAGCTGCCGGCCCTGCACAGTAAGGACAGAGTCACCTTGATGTCAGTCAGTATAGAGCCTGCAGACATCATGACAAACACCATATTTCTGAATTTTTTATCCCTTGATACCGCCATACAGACCCTTAACGGGCTCTTAAAACAGGCCATCACAGCCGCATACATGCCGCCAGAGCAGCTCCGATGCTCATACATGACATCATGCCTGGGGTCCTGACCCACCATAATCTCAACAGCGCCATGCATAAGTAGAGCAGCAGGAGAGCTGCCTGCAGCAACCTGGGTACATAAGGCAAAGGGCTTTATCAGAAATATCAGAATATTATTTTGTTATGAGCTCAGACCTGGGATAAGTGCAGCTGAGCATTTCAGGCCATCAGGACGCAATTGATAATATTCCAGGCATGGATCAGATTGCTGGTATGGGACAGCTGCCTGGTATGGGACAGGATGTGGGAAAAGGATGGGACAGCAAGGCTGCCTATGGCAAAGAGGCTTTGCCTGACACAGGGAATACGTCAGCCACCGGGCTGCTGCCCTTGCTGAGAACCAGCGTCAGGCCGCCGGGCTGCACCTTGCAAATTTGTGCGCCTGGCGCCGGGATGCTGCCTTTGCTGTGAGCCGTAGCCTGGGCTGAGATTGGATGGTGGGAGGGATGGTATGGGGAGGGTACGCTCAGGCTGATGCGTTCGGGCGGGCGACCATGCCCTGTGGGCATGGGCATGTCATGCCATGTGGACATGGGCATGGGCATGTCACTGTCAGACGAAGCCTTCGGCCAGGATAATTTTGTCCTGGGCCAGGGACTTTGGCACATCAATAATGCGCTGGTTGGTTGAGCCTCTGAAGTCTATCTCAAGAGAGTGCTTTGACTGCACATAAGGACCGTCCACCACTACATCAAGCTGCTCAAGCAGGGAGCGGAATTTGTCATCACGCTCAAGCTTGTCAAAGGTATAGCCCGAATATGACCACACTGAATATCCCTCAGCCTTTAAAACCCTGGCCAGGATGGCAAGCGCTCCTGCCTGGATAAAAGGCTCGCCTCCTGAGAAGGTAACGCCGCTAATCAGAGGATTTTGCTTTATCTCGTCGTAAAACACTCTGAGTTTGACATCAAGGCCGCCCTTGAGAGGCTGAGACTGAGGATTATGGCAGCCCTTGCAGTGGAAAGGGCAGCCCTGGGTGAAAATTGTGTAGCGTATGCCCGGACCATCAACAATGGACTCAGTAACTACTCCGGCAATTTTCAAAGTGGTACTGTCTAAAAGCTTTAAATCTTCGCTCATGCAATCTTCCCCCAAAATTATATACTCAGTGCCGCCATGCAGGACTGCCTGCGCTTGCGGCGGCGCAGCGCCTGGCAATGCCATGCCTTGCCTGGCAGGCGCAGGCATGGCAGGACGGAGCCTTAACTGCCAGAGGCCTGTGACTGCTGAGCGTACACGTGCACACCACACCTGTAACGCAAAGCAAAGGCCTCAGGTATCAAATTACTTTAACAGCAGAGCTTATGGCCTGTAATTCTAATAATAAGCGATTACGGCATCTGATTTTTACAGGCCCAATGCAAAATTGTTACTGTAAGGCCATGGCCTGATATCCACACCACGGATAAAACAGTGCCCGCTGTGAGCAGGTCTCACAGCGGGCCTGATTATGATTGCGTGTAAGGTATCTGCCCTGGGTGCCAGGCCTTTGCAGTTGCATTGCAGGGACCGGGACAGAGCCTGTGGCAGATCCTGCTGCTACTTGAGGTGCAGGTGCTTGACCCTGTCTTTTTCCTCAGCGCGCTTGCCATTGTTAAAGCGGTCCAGAGAACCTACCAGATATCCGGTTACGCGGCGGATACGCTCAAACTTGACGCCCTCACCGGCAATGCCGTTTTGTACCTTTACTCTTGTAATCATATTTGCTCCCAGAAATGCCTGGCTGCGGCCCCTGTCTGTCACCGGGCGCTGCAGCCGTACCCAAAGGCCGGCAGCTGCCGGTCCTGTTACTGGAAAATCTCACTCATGCCAGCGGCCTGCTCTGCAGTGCTGTGCTCTGCTGTTGTGCAGGCTGCAGCATGCGGGCGCCGCTGCCGTAAGGCAGGCGCCAGGCCAGCCCGGCACCGGCAGAATGCTGGTGCCGGTCTGACAGGTCAGGCTCAGCCTCTGCAAATGCAGTCGACGCCCAGCTTGCTCAGGCGCTCTATGGTCACACCCTCGCCATCCTTACGGCCGCACTTAGGGCAGACATCATTAATCACGCCCACATAGCCGCATACAGGGCAGCGGTCGACAGGGTGATTGATGGAGCCGTAGCCTACGCCGCAGTCGCGCATGTAAAGCACCACACGCTCAAAAGCATCAACATTGCGGGTCAGATCGCCATCCATTTCGACATAGGAAATGGCACCGGCATTACAAAGCTCGTGGAAGCGTCCCTCAATGCGGATCTTGTCAGCTGCGCTGATGTTGTAATAAACAGGCACATGGAAGCTGTTGGTGTAGTAGGAGCGATCGGTTACGCCCTTAATCTCGCCGTAGATCTTGCGGTCAATATTGACGAAGCGTCCAGACAGGCCTTCAGCCGGTGTGGAGAACAGGGAGAAGTTCAGACCTGTTTTGGCTGTATGGGCATCAGTAAGCTCACGCATATGTCTGATAATGGAGGTGCCAAGCTCAAGAGAGCTCTCGCTTTCACCATGGTGATGACCGGTCAGAGCTACCAGAGCTTCGGCAAGGCCGATAAAGCCCACTGACAGTGAGCCGTTTTTGATGACATCACGGATCTTGTCATCCCAGTGCAGACGGCCTGAATCAATCCACACTCCCTGTCCCATGAGGAAAGGGTAATTGTAGACATGCTTTTCGGCAATGATTTCAAAGCGGTCCATGAGCTGCTCAAAGACCATGTTTACGGTACGGTCCAGAGACTCAAAGAATTTTGATACTGATCCATGGGCCTCAATGGCAAGGCGTGGCAGGTTTACTGTGGTAAAGGACAGATTGCCACGTCCTGGAATAACCTGTTTGGTCTTGTCGTAATCATTGCCAAAGACACGGGTACGGCAGCCCATTACGGCTACCTCGGTCTCAGGATGGCCCTCAACGTAGTACTGGCTGTTGTAAGGGGCATCAAGGAAAGAGAAATTAGGGAACAGACGCTTTGCGCTGACCTTGCAGGCAAGACGGAACAGATCGTAATTAGGATCGCCCTCAGCTGTGTTGACGCCGTTTTTGACCTTGAAGATCTGTACAGGGAAGATAGGGGTTTCACCACTGCCAAGGCCGGCATCAGTGGCCAGCAGCACATTCTTCATAATCATGCGCTGCTCGGCTGTGGTACCGGTACCGTAATTGATGGAGGAAAAAGGTACCTGAGCACCGGCGCGGCTCTGCATGGAATTGAGGTTGTGGATTACCGCCTCCATGGCCTGATATGTCTCACGGCTGGTCAGCTTGTGGGCCTCCTTGAGAATGTAGCTGACGGTATCACCGACATCCTCATTCATGGCGCTTATGGCCGGCAGTGCTGCCAGGGCTGAGAAAATAATGGCCTGAACCTCATCGGAAAGCACAGTATCGTGCTGCTCATAAAGCTGCTCGATCTGCTTTTTGAGATCCTCAAGATCAGCCTCGTCATCACGCAGCACAATGCGAATAACCTGGCACAGATGCTTGATATAGGACTTGACCACATAAGGGGCCAGATCGTACTCAAACATGGGAATGGACTGACCGCCATGCATGTCATTCTGATTGGACTGAATGGCAATACAGGACAGGGCGGCAGCGGACTGAATGGACTGAGGCTCACGCAGGAAGCCGTGACCTGTAGAAAAACCGCGTCTGAACAGACTGGTAAGATCAATCTGACAGCAGTTGATGGTCAGCAGGTAAAAGTCCAGATCATGGATATGGATAGAGCCATTGGAGTGAGCTACTGAGTGCTCAGGACGGAGCACATAGCGCTTGACGAAGTCCTTGGAGCCCTCGGAGCCAAAACGCAGCATCAGGCCCATAGGGGCATTGGCGTCGATATTGGCGTTTTCGCGCTTGAGATCCATGTCAGCTGAGGACTTGGAGGTCAGATCACGGTAAATGCGGGTCAGATCAGCATTGTAGGTACGCACATTGGTACGCTGCTGACGGTAGATAATAAAATTCTTGGCCACATCAGAAAGATTGTTTCTGACCAGCACGCGCTCAATAACATCCTGAATGTGCTCAACATCAGGCGCACCTTCGTCCTTGAGGTCGATTATTTCCACAACCTCGGAGGTAAGAGCCTCAACCTGACGGCTCTCCTCATCGCTAAGCTCCTCACCCGGACGCACGGAGATCAGCGATTTCCTGATGGCATTGGCAATCTTGTTACGATTAAAGGCCACCTTGCGGCCATCGCGCTTAACGATATATCTCATATTCCGGCATTCTCCGCGTAACGAAAGTGGTTCAGTCAGGCCCGCAAGGGCCATACCGGCCCAGCTGCATGCTGCTCACTGCAGCGTGCGCTGCAGCCTGGGCATCAGCTCATGGCTGAGGTCTGCACGCTGCGCTCCTGACTTATCTGCATGCCCGGCTCTTCACAGAGCTGAGCATACTCATGAGCACTCCTCTGTTAAGGCCTGTACCTGACAGTATCCGGATACTCAACAGTCAGGGCCGGCCATCACAGGCGGGCTTATACCCATCATGTACCTGCCAGAGGAAAAATCATATATGCCTGGGGCTTAACTGTAACCCTGCCCCTCAGGGTAAGTATTAACTGCAGCCGGGCATCCAGGACCTGCCCATGCCCCGCTGCCTGACATACCGGCTCCCTGGCATCACGGCAGCCTGGTTGCCATGCAGCCGGGCATACGGGCACAGTATGTGTCCGGGAGGCTGCCCCGGCCTGAGCATTTGTCCGGGGTCCTGATGCAAGGAGCAGGAGGCACCCGTGGGACTGCAGTATGGTGCGGCATGCACTTAACAGGCAAAAATAAAGGCGTCCCGGGACGCCATCATAAGGACATGACTGCCTCTGGCAGCATGCCGCACACTTACGCCTCAGGTCCTCACAAAAGACCTGGACGTGCCAAAATCAGGAGTACCGTCCTTTAAGACAGCTCCTGCCTGTTTAATCTGTAACCCATTGTCAGGGTCTGACAGCACCACCATGCACCGGGACACAGTCCTGGGCACAGGGTTATACTTGGTGCCATTACTGACCGTCCCCGTAACAGTCCGTCAGGCAGCATGAGCTGCCGGGCAACAGTTGCAGGAGCGGGCGCTGTTAAGGCCATCAGATAAGCATACCGGCTTTATGGGCTGCACTGTGACACAGGTCTAAGCACAGGCCCGTCGACCTCACAGTCAGGTCAGGGCCATTAAGTTAAGGCATCAAGTTGCAAAAAAATATCACTGATATTTTAGGGCAAAAGCCCCTCAAGGTGCCGCCCTTTTTTTGGATTTATTTCCTTAAAACTTATTGACATGCCGCTGAGGGCCGTCGTTATGGCCGCTGTGACCTCTGATTTTTACAGGATGGAACATGTACTCACTGGATATCTTCTGCGATGTCATCGACAACTATGGCGATGCCGGCGTATGCCTGCACCTTGCCCGCACCTTAAGCTCCTCCTGTAAGGTGCGTCTGTTCTGCAACAACATGCAGGTGCTTGGCACTCTGGTTACCGACTCTGATCGTGACAGCTCCACCCTGAGCCTTGTCAGCTGGGAAAATCCCCCTCAAAGCTATGATCCGGCCGATGCCGTCATCAGTGCCTTTAACTGCCGCTTTGACAGCACAGTGCTCAGCGCTCTGCAGCAGCACCGCTCCAGCCTGATTATCAATCTTGACTATCTCAGTGCCGAAAGCTGGGTCGAAGACTGCCACAAAATCCCGTCCTTTGTTGACGGCCTTGAGGTCTATTACTACTTCCCGGGCTTTACCGCCCGCACCGGCGGCCTCAATATAGACAGCACCTTCAGAGCTCAGTGCCTGCAGCGCCTGCAAAACGCGCCACTGACCAGCAGCGCCCCATGCTCATCTCAGTCCGGGCAGCAGCTGCAGCCTCCGCAGCTCAGGCAGCATACGCAGCTGCAGCCGCAGTCCCAGGCTGCGCTCTGGCCGTCGGACGCAAAGGAGAACGCCCGCACCATTACCCTCTTTGGCTATGAAAACGATGCTGTGGGAGCTTTTATCGATGCCTGCGGCCGCAGCCGCCGGCGCACTGAGATAACTGTCTTTGCCGGCCTTGCTCAGGACAATCTCAGACGCCTGTACGGACAGAACTTTGCCCCTGGAACCATCACAGCTGTTAACGACAGGGTCAGCATAACCTGCTCACCTATGGTTACTCACGAGCACTATGACCAGATCCTGCTCAACCACGACTTTAATCTGGTCCGAGGCGAGGACAGCATAGTGCGCGCCATGCATACGGGCATACCATTTCTGTGGCATATCTACCCTCAGGATGAACAGGCCCATATCACCAAGCTAAAATCCTTCCTTGAGCGCATGGAGCAGATAAACCTTGAGATTGCCGGTACTTTTTCCCACAGGGACACCAGACCAGGCGAGCTCCATTCAGCTCAGAGTACAGGCTGTCCTGACAGTCCCCTTGAGCACAGCCCTGCCTGCGCCATGAACAGATCAGCCTTTGTATCCGTCAGCAACGAGGATGTGCGCAAGGGCATGAAGCTGATAAGCTCAACCATGCTGGCCTACAATGGTGGCGCCCCATGGGATGACAGTTTTGACCTGGACGGCTTTATTGCCTGCACAGCTCCTCTTTACCATAACTTTGCGCTTTACCTGTGCTCACAGCGCAGCCTTACCGAAACACTGATGGACTTCATTAACGAAAAACTGGCCAGCAGATAATACGTGGCCTGACCTGTACGCCCTGCATTCAAAAAGGCTGTATTTATGCCTTTTGTATGAGTTTCCCACAAGCTCCATAGCCCCTTAAAATGGCTGCACCTGGCATCCAACTGTGCTGCGTACTTTGACCGGCCGGACAGCGGGCCTTATGTAAGGTCAGCTGCTCCCGGGGCGGGTGGCGGCGGGGCTGATGAGCGGGACATGCGGGGCGGGCGGGCTGAAAACGGCATATTCAGGCCATATTAAGGCGGTCAAAATTAGCATTTGCTTTGAAAAACAGGCTGAATATAGGGTATAATTTAAGGCTGTTGTTTTCACGCCGGGGCCATTTAATGGCAGCTGAACCGGTGGCTGAACAAAGCTTGAGGACAGGGAAATTATGCGATTGAACCGGCCATGGTGTCGGCAGCGCCCGCCCCGTCCGACAAAAAGATTTCAATTATCCTGCTCAGGTCAGGATAAGCGGCAGAAAAACAAGTCATCACCGACGCGCTGACTGTCATGGACAGTAATCAGCAAGCGTCATGACCTGCCGGTATGAAGCTTAAGACTGATGTAAGCCCCCGGGCATGCATCAGCAGGCAGCGGCACCACAGGACGGCCAAGTACCGCATCTGACAGCGCTCTGCCTCCAACGAATACCAAGTTCTCTAACAGGAAGTTTATTTCATGAAGATTGCACAAGAAATTCGTGCCGGCAATGTGATCATGCTCAACGGCAATCCAATGGTTGTTCAGAAGACCGAGTACAACAAGTCTGGCCGTAACGCCGCTGTTGTTAAGATGAAGCTGAAGAGCCTGCTGTCCGATGCCGGTACCGAGACCGTTTTCCGTGCTGATGACCGCATCGATGACGTTATTCTTGAGCGTAAGGACTGCACCTACTCCTACTTCAACGATCCTCTCTATGTATTCATGGACGAAGAGTACAACCAGTACGACGTTGAGAAGGACAACCTGGGCGACGTTTTAAACTACCTCGTAGACGGCATGGAAGATGTCTGCCAGGTAACTTTCTACAATGGCAAGGCCATTTCCGTAGAGCTGCCTATCTCCATCGTACGTGAGGTTGAGTACACCGAGCCAGCCGTACGTGGCGACACCTCCGGCAAGGTAACCAAGCCAGCCCGTCTGGCCGGCACCGGCTATGAGTTAAGCGTTCCTGAGTTCGTAAACATCGGCGACCGTATCGAAATCGATACCCGCACCAACGAGTTCAAGAAGCGCGTTTAATTTCAAGGGACTGACCGCTGTCATCTGACAGATAAGGTTTTTCCGGTACCCCTGACCTGCAAAGGCCAGGGGTATTTTTTTGCCTGCAAATCCCCGTAAGGCCCCCTTCACTCTCCCGCCCCATCCCAACGAAGCCATACCAGGGCAAGTCCCAGGCCAGGAACAGGCCAAGGCAAGCCCCAGGGACATGCTCCGGATCTGTCCGCCCGGGCATTTACCCACAAGGCCTTATCATCCATCTGAGCGGCCAGAGCATACTGCCAAAACCAGAGCACAATGCCAAAACCAGGGACACTAAAATACGCTCTGTAAAGCATTCTTACCGTGAGCTCAGCTGCAAAAGCAGCACAGCATCATTGTCATAGGCAGCGCCTGGGATTACATTAGAAGTCCCTGCATGCTTTAAAGCGCGGGGCGGATCCTTGGGGCTGAGCTCTCAGGGCCCACTTATGGCGCCGCCCAGGTTATGGCCGCGCCACAGGGATCTGCTGACACAATGAACAGATTTTGAGCACCGGCAAGACGTCCCGTCAGGCCGGTGCTCCTGCTGCATATTCAGGCCTTTGCCTTATCTTTGCCCCCCTCATGTATCCATCCGCCAGACACAGGGCGCGCATCCAGGATTTCACATGCTTGTGAGCACTTCCCTAAAAAGCTGATAAACAGGCCATTTTATGGCTTGTGGGATCGCTGTGGGAAAAGGCCGTTTACTTGTGGGTTGACTGTGGGATTCGTTTCACAGTGCTTTTTCCCCTGTTGGAAACTTCCTGTTTTCCCACAGGAATCCCACAGGAAAACCACAAGTGAAAATCCCATATCCATGCGCCTTTGAGGCACTAACCCACAGATTTTTGCTCTATAAAGATAAAAAGATCCATATACGTACATTCTATGTATATATAAGATCTTATAAGCGCAGCGCACAGCGCGCGCTCAAGCAACCAGGCTCCCAGGGTCACCCTCAACCATAAATCCAGGACCAGCGTCCACCTGGTATCACCAGGCAGACAAGGCACACCATGACATGGCATGAACCAGGACAAATTCCATCCAGGACTGACCAGGTACTTTTGCCGCCACTCCAATATCCAGACCAGCAACTCTGAGTTAGCAGCCTGCCCCTCCCATCCCAGTCTCCAGGTAAACCCGCCTGCTCGGTGATCCCCGGTTCACTGAAGATCACCGCTACCGGCTTACCAGGCTATCCCCATCTCCAGGACGCTCAGCAGTGCAGCTCAGTGATCAGCCACTCCACAGCTCAAGGCAGTTCCTCACACACCCCAAATCCTGCAGCCGATGCGAGGGCAGCTACCAGCGCTTAACAGCGCACTGGCCAGCAGATCCCCATCTCCAGGAGGATCGCCAATGACGCCTTAGCTCCCAACAGGCCGTTGCTGAGAGAACAGCTACCAGCGCTTAACAGCGCAGCGCACTGACCAGCTGATCCCCATCTCCAGGAGGATCGCCAGTGACGCCTTATCGAACAAACTGGCTGCTGCTGATATACCAGCTACCAGCGCTAAGCAGCGCACTGATCAGCAGATCCCCATTTCCAGATGGATCGCCAGTGATGCCTTAGCACCCAAACAGGCTACTGCTGATAGACCAGCTGCCAGCGCTTAACAGCGCAGCTCACTTAACGGCGGATCCACCATCTCCAGAATGATTACCAGAGACGCCTTATCGAACAAACTGGCTGCTGCTGATAGACCAGCAACCAGCGCTTAACAGCACAGAACACTGACTAGCTGATCCCCATCTCCAAGAGGATCGCCAATGACGCCATAGCACCCAAACAGGCTGCTGTTGATAGACCAGCTACCAGCGCTTAACAGCGCAGCTCACTTACCGGCCGATCTCCCATCTCCAGGAGGATCGCCAGTGACGCCTTAGCTCCCAACAGGCAACTCAGATCCGGCTATAAACGTTCAGCAGTGCAGCTCAGTGATCGGCCACTCCACATCTCAAGTCAGCTCATCAAATACCCTACATCCAAAATGCAGTCGTTGAGAAACCAGCTACCAGCGCTTAGCAGCACATGACTGCTGTCAGCTGATCCCTGTCTCCAGGAAGGTCACCGCTGCCCCATAAGCTTCAAACAGGCAGCTGTTGGGGGAATCGCTGCCTGTGCACCTGCTGCAAAACTTCACTTTACCGTCACAGCAGGGGCATCGGAGCTTTACAGCAGGCTTATGGATGGTCATTGTCTGTGGGTAGACTGTGCGTCGCCCCTCAAAAGCAAAATGCAGCTGCTGACGGTAAGGTGGGACAGCTGGCTGGCAGTTCACTGTGCATTTCATGGCTGCTCCCTTGCGACAGCAAGACACACTGTACTGTAAGCAATGAGCCGGTAAGCTCACCTGCAATGGAAGCTGTGTCCTGATTGCAAGACTCCAGGGGATTGAACGAAGCCGGGGAGTGCTGCTGCAATACATGATTTGAAAGTCGTGTTTAAGATGCACCTTATCTGTCAGACTGACAGTCTGGTGCAATATTCCAGAGAGGGCCTGGGGCGCGGGCGGGGCGGCTGCCAGAGGGTGGTTCTCAAAGAATGCAGGCTGGCCTCCTGGATTGCGCTGGAGACACTCAAGGCTGCCCAGGGCTGTCATTACCCTCTGAAAGTAAGCGTGCGCTCTGTGAGCATCCTGGAGGGCTCTTTTAAACCTGGCTGATCCGGCGCCCGCACCACACTGTTACCCTGGTGGGAAAATCAGCCCCTGGGGTACATCCGTGACAGGCTCTCAGCCAGCCTTGACCTCTCAGGGCACTGATGGTCCGTTGCTGTTGATGCTCTTTATGGGCAGTGGCAGTGAGTCTTCAGCTCTGTGGGAAAATCCGGACGATGGACTGGCAGTCATGCTAATGGGCTGGCAGTCATGCCCGGACATACCCGTAGCAAAGCGGACTTATGGATGGGGCTGTTTAAGGCCTGATGGCAAAGGTGCTGCTGACAGCTGATGTTCTGTTGCTGGATATGCAGGGCGGGCTTGTCATGGCATCACAGCTGGTGATTTTGGGCCCTGGCTGATATCTGGTACCGGCTGAGACGTGTGCTGACAGTATCTGCGCCTGTGGGGAAATCAGGCTGGCTACTGAGAGAGCTTATGGTTTCATTGCAGGGAGGCTATGTACTGGTGGCAGAGATGGGCTGATTTTCCCAAAAGCGGCAGGGAGCGGTGCTGCGTTTGCTGGCTGGCTGCGCTGGTGCTCTTTGAGTGGGCCGTCTGCCTGTGGGCAAATCTGAGGGGCCGGGCGTAGGGCTGATGGCCTGTGGGAAAATCAGGCTGTTAAGATGTCCGGGGGCCGGTACTGAGCTCCTGGGAAATCCAGGGGCTGTCCGGGGCCTGGGTCAAATGGAAATGCTTTGCAAAAACAGGATTTTTGTCACATTTTTGCAGTAAAATATCGCGCGCTCAGATTAGCTGTGCAGCATGTTTTCCCTGGGATTTAATGCTCAAAATGAGCCTCCTTCCGGCTGGGGATGCTGCAGGATCGCCAGGGCACTGCCGCACAATGCAGTGGCTGAGCCGGGAACCTGCCGGGGGCAGGTCGAGTTTTATCTCCGTACAGGTGAGGAAAAGCCATGTCATTAAGAGAGTTTGACGTAATCGTAGTGGGTGCCGGTCATGCCGGTATCGAGGCTGCCGGTGCGGCTGCCCGCATGGGTTGTAAAACCCTGCTGTTAACCCACAATCTGGAAACTGTCGGTGAGATGTCCTGTAATCCAGCCTTTGGCGGTATTGGCAAGGGTCATCTGCTGCGCGAAATCGATGCCATGGGTGGTATCTGTCCACAGGCCATTGATCGTGCCGGTATTCAGTTCCGAACCCTCAATTCCTCCAAGGGACCTGCTGTACGTGCTACCCGCGCTCAGACTGACCGTCACCTGTACAAAGAGGTGATGCGCAAGACCCTGGCCTCCTATCCAAATCTGACTCTTTTCCAGCAGCCTTGTACAAAACTGCTTTTTGATGGCGATACCCTCTGTGGTGTTGATACAGCAGCCGACATTAAGTTTTATGCCAGGGCTGTGATTATCTGTGCCGGTACCTTCCTCAATGGCCTGATTCACATAGGTCTTAACAATTATCAGGGCGGCCGTGCCGGTGATCCGGCCTCCATTGCTCTTGCTGAGAATCTTAAGGAGCTGGGACTAAGGCAGGGCCGTCTTAAGACCGGTACCCCGGCCCGTCTTATCAGCTCCACCATCGACTATTCAAAGATGCAGCGCCAGGAGCCTGAAAGCCCGCTGCCTGTGTTTTCATTTATCGATGACAACAGCGTTCTCCCTGAGCAGGTATGCTGCCATATCACCCACACCAATGAGCGCACCCATGAGATTATCCGTTCCGGTCTTGATCGCAGCCCGCTGTACTCAGGTGTAATTACCTCCACAGGTCCACGCTACTGCCCTTCCATTGAGGATAAGGTAGTACGCTATCCTGACCGTGCTGCCCACCAGATCTTTGTCGAGCCTGAGGGCCTGACCACCAGCCTGGTTTATCCAAACGGTATTTCCACCTCGCTGCCCTACGACATTCAGGAGCAGTTTATCCGCTCCATTGAGGGCTTTGAAAATGTGGTCATTGCCCGTCCTGGCTATGCCATTGAATATGATTTCTATGATCCTCGCGAGCTGTCAGTCACCATGCAGTCCAAGAAGATCAAAGGCCTGTTCCTGGCAGGTCAGATTAACGGTACTACCGGTTACGAGGAAGCAGCTGCTCAGGGCCTGCTGGCAGGTATTAACGCCGGTCTGTTTGTTCAGGGCCGTGATTCATGGTTCCCGTCACGCAATACAGCCTACATGGGCGTAATGATGGATGATCTTTGCACCCTTGGTACCAGGGAGCCATACCGCATGTTCACCTCACGAGCCGAGTACCGTCTCATTCTGCGTGAGGACAATGCTGATCTGCGTCTTACTCCGGCAGCCCGTGATCTGGGAATTATCAGCGATGAGCGCTACCGTATCTTTGAAGAGAAGCAGAACCAGATTGAAAAGGAAAAGGCCCGCCTGCGTGAGACCCTGGTAAAGCCAGGATCTGACATGGGTAAAAACATCAGCTCCATTCTCAACACTCCGCTTTCCAAGGAGCAGACCCTTGAGGAAATACTGCGCCGTCCAGAGTCCCGTTTAAGACCTCTTCTCGATGCTGCCGGTATGGATTTGATTGCCACCATGCCTCAGGCTGAAGAGCAGGTGGAGATTCAGGTGCGCTACCAGGGCTACATGGATCATGAGCTCGATGAGATCAAAAAGCGTGAGCTCAATGAAAAGACCCTGCTGCCAGCAGGCTTTGATTACCGATCAATATCTGCTCTGTCCAATGAGGTAGCTCAGAAGTTAAACGAGTTCCAGCCTGAAACCCTGGGCATGGCCTCCCGCATCTCAGGTGTTACTCCGGCCGCCATCTCCATTCTGATGGTCCACCTCAAGAAGCTCGGCCTGCTCAACCGCGTACCTCTGTCCGACCGTTAAGAGCACACAGCGGCCTGCTGCTTAAGGCAGAAGCCCGAGATCAGCTCTCAACGCAACCGGCTTAAAAAGGCGCCTTGTGAAGGAATTCATAAGGCGCTTTTTCATGGGCGCGGCCAGACTCACAGCTGCCATTGTGCAGGCATGGAATGACCCTTCGGCCATGGCAGCCCGGCTGGACAGGCCCTGGCCTGGACGTGCACTCAGCTGCAGGGACCGGTCTGCCGCCACATGGCTTGTGCCTGCTGCATCATGAAGAGCATGTGGAGCTGGCAATATGGACCCGGCTTATAAGGCAGCGGGCATGCAGGGCTGGAATCTCAGGCACTGTGGAAACAGGGGCAGACTGAGCCGGGGCGGGGCGGGCCGGGCGGAGCTGGCTGATAACCGGAGATGACCTGGAGGCGAACTGTCATTATGGAAAGCGAGGCGTTAAGCCGCTCGTGCGGGGATCAGAAAAGTGGCTGATTTTGCAAAATTTCGGCGAAAAAGCATGAAAAATCGAGTAAAAATGGGCTGAAATGAGCCGAAACGATGAAAAAACATGAAATCACAGCCTGTGGGAAAAGCGGGCAGGGCAGTCAGGCAGGCAGGTCGGGGATGGTGGCAGCCGGCGCGGATGTGCTGGTGCAAGGCCAGGCTGATTTTTCAAAATTTCGGCGAAAAAGCATGAAAAATCGAGCAAAAACGGGCTTAAATGAGCCGAAACGATGAAAAAACATGAAATCACAGCCTGTGGGAAAAGCGGGCTGGGCAGTCAGGCAGGTCGGGGCGGAGGCAGCCGGGGCGGCTGTGCGAGTTCGGGCTCTGTTGAGAACTTTTGATGGATGGTCTTAGAGCCGGTTTAAGGCGGGGTTTAGGAGAGGGTGAGGAGTGATGGCCGCCTGCTGGCATCTGTCTGTGCTGACGGATGCTGCAGGCGGACAGTATGATCAGGCAGCCTGGGGCAATAAGAGCGGGCGCCTGGTCATCATGTCCTGCAGGACAGTAAGGCGCTGCAGGACTGATGGGCGTGAAGCCGGAGCGTGTGCGCGCCTGCGCAGGCGCGTGTCGTGCCGGCTCAATTGCCTGAACCAGCCCGCAGGCTGGGCGGCAGCCGGACAGAGTTAGTAGTTGCGACGCTCTCTGGTGCCGCTCTCACCGGTATAAGGATTTACATTACCTTCGGTTGACCAGTTGTTGTTGTAGCTGCTGTCAGGTGCGGAGCGGTAATGGCCTCTTACCTCGGTGCCGTCAGAGCGGGTGTAACCATTGACCCAGACATCCCTGGCAAATGCAGAGCCGGCAAAAGCGGCAGCCGCTGCAGCAGTAATGACCATTGATAAAACGAGCTTTTTCATAAAAACCTCAGGCAGATTGTTATTAAGGTTGCGTGCATTATAGTCCCGGCACCATACCCGTTCAACAAATCTGTCATACATCCGAAAATGCATGGCCTCAGACTGGGACATCTGCTGACAGGAACCGTCCGTAACAGCCTGTGGGAAATTTCATGACTAAGCACGAAGTGATGTGATGAGACAGTGAGGGCAGGAAGCAGGGACGGGCAGCAGTTACAGGGGCGGCTGCTGATACTCCAAGCGGCCGTGGCGGCGTGCAGGATCACTGCAGTTGTCTGAGGCACAGGACTGAACGCGGGCGCTGCTGAGGTTAAGGCGGCGGGGAAAGCGGCGGAGGCGCCGCTGCCGGCGCGCCGGTGACGGCGCGGTGGTGGGGCGTCGTCAGGAGGGCGAAAAAAAGATGGTGCTGGGGGCTGTGGCCTCCGGCACCATCTTCAGTTGTCCGGCTCAGGTGGGAGCCGGACGAGTCAGTTTGAAGAGAGCTTGCTTTTATTCCCTGTTAAGGCTCATGAACTTGCGATTGAAGTAGAGCAGGGCATTATGTGGTCTGACAACGATATTCTTAAGCTCAACAAAGTAGAGGTTATGTGTGCCCAGTTCGTCCTGCTTGCAGATCACACCTTCAAGTGACGATATGGCGCCTGTATTGACCGGCTGAGACAGAGAACCTTCTTCCCAACTTGGATCCTGAAAACGCTCTTCCATGGTAGAGCCTTTCATGCCGGCGAAGTGGGCGGCCACTTCATCCTGACCCTCGGCAAGAACGTTGACACACATTGTGCCGTTACCCTGGAATACCTGGTTCATCTCGCTCTTTTTGTTAACAGCAACCAGTACGGTAGGAGGGGTATCAGTAATGGACATTACTGCTGTAGCGGTAATACCGCACTTGCCTGCCTCACCATTGGTGGTTACCACGTTAACGGCAGCAGCCAGATTGGCCATGGAATCTCTAAAGGAAAGGCGCATTGCCTCTACGTCGTCAGACATGTTCACCTCTTCTTAAACTAATTCTTCTAACTTAACGAGATCGTCGTTGTTGTGGTAGATAGGAGTCTTCCATCCCTTGCGATCGTAATCGCTCAGGCAGCGGTCAACCAGGTCAGTCATCTCCTTCATTGCGCCGGAGGCCTTGGCCTGACGTAAGCACTGCATGCGGATTTCGTCCTGAGAGCCGGTGTAGTTGATCTCATACAGCTCGTGACGGCCGCCGAACTCGGAGCCGATAGCATCCCACATGAGCTTGAGGATCTTGATGCGCTCCTCGAAGTCCATACCGTTGGAGCCACGTACGTACTTGGCCAGGTACTTCTCAATCTCAGGATTGTTCATATCGCGGATTGAGGATGGCAGGTAGACCAGACCGGAGGTCAGATTGCGCTCAACAATGTTCTTGATCTTGGCGTAGGCCATTGGAGCCATTACACGGTAGGTCATGATGGACTTGGTGTCAGGCATCCATGCACCACCGCGCCACTCTTCAGCCTCAGCCCACATGGCATCGGTCAGAGCCCAGAACATGTGACGCCAGGTAACTACTTCACCAAGGTCAGCCTGTACACCACGGAACTCACTTACGCCGGTGCACTCAAGGGACTTCTGTAATAAACCGGCCAGGAAGTCGAGCTTTACGGCAAAGCGTACGCAGGCCTGGAATGGGAACAGACGGGCAAAGCCACCCTGCATGGTCCAGTTACGGGCGCGCTCGAAGTCCTTGTAAATTAAGACGTTCTCCCATGGGATGAATACATTGTCCAGAACCAGAATGGCGTCGTTCTCGTCAAATCGGGAGGACAGAGGGTAGTCAAATGGGGAACCGGTAACACCGGCTACGAGCTCATAGGAGGCACGGGAAATCAGCTTGACGCCTTGAGCATCCATTGGAGCTACGAACATCAGGGCGAAGTCAGGGTCATCACCCATAACCTGGGCAGAACCGAAGCCGATGAAGTTGTAGTGGGTCAGAGCGGAGTTGGTGGCAACTACCTTGGCGCCGGATACTACGATGCCGGAATCTCTTTCCTCAACCAGCTTGATGTAGACGTCCTTAACCTCGTTAACTGGCTTGTGACGGTCAATTGGTGGATTAACGATGGCATGGTTGAAGTAAAGTACGCTCTCCTGAATGCGCTTGTACCAGGTACGGGCGTTCTGCTCGAAGCGGCCGTAGAACTCAGGATAAGCACCTAAAACGTTACAGAAAGCGGCCTTGTAGTCAGGGGTACGGCCCATCCAGCCATAAGAGAGGCGGGACCAGTCAGCGATAGCATCACGCTGTGCCTTTAATTCATCGCGGCTGCGGGCATAGCGGAAGAACTTGTGGGTGTAACCGCCAGAACCGGTGTCGGTGTCCCAGCACAGCTTGTCCTTGTACTCAGGATCGTGGAGTGCGTCATAAATCTTGCCAATGGAGGCGGCAGAGTTTCTGAAGGCCGGGTGGGTGGTTACGTCTTCTACGCGCTTGCCGTAAGCATAAATCTCACGACCATCCTGGAAAGACTGGAATAACTCCTTGCTGTTGAATGGGCGCTTTTTATCTTGGCGATAATCATCGTAAAGCATCGATCAGGTCCTCTCAGATGTTGTTGATGTTGGGAACTCAATGACTTCATTTTAGGTATTGAGCGCTGTCTTTTTAATTAACATTTGGACTGGAAAATGGTACTTTTCGGCTGAAGTTTCTTGTATCCCAGTAAGGTTGTGAAATTTCAATCCCAGGTCACAAAAAGGAACATTGATCGTGATAAAAGATCCGCAAATTGACCCATATGGCATGCTTATTGTTGATAGGTATCGCTCTGTTGATAAACAGTATCACCTCGCTGACATCAACCGTCATCAAAAAATGTGACTGGGTCCGAAAAATGGCCTGTATACCGGGTGCTTTATGTCACTTTTGAGTCTGTCCAGGCTTAAAACCTGCCCTGATTCCCCTTTTTTTTCACCTCCCTGCAGCTGCTTTTTCACCATGCATCAGCCAGCCTTTCCAGGCTGAATACAGCCGTGACGCACAGCCAGGGGCAGTAGCAGCCTGAAAGGGCTGTTTCAGTACCAAAAAGTCACTGGGATCCTGAATTCTCTATAGCCAAACAGCATGTATAAGCCAATTTTATGGGCATATTTGGCTGCATGCGGCATAAAAAGGTGTTTTCTGCCCTGAAGTTCCAGGTTTATGGATGTAAAAACACAAAATGGTACTTTTAGTTGAAATATCGGGTCTTTTGGAGAGTGTGGCCCATGAAGCCCCTTACGTGCATGCTTTTTAGCGCCAGGCTGAGTGCCTGGTAGCACTCAGGTGACGCTGTGCTTTATGGGCACAGACCTTGTGAAATGACAGGATGAGTAACTGTGCTCCGGCCCAGGGGCGGGCGCCGCCAGACAGAGGTTCATGCTGTGCCCTGGGCAGCTGCTCAATGGCGGCTCAATGGATGCAATTGCCTGCAGTCGGCATCCTGCTGCCGGACGCCGGTCAGAGGCATCCTGCCGCCGGATGTCGGCCGGAGGTATCCTGCAACCGGACGCCGGTCGGAGGTATCCTGCTGCCGGATGCCGGCCGGTGCCGACAGTATGCAGTCTGAATAAGATGTCAGGGCTGTGGCTGGACTGTGGTTATATAAGGATGGCTGTGCGAGCTGATAGAGTATGGCAAGTCTCGGTATGGAGGAGATTCTTGTCGCAGCATGGAGGAGATGCTTACGGTATGCACGGATGCGGGCAGGTTTGTGAGCCTGCCAGGGGGCGGGCGGGATTGAGGTGGTGGGAAAAATTAAGGGCAGCCATAGGCTGCCCTTAATTATAAGTGTACTGGAGTACGCCGCCGCTGCTTCTGAGCGCAGGCGCGGCTGCGCCTGAGCAGGTAGCGTGGTGATTACACTGTAGTGATATGGTGAATATCCTGGTAGATGTGCTGCATGTTCTTGCTGCGCTTGCGCCACTGTGATGGTGTCTGGCCTACACAGCGCACAAAGAAGCGGGCAAAGTATGAAGGATCAGTAAAGCCAAGATCTGCTGCAATCTGGTTGATGCTGCGATCTGAGTAGACCAGACGGCGCTTGGCCTCAAGCAGGACACGCTCGAAAATCATGCGCTTAGGAGGAAGCGATGAGAAGCGGCGGCACATGTCCTTGAGCTTGGAGTCGGTAATGGACAGCAGGCGGGCATAGTCAGGAACTGACAGCTGCTTGTGGTAGTTGGCCTCGATAAGCTTGATAAAGTTCTGGAAAATGGTGAGATCGCCATTGACCATGGGAGCTACGGTAAGGCTGTCCTTGAACTCGCGCTTGCACAGAATATAGGAGAACAGGGACTGTACCAGGTGGGACAGTACCAGATCCTGATCAGTGTCCACATTCTCAATGGAGCTCTGAATAATACGGAAGAAGCGGTCAATATTCTTCTTAATCTCGCTGTTTTCGGCAAAGGAGAGGAAGACAGCCTTGTTAAGAATGATATTAGGGTTTGAGTGGTACAGCTTCTCAATAATAGGGGTAATCAGACTCTCTCTTACTGTAAGCACGTGACCGGTGGTCTCATTGGTGGTGAAGAATGAGTGCGGCGCAGACGGTGGAGTAAGAATGAGCAGTGGCACCTTGGGAGTAAGGTTCACCGAGTCGTCAAGGTTGAGGTTAATGTAGCCAAAGTCAATGTAATGGAGCTGGAAATAGCCCTCGTGACGGTGAGGCTCCATAAAGCGGCCGTAGAAGGACGCCATATGCGAAAAGGAGCGGTAGCTCACGTCATTTAACTTGCCGAAAGTTAAATTATCCTTTGCTACATCGATATTTCTAATTGCCATCTTCTAACCAACAATTTTTCAATATCTAAACAGTAAGACAATCCATTTAACAAAGAGCCATACCATAAGGTACGCTCTTGACCAGGCAGTCGGAAAAACAGCTGATTTTTCAGGCATGGTATTTTCCGTCACTTTCACTTACCTGGTATGACTGGTATGGCAGTGCTGTATTTTCATGACCGGTATTGAGTCATACACGGCCTGATTATCAGGGTTGTTAAGCAGGGTTCTGCTTTTTCAGCCCTCTGTCAGCTGCAGTCTATCAGTCATGTCTGGTATTTATGATAGGACAAATGTCCAGGTCTAAGTAAGGACCTGCGTCACAGGCACAACAGACCAATATGATAATCATGCTCAATTATGAGCAAAATGCATGCTTTAGCCCTTTATTCAGGCGCACTGTTGAGTGCCTTCCCAGGGGACAGATGCTCAAAAATTGGTAAAACAGCCATTTTGTGCCGTGCTGGTGCATAAAAGGCACTGATATTTATCAGCAGGAGGCTAAATCACCATGGAGGTGGCAGATGCTGCTGTCGGTGCTGCTGGCTGACTGTTGCGCTCGGCTGTCAAGGCTGAATGGGGACAGGGTGTCCGGGCGAACGTATGCTGTGGAATGATGGGCTGAAAAATGATACACCGGAGGCCGTGAACGGCGCTCCGGTGTATCAGAAAGCATTTGATCAGCTGATTGCCGGGCTGATGGCTCTGGTCTGTTGCTGCGGGCCCGGGCCGTGGCTCAGGCATGAGATCTGGCCTGGGCTGGGGGCCTGGCTTGGGACCTGGCCGGAGACCTGCTGCCGCTTCATGCCTGATGCAGGCTGCAGGTCTCCGGTCTGACCACAGGTGACAGGTGGGCGCCATCACATCCCTGAAGCTTGCTGTTATGGAGTTGCTCTTGGACGTGATCTGCCCATTGGGATGAAGATCAGGAGGATAGAGCCAATTACCAGCAGGACAGATACGTAGATGAGACCTGACTCAAAAGAACCTGTCTTGTCGTACAGAACACCAATAACCAGAGGGCCGATACCTGAGCCTATGTTACCAACAGAGTTGATAACGGCGATGGCTACGGCGCGGGCGCTGTCTGAAATACACTGATCAGGAGTGGTCCAGAACAGTACCATGGCGGTGAAAGAACCGGCTGTTGCGATGATAATACCAATGTACTGCATGTTGGCTGAGGCCATCACAGCACACATTACCCATCCGGACATGGCTATGATGTATGGCAGTATGGTATGAACCTTACGTTCCTGCATCCTGTCTGAGCTGCGTCCCCAGATGAGCATCAGACCAATGGTAACAAGGTGCGGAATACCGGCCAGAATACCGATGATGGCATTTGATGTGTCAGGACCTGCTACGCTCTTGATGATCTGTGGAGTCCATACGTTGGATGCGGACAGTGAGTTACACAGACAGAAGTAGGAGATGGTATACAGGATAACAGGCATGGTGAAAACGCCCTTCCACTTGCTCTCATGCTGCAGGGCAACATAAGACTTGTGGCCTTCAGGCTGGACAAGGGTAAGCTTGTCCTTTTCAATCATGTCCTTAAGAGTCTCTTTTTCCTTGTCGGTAAGCCAGGTAGCCTTGTCAGGAGAATCAACAAGATAGATCCATACGAAGACACCGAGGATTACAGCAGGGAATCCCTCAAGCAGGAACAGCCACTGCCAGCCTGTTAAGCCCCAGATACCATCCATCTGCAGGAGGTAACCGGATACTGCCGAGCCGATGGCGGCAGTAAATGGCATGGCTACGATGAACAGTGCATTGGCGCGGGCGCGGAAGAATGAAGGGAACCAGTAGGTCAGGTACAGAAGAATACCTGGAAGGAAGCCTGCTTCGGTAATACCTACGAGCATACGGATGATGTACAGGGAGGTTGGTCCCTGGGCAAACATGGTTGCTGTCGATGCAAAGCCCCATGCCACCATGATGATGGCAATCCATTTGCGGGCGCCAATGATGGACAGAATAACGTTGGACGGAATGCCACCGATAAGATAGGTGACATAGAACAGCGTCATCGCAATACCGAAGGCGGTAGCATCAATACCGATATCCTCTCCCATGGTCAGGGCAGCAAAGCCGATGTTGATTCGGTCGAGGAATGAGAAAACGAAGAGAATGAAGAGGAAGAGGATCAGACGGGTAAACAGTTTCTTTATAACCGCCTGTTGCTCTGGTGTATAATTCTCGTGTTGTTGTGCAGGGTTGGTCGCTTGGGCGCTCATAATGCACACGCTCCTAAATAAAAGTTGATTCAAGCATGCCCTTACTGCTGTGGTCATTTTGCAGTATGGACAATGGTGCTTTGACTGAACTTGCCAGGAACCCGGATATCCTTAAAGTCCGACATAAACTGTGGTCAATTTTTTGTTTATGTCTGAGGCTGTAAAGGTCCGGGTTTTTTTTTGCCCGAAATTCACCCGGAAAGTACTGCAGGGCAGGTCAGGCCCTCAGGTGCATCAGGCCGGTCAAAGCTCTGATGCACTCACAAGGCTGCCACAGGGCGCCTTATGAGACTTCAGTCCTTACGGGCTGGTCAGACCCTCAGGGCTGTGGCCAGCCTTGCAGGGCTGACCGGGTGAAGGAGGTAAATACCTGCTCCAAAATCCAGTGACAGGGTCATCCGCCACTGCCGGGGCCAGGCTCTGGTCAGGAGCCCTGTCCCCATGTACAGGGATATTAAGTTCAGCAGTTATGTCTGTCTGATTAATAGACTGAGTTGCTGTCCTTTTTGACTTCAGTATTGCGGTACTTTGCCAGCAGGGACTTTGCAGCATTGGAGAGCATGGTAGTGTCAACACCTACGGCTACAAACAGAGCTCCCAGTTCCATGTAATGTCTGGCCATCTGTTCGTTGGCCATCAGGATACCAGGTGCCTTGCCGGCAGCCTTGATCTTGGCAATACACTGCTCGATGGTTTTTACCACCTCCTCGTTATTGGGATTGCCCATGTAACCCATGTCTGCAGAGAGATCGGCAGGTCCGATAAAGACACCGTCAACACCCTCAACTGACAGAATCTCATCGAGGTTTCTTACAGCCTCCATGGTCTCGACCTGTACCAGAACACAGATCTCCTCATTGGCGTGATGCAGATAACCTTCAACATTATTCCAGCGGGAAGCACGGGCAAGTGCAGCGCCAACACCGCGAATACCCTCAGGAGGATAACGGGTGGCTCGTACGGCCTTAATTGCCTCTTCCTTATTCTGAATCATCGGAATCAGGAAAGACTGGGCACCAATATCCAGGTACATCTTGAGCAGCACAGGATCATTGAAATTAGGGCGTACTACAGGAGCACTTGGATATGGTGCGATAGCCTGAAGCTGAGGCAGAACGGAGCGCACGTCATTAGGGGCGTGCTCACCGTCGATGAGCAGGAAGTCATAGCCTGCACATGCCATAAGCTCGGCAGTATAGGAGTTTGCCAGACCCAGCCACATGCCAATCTGCAGCTGACCGTTCTTTAAGCTGGCCTTGAACTTATTTTTGATTAATTCCATGTCTCACCTAGCCGAAGTAGCACTTTACTGAACCCATGTTGCCGTAATCTACAAAGAAGGTGTCACCCTTCTTGGCAGGGATAGGAATGGTGAAAGAGCCTGACAGGATGATTTCACCTGCCTTGAGGGTCTCACCATATGGGTGAAGCTTGTTGGCCAGCCAGGCTACACCGTTAGCCGGATGGTTAAGTACTGCTGCAGCGACACCGGACTCCTCAATGGAGCCGTTGCGGTAAAGCAGGGCGCTTACCCAGCGCAGGTCAAGCTCGTCCACCTTGACGATACGGCCGCCGGTAATTACGCCGGCATTGGCAGCATTGTCAGAGATGGTGTCGAAGACCTTGCGGGTACGACCGGTCACAGGGTCGGTATTTGGGCAGCGAGCATCTATAAGTTCAAGGGCAGGCTGCACATACTCAGTTGCCTTGTAGACATCGTAAATAGTGCAGTTCGGGCCGCTTAAATCCTTGCCCAGAATGAATGCCAGCTCAACCTCGATACGAGGAACAATGAAGCGATCGACAGGAATGGTATCGCCATCATTGAAGAGCATGTCATCAAGCAGGGCGCCATAGTCAGGTTCGGTAATGTTGGAACTTCTCTGCATGGCCCTGGAAGTCAGACCAATCTTGTGACCAATGATCCTGCGGCCCTCTTCCTCGGTCTTGATCCTCACCCACTCGCGCTGAATGCTGTACGCATCCTGGATATCCATATCAGGACAGGTAGCAGAAATCTGCGGAATCTGTACACAGGTCTTTTCAGCCTGATTCAGATCCTGGGCAATTTTCCTGATTTGAGCTGTGTCCAGCATAAAAACTCCTACTTGTTTACTGATCCAAGGCAGATGTATTTGACCTCGAGGTATTCATCAAGGCCATAGGCTGAACCCTCACGGCCCAGACCGGACTGCTTGATGCCACCAAAAGGTGCTACCTCGTTGGAGATAAGGCCGGTATTTACGCCTACCATGCCGGCTTCGAGAGCCTCATAGACGCGGACGATACGGCCCATATCTCTTGAATAGAAATAGGAAGCCAGACCAAACTCGGTGTCATTTGCCAGAGCCACAGCCTCGCTTTCATCCTTGAACTTGAATAATGGAGCCAGAGGGCCGAAGGTCTCCTCGGAGAATACCTTCATGTGCTTCTCAACGCCGGTGATGACAGTTGGCTTGAAGAAGAGCTTGCCCTTCTCGTGACCGGTGCCGCCTACCAGAACGACTGCACCGTTATCCTGTGCATCCTTAACGTGCTCACTGACCTTGCTTACGGCCATGGCGTTGATAAGAGGACCCTGCTGCACACCTTCCTCATGCCAGGCTCCTACCTTGAGAGCACCTACGCGCTCAGCAAGCTTTCTGGCAAATTCTTCGTACACACCTTCCTGAACAAAGATACGGTTGGCGCATACACAGGTCTGGCCAGAGTTGCGGTACTTTGCTACCAGAAGACCCTCAACAGCATCGTCCAGATCAGCGTCATCAAATACGATGAATGGAGCATTGCCACCAAGTTCAAGGGAGAGCTTCTTGACGGTGTCAGCGCACTGCTGCATGAGGATCTTGCCTACACGGGTAGAACCGGTAAAGGTGAGCTTCTTGATGACTGGGCTCTCACACAGGGCCTTGCCTACGCCTGCAGCATCCTTGCTTGGAACGATGTTGAAGACGCCGGCAGGAACACCGGCCTCACGGGCCAGGTATGCCAGTGCCAGAGCTGATAAAGGAGTTTCATCGGCAGGCTTTAAGACTACGGTACAGCCGGCAGCCAGAGCAGGACCAACCTTACGGGTGATCATGGCATTAGGGAAATTCCATGGAGTAATGGCAGCAACAACGCCAATTGGCTGCTTGATGGTGCTCATACGGATGGAAGAAACTGGAGCCTGCATGGTAAGGCCATTGATGCGCTTGCCTTCCTCTGCAAACCACTCGATAAAGGAGGCGCCGTAGGCAATTTCGCCCATGGCTTCAGCCTTGCCCTTACCCTGCTCGATGGAAAGGATGATGCCCAGGTCTTCCTGGTGCTTCATGATGAGATCAAACCAGCGACGCAAGATGATGCTTCTTTCTTTGGCAGTAGTCCTTGACCAGGTGGTGAAGGCCTTCTGAGCACACTCGATGGCGGTATGGGTATCAGCAACAGTCATATCTGATACACGTGAGATGACCTCACCGGTGGAAGGATCCAGAACGTCGAACTCAGCCCCGCTGCTGGAGTTGACGAATTCACCGTTAATAAAACCCCTGGTCTGAAGTAAAGAGGCGTCTTTTAAATGCTCTTGCATATAATCTCCTGATTAATTTGTTTGCTTTTCGTCGGGGGTATCTCTTCGAATCATGAACTGATGAATAAAAGAGATAAAAGCAAGTATTAACATTATTAATGTCATTGCAAACGGGGTGTCGTCCTGCAGGATTGACACAAGATATGAGGCCAGACATCCCAGAGCGAACTGTGAAGATACCGCCAGAGAGGTTGCACTTCCCGCCATTTCGCCCCTTTGACTGAGCAGCAGGGACAGTGAGTTTGCGCCCAGAGCATTGGTCATGGATATGAAAAGAACTATGCAGACGACAATTGTGGTCAGGTTACTTTCGTTGAAAATGAACAGCAAAATGCCAGAAATAAGCTGAAATGAGGTCTGAAACAGAATAATTTTTCTTAATTTGTACTTTTTGAGCAGTTTCATGTTCAAAACGAGCATGGCAATCATGCCCAGAACATTGAGCAGGAACAGATATCCGTAGTACTGCTCGGGTACTTTGAAATACTCTATATAAACAAAAGGAGAGCCTGCAATAAAGGCGAACATGGCGCCAAAAGAGAAAGCAAAGACACCGATAATGCCCATATCTGATGGCGATTTGATCAGGGTTATGTAGTTTTTAAACGATGTCAGGATAATGCCCTTGTCGTCCTCGGTCTCCCTGAGGGTCTCCGGCAGCACAAAGATGATGATGCAGAAGGCCAGCAGTCCGATTATCGTCAGCGTAATGAAAATGGCTCTCCATGAGGCAAAGTAAAGTACGTAACCACCTATGATTGGTGCTGCCAGCGGCGCAACCATGGTTACCAGAGTCATAAGCGACATGACCCGCGGCAATGTCTTCGGGTGGTAACAGTCCCGGGCAATGGCGCGCGCCATAACGATTGCTGCTGCCGATCCAAAAGCCTGCGTAAAGCGCAGGAACACAAATAATTCAGCGTTGGGTGCGAAAGCCAGGGTAAATGATGAACATACGAAAATCATAAGTCCGGCTATCAGCAGTTTGCGGCGACCAATCACATCGGAGATTGGGCCGTAGATAAGCATGGCTATACAGAAGCCAAAGAAGAAAGCAGAGAGTGAATGCTGCATCTGAGCCTGGCTGGCACCGAGATCTTTGGCAATAGCCGGAAGAGCCGGCAGATACATGTCAATTGACATGGGACCAAAAGCTACCAGTGAGCCCAGCAAAGGAATAAAGAATTTATGTGGATCTCCTTCAAATGGTTTTGGCATGATTTCACTTTCCTGTAATGCTGTTAATAACTGTCCAATACGTACATAAAGCAGGGCCTGCCCGTATGCATGCAGCAAGGCCCGGCCCGTGCCCTGTGGCACGGTGCTCTGGCTCTGGCACCTGTCCATGACATGTGCCAGACGGGCAAATGCCCTTTATCAGGATTTCTTTAAGAAAGCATGTACGTTGTTTTTCTTAAAGTTTAGTACAGGATCAAGCTCTTCCATGGTGAAAGACAGTGCCAGCAGCCGCTTTTCCTGAAGTTCGGCAAAGTGCCCGGTAATGAGATCAAAGATCATCTGACCGGCCTGCTTGCGGGTCTCCAGATCACGACCGGCTCCGATTTTCAGAGTCATATGAACAAAGGCATAGTCGTGGGCTCCGTCAGCCATCTGCCAGGTATCCAGCCAGATGGCTCTGGAGCGGATACCTCCTAAAGGAAAGACACCTGTGTCAGCCATTGCCTTGTTGACCTTGGCAAAGAGCTCAGGAAGACGGGCTTCCTCTTTGATGTTATCTGTACATTCAGCGATAAAGTGCGGCATAAAGTCCTCTGTTAACCTACTCGATCCCTGAGGTATTCAGGGATTGGGAACTCGGCCACAATCTGGCCGGTGCCGGAGCTTGGGAAGAGATCGCATAAAATCTCCACCTTCTCTGAGTATCTGTCCCAGCCAAGCATGCCCAGCAGCATTACTGTGTCGTGCATAGCACCTTCACCCTGGCAGTGAACTGCATACTCAGGAATCATTGCGCAGAACTCCTTAAAGCGGCCTTCTTTCCACATCTCGACCACCTTCTCGTCAACATGCCTGTTGAACTCGTTGGTGAATGCATCCATGCCCTCTTCGGCACGGTGATCAGGAATGAAGTAGTGAGACAGGGATCCTGAGGCAATAACACCCACAGTACCGTCATACTTCTCAATGGCGCTGATGATGGCCTCACCGATCTTTCTGGAGTCAGCATGCTCATGGGAGGTCAGGAAAGCAGCAATGGAAACTACCTTGAACTCGTAACCGCCCATTTTCATGTAGCGCATTGGAACCAGGGTGGCGTACTCGAGCTCAAGAGAGTCAATCTTGTGGCCCATGGCTCGCACGCCCAGTTTCTTTGCCTCTTCAGCGATCATCATGCCAAGCTCAGGGTTTCCGGTGTGCTCAAACTCCATATCGTGAATGAAGTGAGGCAGCTCGTTGGAGGTATAGGTGCCCTTGAAGTGTGCACCACAGTTGATGTGGTAGGCGGAGTTAACCAGCCAGTGGGTGTCGAACACGATTACAGTATCGACGCCTTTTTCCTTCATGCGGCGGCCCATCTCCTGCAGAGCATCGATGGCAGCCTGGCGGCAGCCGTGGTGCTTGCCTGGGAGCTCTGATAAGTAAAGTGATGGTACGTGTGTAGCTTTAACTGCGTAAGCAAGTTTGCCCATAGATCAAATCCTCTTTTTGTATGAGCCTGAAAACTCTTATACACCCCAGCGTGGGATAGGGTGATCGCCAAAGGAGATACATACGTTCTTAACTTCGGCAAATACCTCAAAGCTGTACTCACCTCCCTCGCGGCCAACACCGGAGGCTTTGATGCCACCGAATGGCTGACGCAGGTCGCGAACATTCTGAGTATTGACGAATACCATGCCGGCTTCGATCTTTGAGGAGATACGCAGAATCTTGGAAATATCCTGAGTCCATACATAGGAGGCCAGACCGTATTCGACGTCGTTGGCAAGGCGCAGACCCTCTTCCTCGTCCTCAAATGGGATGAGGCAGACTACAGGGCCAAAGATTTCTTCCTGAGCAATGCGCATGTTGTTGTTAACATCGGCAAAGACAGTAGGGCGGATGAAGTTGCCATTCTTCAGATGCTCTGGAACATCAGGACGCTCCAGACCACCGGCGA
This sequence comes from Anaerobiospirillum sp. NML120449, assembly GCF_023051105.1. Classification (GTDB taxonomy): domain Bacteria; phylum Pseudomonadota; class Gammaproteobacteria; order Enterobacterales; family Succinivibrionaceae; genus Anaerobiospirillum. The sequence goes on along the minus strand of NZ_JALKIL010000002.1, from coordinate 98,784 downwards.
GCAGAGTTGCACCCTCTTCCATACCGATCTTGATGTAGCCGGTTACCTTGTCGTAGTGCTGCCTGGAGATCATGCAGCCTACCTGGGTGTTGAAGTCGGCAGGGTCGCCTACGATAAGACGCCTGGCGCGTTCGGCAAACTTCTGGACGAAGTCAGCGTAGATGCTCTTCTGAATAAAGATACGCGAACCTGCGGTGCAGCGCTCACCATTGATGGAGAAGATGGTGAACAGGGCTGCGTCCATGGCGCGCTCAATGTCAGCATCCTCGAAAATGAGCACAGGAGACTTGCCGCCCAGCTCCATGGAGTACTTCTTGATGCCGGCGTTCTGCATGATGGCGCGGCCGGTTTTGGTGCCGCCGGTGAAGGAAACAGCGCGGACATCCTTGTGACGTACCAGAGCGTCACCGGCAGTGGCGCCGTAGCCCTGAACGATATTGAATACACCCTTTGGAATGCCGGCTTCATTTACCAGCTGACCCAGGAAATCAGCAGTCAGAGGAGAGAGCTCGGACATTTTGAGAACAGCAGTGTTACCCAGAGCAAGACATGGAGCGGTCTTCCAGGTGCCGGTCATGAAAGGTACGTTCCATGGGGAAACAAGGGCACATACACCAACTGGCTGAAGCAGGGTGTAGTTCATCATCTTGTTGTCCACAGGATAGGTACGGCCGTTCATCTGCTGACAGACTTCGGCAAAGAACTCGAAGTTGTGGGAGGCACGTGGAATTAAGACATTACGGGTCTGGTGAATTGGCAGACCGGTGTCCATGGTCTCCAGTTCAGCAATTTTGTCGACGTTCTGGTCAATGAGCTCACCGAGCTTGCGCATCAGGCGGGCACGCTCTTTCATTGGGGTGGCGGCCCACTTTGGGAAAGCTTCCCTGGCAGCAGCTACGGCAGCATCAACTTCTCTGGCACCGCCGGAGGCAACCTCGGCAATAACCTCACCGGTAGCCGGATTGATGTCATCAAAGTACTCGTCGGAGGTTACGTTCTGTCCGTTAATCCAGTGATTTACTTTCATCATTATTGAAAGGTCTCCTCATATTGCTTCTGGGTAATTATGGTGTTGGCAAGGCGGCCTACGCCTTCGACCTCTACTTCAACAAAGTCGCCATGCTTGACGTCTGACAGGCCCTTTGGTGTGCCGGTGGCAATCATGTCACCCTCGTTTAAGGTCATGAAGGCTGACAGGTAGGAGATAAGGAAAGGAATGGAGAAAATGATGTCCTTTGTGGTTCCTTCCTGACGCAGCTCACCGTTTACGTAGGTGCGGACAGTGAGGTTGTGCGGATCGGCAACATCGTCACGATCGACAATCCATGGACCTGTAGGGGTGCAGGTATCACGGCACTTCACACGCAGGTTAGGGCGGTAGTAATTCTCCAGGTAGTCACGGATAGCGTAGTCGTTACATACTGTGTAACCGCCTACATAATCCATGGCCTCAGCTTCAGAGACGTTACGGCACTTCTTTCCAATGACCACAACCAGTTCGCACTCGTAGTGCATGTAATCAACATTGTCAGGACGTACGGTAACGCCCTTGTGTCCGGTAAGGGTGTTGTTGCCCTTTAAGAAGATTAATGGCTCCTCAGGTGGCTTGAAATCGAGCTCAGCAGCATGGTCAGCGTAGTTCAGACCAAGAGCGAACATGGTGCCCTGACATGGAGGCAGGAATTTGACCTCATCGCTTTTGAGATCGATCTTTTCCTGGCTCCTGTCATCGGTGAGCACTTCGCTGTCATCGATGTAGCCCTGGTATACGGAACCCTTATATAAAACCTTAGCCTTTCTCATGACTGCTCCTTACTTTGCAAAGGTGACCAGAGTTTCAAAACCCTGAGCCTTGATTTCAACTTTGTCGCCGCTCTTGATAGCAACGCGCTTCTGAGGGGTGCCCATGAGCACCATGTCGCCCACCTCAAGGGTGGCAAAGTCGGTAAGGGCCTCGAGAATCTGTCCTGCATTGCGGATAAAACCGCTGGTGTTGTAGCAGTCAACCTTCTCGCCATTGATCCAGGTTTCAATGTCGATGCTGGCAACGCAGACTTTGGCAACTGAACCTACAGGGCAGGAGTTGTCCTGGCACTTGGCCTTGATGGCAGGACGGTAGAAAGACTCTTCTGCAAGGGAAATTTCGTTGGCAAGCGCGAAGCCTTCGATATATTCGCAGGCGTCCTCTGCCTTGATTCTGGAAGCTTTCTTGCCAATGACGATGGCAAAGGTGCCGCCGGAGTAGTACTGCTCTGCAGGATCGAGAACAATCTCTCCGTTATTTACGTTGTGGGTATTGCGTGGCTTGATAAACCATACGGCCTTCTTAGGCAGCTCCTTGTATGGAGGCTCAAGAAAAGCATCATGCCAATGATCCATCTGGCTCTGGTGGTTCAATGCAATGGCAAATACATTTGGAGACATCTGGTTCAAGACCTCATGTTAAGAAAATTGATTGTTTTAAATTAATTTACCGATCCTGTACGCCCGGATATGTGACATAAGCCCCACAAAATCCAATTTCCAGGCAGCATTTTTTTAGTGATTTTTTCGATAATGTTTTGCAGATAACCGATAAAAAGATGTGAATATTAAACAAGCTTAACAAAGCCACAAAGCACGTGGCAGCGCCATCGACGTACCTGACACCCCCAGCCTGGATCCAGGCTTGAGGTAAAAACTTTTACACATGGCAAAAACTTTTGTCCGTCAAGTTGATAAAAAAATCTTAATTGAATATCAGTGCCATAAGATCCAAAAGTGCAATTTTTCAGATAAAAGGTACCATCACTGGCACTTTAGGGGTGTAAACCGGTACTTTTTGAGGAGTAGTCAGAACCCGTCTGCTCATGGCCTGTACAGCTGCTCAACAGGCCCCGTCACCTCCCCGCAAACAGGCGCATTTTCGGCATAAATATGACGTTTTGGCCAACAAACAGCAGTGCCTCATGTCACTGTTGACCCTCCCGGATTCATACAGCGAAAAATTCATGGACATGTATACACAGCCTGCTCTGCACAGATCTTCTCAAAATGGGCAAATTCCACCGAAAAGTACCATTTTGTTAAACAACCAGGGAGTGTGCTCACGGCTTTTAGAATGCCCGGGCCTCATGTTGTTAAAGAAAAACTTTGTGTCAAAACCATAAGCAGAGCATCACGGAGCGCAAAAGATGACCGCTCTCCTCGAAAAAGGCGCAATATATCAGCGCCCGCTCATACACTTGTATGGAAGTAATTATGTCCATAAGAACATCCTGTCCGGCATGATCCGGATCACTTTCCGCTAACATGGATCCAAGCTCAACACCCCTCTAAAACCCCGTCACTACGCCATTTGCGCCCAATAAAATTTCCGCTTCGTGCAAATCACACCGAAATCGGCCCCATTAACCGCCCTGCTCATGTCCAGTCTGCCTGTCCCCCGGTGACATACCAGTGCAGCGTGTTACCAGGAGCATCCCTGGCTGCAAATCCAAATGCGGCTTACCCGTACTGCGTGTTTCCAAGCGGACTCTTTCCAGGAGCATCCCTGGCTGCAAATCCAAATGCGGCTTCCCCGTACTGCGTGTTCCCCGGCGGCATCTTTCAGGGAGCATCCCTGGCTGCAAATTCAAATGCGGCTTACCCATACTGCGTGTTCCCCAGCTGCATCTTTCCAGTGGCATCACAGCCTGCAAGATCCAATAAGTCATACGCCTGGCTGCAGGATACGCAGCGCTCGCCCTCTGTCCTGAGCTATAACAACATATAAAAGCCGGGACATGGCCTCAGGGACAGCCCCTGACATCCCTTATTGTTATCTGCCCCGAATCGCAACAGATCATTCTGCTGCATCAAAAGCAGCAGCGCTCAATGCGGCTTCAGGTTCGCCAGCGAGTCACTGCAATACCAGTGTCAGGCTGTCAGGCTGTCAGCCGGCATCAACAATATATAGACGTACTGACACGTTCCGATCTGCTGACAGCATAAACATCATGAGCAGGCACTTGGGTTTTTGGGGAGAGTCGGTATCAGGGATTGAGTCAGCCATGGGCTGACACGGGCGGCAGTTTGATGGTCAGGTGCGTGGTATTGCCTGCCATTGCCAGTCATTGCCTGCAAGCAGGTATGGCCGTGCTTAGGAGGACCTGCCTGTCTTATGGCATGCACCAGGGGCGATATTAGGGGGAGCGTGGCTAACTGCTGGCAGGAGAGCTTTTGCTGCGGAAGTGCGCTGGCTGCAGCAATGTGGGCTGTGAGTGCAGCATGGTGGGCTTTGACGCAGCCTGGCGCGTCAGGTGGGTGTAGGGTTGGCTGTTTTCCTAGGAAAATATCACTGTGGCTGTTATGATCAGGGGTTTGGAATCAGCTCTGATATTGCCCCTGTAATTAGCAGTTTAGAGCCTGAGCAGTGATGACAATGCTCTGCAGGTCTGCTTATTGGTACAGGGCACTGGCATTTTTGATGCTCTTAATGTTCTTAATGCAGCTGAGCGTCAGTTTTTACTGCCAGGTATTTTTCTCCCAGGACATATGGGCCTGAGGCCTCAGTCAGATCTGATATCCAGGACCCCTGTTAGGGACCATTATCCCTGACCAGGTGGTTCGACATTTTTTTGATTTTGAGTTCATCATCAGGATTTTCTATGGCCAAGAAAGCTGCCCCTTTTTCCTTTGATCAGTGCAGGGAGCGTCTGACCGGACTTTTTGCTCAGACCTCACTTGAGATCAGTGAGGCTCAGATTGAGCAGCTGACCATTCTTCTGGAAATGCTCAATACCTGGAACGCCGCTCTCAATCTCACTGCCATCAAGGATGTGGATCAGATGGCCATTCTGCATATTCTCGACAGCGCCGCAGTCTGTCCTGTAGTCAGATCAGTTGAGGGCGTGAAGAGCGTAGCCGATGTTGGTACAGGTGCAGGCTTCCCAGGACTGGTGCTGGCCATTATGAATCCTGATCTGAACTTTACTCTCATCGATTCAGTGGGCAAGAAGCTTTCCTTTGTCCGTCAGGTGGTCACAAGGCTTAAGCTTGCCAATGTCGAGCTTATCAACAAGCGCTGTGAAGAGATTGAGCATGAGCCTTTTGACGTTATCGTCAGCCGTGCCTTTGCTCCTCTGGAGCGTATGATTTCATGGTGTCTGCCCCTGCTGGACAGGTCAGGCCGTATGGTAGCCATGAAAGCCAACCTCGAAGACAGTGAAATTCAGGATGTTCCTGAAACTGTTAAAATAGAAAGGATCGAAGAACTCAAAGTTCCTGAGCTTGACGCCCGCCGTCAGGCGGTAGTTCTAAGTCACGCCTGATCGGACTTCTTCCTCTGCCTGACCGGATAATCCCCTGTAGCATTGCTCACTGAAATGATGTCAGCTTTGCAGGCTGGAAAGACAGATAACAAAGCAGGTCATATCCCTGAGGTTTGCACTTGAGGATCGGATCTTGCTCATCAAGGCCAGGGGGACATGGGGCCTGCTCTTAAAGCTCCGTCAGCTGCATACAGAAGCTGCTGCTGATTCAGGATGCGCCTGCAGCAGTGCCACCGGCACAGCCTGCAGTCGCAGGCATTTATCTGACCGGGCACAGGTTCATCTGCCCATCAGGCAGAGACAGGATCTGCCGTTATCAGTACTGACAGTAATCAGAGCCGTCAACGGATAGGAAATGTTATGGCTAAAATCATCGCAATCTCTAATCAAAAAGGTGGTGTGGGTAAAACTACCACCTGCATCAACCTTGCTGCCTCTCTGGCACTGATGGATAAGAAGGTTTTAGTCATTGATGCCGACCCACAGGGTAATGCCACCATGGGATCGGGTATTAACAAGTACAGAGTAGAGTGCTCTGTGCGCCATGTACTCATTGACGGTGCTGACGCCATGAGCGCCCTTGTCACCGAAACCAACGGCGCCTATCACCTGATTCCTGCTGATGATGAGCTGGTTGCAGCCGAGTTCAAACTTCGTGACTCCATGTCCCGTGAGGTAAGACTCAAAAATGCCCTTGAGCCTATCAAGGACAATTATGATTACGTCTTTATTGACTGTCCGCCATCCCTTAACTACCTGTCCATCAATGCCATGTGTGCAGCCAACAGCATCATGGTTCCTATCCAGTGTGAGTACTTTGCCCTTGAAGGTCTGACTCTGCTGATTGATACCGTGGACAAGCTCGGCCGTGAGGTCAATCCTCATATCAGAATCGAAGGCATTCTCAGAACCATGTACGATAACCGCAACCGCCTGTCTCAGGACGTGTCCAACGATCTGCAGAACAGCTTTGGCGACCTCGTTTACCGTACTATTATTCCGCGTAATGTACGCCTTGCTGAGGCCCCAAGCTATGGCAAACCTGCTGTGTTCTATGACCGCAGCTGTGCCGGTGCCAAGGCATATGTAGCTCTGGCAGCAGAGATCCTGGAAAAGGAACTGCTGGCCTCAAGCTCTTAAGACAGTATTAACAGTATTCACGGTCAGACTTTCCTTTCTGACCTGCCCGCCTGAAATCACATGCGCGGGCTGATCTGAGGCCCAGGATGGCCTGTCCCGTCACCAGCGGCGCTCCTGCAGATGCAGCAGCTGCAATCCTGTAACTGATGTGCCATAAAGCTGTGACAGCAATGGCGTGAGATAACAGGTAATGTCCCCATGAATGACGGGCGGCACTGTACAGATCCCATCCCCTTTTCATTAATCACTCTTTTCAGCTCTGTTCCTTTATCATTAGCGGTATTACTGTGCCTGCTGACAGCTGCAGCTGTGCACGTGACCCGTGGTGGTTCAGGACAGAATCAGGGAGCAAAATCATGGCTGGCTTAGGCAGAAGTTTAGGCACTTTAATCAGTGACAGCAGCGAGAAGAAGTCACGCAGTGGCAAGTCTGCAGCTGAGTCATATGTAAATGATCTGCTCAGCCGTTCCCTGGCAGGACGAGCTGATGCTGACAAAGGCGCGGATCAGGAACAGGCAAAGTCCGGAGAACAGACAAAGTCTCAGAGCAGGTCCCAGGCAAAATCAAAGGCCAACACTCCGGCCAAAGCTACAGCCAAAGCTCCGGTCAAATCTGCAGCCAAATCCTCTGATAAGACTGCTGAAAAGGCAACTGCCAGTAACTCTGTAAAGGCAGGCGGCAAGAGCGCAGCCTCTGCAGGTGCAAAGTCAGCTGGCAAGGCTGCTGCCGGCGCCGTGGATGCAGACGCAAAGCCTGCATCCAGAAGCAGCACCAAAGCAGCCGCAGTAGCTGACGCTGCAGCCGAGGCTGTGGCCCCGGCTGCTGTTCAGGCCGGGACTTCAAAGTCCGGATCCAAAAAGAAAGCTGCTGCAGGCAGGACAACTGCAGCAGGAAAGACAGATGCTGCCGGCAAGGCATCCGCAGCAAAGGGCGTAGCTCAAGAGAAAACCATGGCTGCACAGCAGGTCCCTGCACAGACTGATGTGCATCAAGGCGCTGACCATGAGACTGATGCTGAGCTGCCTGACAGTGCTGAAAGTTCAGCTGCAGTGACTGCTGCTGTGGTCAGTGAGAAGGCTCACAGTGAAAAGACTTCTGCTGTGTCCTCCCTTGCCCGTGAGGCTGTCAGCGCTCAGGAATTGCGAGATGGCAGTGAGCTGTCCACCATTGCCAGCTCCCGTGCCGGCTTTGGCAGCAGCGCCATGGCAGCAGTGAATGCTGCCGGATCTGAGGCATCGGATAATCATCTGGTACTTAACGTCAAGCTTGAGCTGCTCAAGCCATCAGCCTACCAGCCACGTCACAGCTTTGATGATGAGGCTATTATTGAGCTTGCTACCTCCATCAAGGAGCACGGTCTGCTTGAGCCTCTGATTGTTCAGCGTACCGACAGCGGTTTCTTTGAGATTATCTGTGGTGAGCGTCGTTATCGTGCTGCACGTATGCTGGGTATGGATGCAATTCCATGTCTGGTGCGTGATGTTGTAGATGAAAAGGCCTATGCCATAGCCCTTATCGAAAACATTCAGCGTGAAAACCTCAACCCTGTTGAACTGGCAATTGCCTTTGATCAGATGATGCAGGAATGCGGCATGACCCAGGAAGAGGTAGCTCGCAGCGTCTGCAAGTCACGCTCTGCCGTGGCCAACTATCTGCGTGTGCTCAAACTTGAAGATGAGGCTATGGCGGCCCTGCGTGCAGGTCAGATTGACCTTGGACATGCCAAGGTGCTGCTGTCATTAAGCGGAACTGCTCAAAGTGAGGCCTGTCAGGTGGTAATTGAACGCGGTCTGTCAGTGCGTGCCACCGAAAGCTTTGTAAAGGAGTTTGCCAAGAAGATTGCTGCCCGTCAGGCTGAGGAGGCCAAAAGCTCCCCCAGTGAAGGCGAGGCGCTCAAGGACCTGAACTTCCAGGCTCTGGAAAAGACTCTGAACATGCGAATGCGCGGTCCGCGCGCCAAGTTCAAGACCGGTCGCGGCGGCAAGGGCAAGCTCACCTTAAGCTACGAGGACGAGCATGAGCTTTTTGCCCTCCTTACCATGCTGGGTCTGCAGCCTCATAACGACTGATAATCCCTGACATCTTTTCAGGCCCTGCCTTATTGAGCGTAATGGCTCAACAGGGCAGGGCCTGTGCATTTTCACAGCCCGGCCACCAGGCACTGCCCACACCGGGATGGATCATCTTCAATCAAGCAAATAACCATGCAACAGCAAGATAACTCCCAGACATATACACCTGACAGCAGTGCCCAGCAGGCGCCAGAACTCACCAGGGCAGACGCCGCCACTGCAGCCGGTGCCGCTCAGGCCTGCTCACGGCAGGCAAGTGCCCCGCAGGACGCTGCTCCGCAGGCCAGCTCTGGGCAAGCCAGTGGGCGTGCTGCTGGCGCCGGCAAGGGCAGCGGCTGGGATGATGTGGATAATGATGATTATGGTGTTCCAGCCCGCAAGATCTCCTATGAGGAGGCGCTTGAGCTAAGCCGCAGGCAGCCAGGACTAAGCAGCATCATCTTTATGATTCAGGTCAGTATCTTCTGTATTTTTGGCTCAGCCTTCGCTGGCTTTGCCAAGGCCTCATCAGCTCTCAAGGAGATGGCTCCTGACAGCCCTGAGGTGCTCTCCCGTCTTGCTGAGCTTGCCGGTCCCTTTGCTGACATGGGGGCCATGGGCGCTGCCATATGGTTCATGCTCTCATCTCTTTGTGGATGTGCCGGTGTGATTGTCCCGATAGCTGTCTACAATGCCATTGCCCGCTCCCCAGACCGCAGTCACGGCCAGCATGCAGGCATGACCATGTATGACCTCATCAAGGCAGAGATCCTCAAGTACTCCATCATGGTCATCATTCTGGTGGCCGCCTTCAAGTTCACTGACCTCAATGCCCTGGTGATCATGGCCTCTTTTGTCGTAGTGATGTTTGTTCAGATCCTGAGGACCTCTCTGTCTCTGGGAGTACGCAGCTAAGCACAGCGCAGAGCAGCACCTGCCTTTATCCATGGACCAGATAAGAGGGCCCGACCTGTTACCTGCTGATGCCCCAGGTAGCACGGTCGGGCTCTTTTGTTTTGTCGGTCGGGTAATAGCAGTGCTGCCTGCACACGAACAGCTGGTGCGCAGCCAGCCTGGGGCGGCGCTGGATGCCGGCTCCTCCTGGTCTTGCCCTGTGCCGTCAAATCACCACGCCAGCGTGACCTGTCAGTCTGGTGTGGGGCGCTGGTGGCTGATTGGGGGCTGATTGGGGGCTGATTGGGGCGTGCGGGCTGATGGCTGTTGAGCCTTATTTCTATGGTCTTCTGGCATTATTCCTGTGGTCTTTTGCCTGATGCAGAAAAGACAGGAGCTGTGAGCATGGTGGCGGTAAAGTTAATAAAAATTCGCAATCGTATCAGCGCTAATACGCTCTGGCATGCTGCCATCTGGCAGCTGGAGAGAGCATGGCTAATCCAGTACAGCGCCAGGGGCTGGTGCCTTGCCGGAGTGACTGGCTGAGGGGCAGTCGGTTGTTAGTCTGGCGGGCCATAATGCGCAGTAAGAGTGCAAATTATGTGAGCACGAAACCGCATGATGAACTTTTTTGGAGATGGGGTAAAAAGGTCAATATAGTGTAGTTTTATTTTTCGCTCTGGTACTTTTGGACAGATCTGACAGCAAATTTTATGAGGTGGGCAACACTTTTGGGGGATATGTATCAGGATGGAGATGTGATGACGTGCACAGTTTTTCTTTGATGGAGCGATTTGAGTGTATCTATGATGATAATTTATTGCACTTTTATGATCACGCAATGTGACGTATGAAATTGCTAAATTTTCTACTTTGAGGGTATATTAAGGTGATCATAAAGGTCTACAGCTGTCTTTTGAGCATGTGCCCCGGCACTGATTAGCCTTTAATCAAGTGCCTTACATAACGCAGTTTTCAAAGTAGCAGACTGCACGTTCTGCCAGCCGGAAAATGATCCTCCATATATGGAGATCAAACTGGAGTTTGGTTGCTCATCTGGTTATCCCTTCCTGATCAAAGGCTCAGGCGGACAGCTAATTTTGAGCAAACAAACATAAGGTAATGCTTAAATTTTTGACGAGGTTCAATTTTATAAGCATTTCCTGTCCTTTAAGGCCGGTAGTGCAGGCGTAAACGGCCCTTTTTTCTCCTGGAAACAGGTAAAATATTCGGGCCTGACAGGACTGTCCTTTTACGGGAAAATCCTGTCGCGCAGCGCAGCTGAAACTGCCATGTCCGGGGTGACATGACAGTAAGATCTGGCATATTTCATCTCACTTTGCTCTACAGAAAATACAGTGATGCAGAACCGAATGGTACTTTCTGTCGAAAGGGCGTCCGGTTTGTTGTGGTGCACTTTTTCTGTTGACACAGAAGCTGTGAAAGTATGTCAGGCGATCAGATAAAGCCATACTGTCAGGTGGTTATCTGAGCTGCTTAACAGGTACGGGGGCGGGAGTTGTCTTTCGCATCCTGGGCTGTGGCAGACGGTAATTATTCAAGGTTGGCAAACCTTTGAGTCCTCTTTGGTCGATTAAAGTTGTTTTAAGATCGCGCCTTTTCTCCTTATAACCCCCTTGCCGGTACCTTACTTAGTGCATGGAAGCGGGGCCTTTTACATCAGACGAAAAACACCGGACTGACATTGCGGTATCAGACTGTTGAGAGCTTAAGTGCGGGAACAGTCAGAATGCGCACATTTGTCATAAGGTCATGACCGGGCTGTCAGATGCAGAGTTGAGAGCTTAAATGCGGGAACCTGTATTAAGGACAGGGACGGCAGAGACTGCACCAGGTCCTGGTGAATAAAGCCATGATGTAAGGGAACTGTTGAAGTGAGTTACGTATTGATGCGGTTTTGAGGTCTTAAGAACCATGAGAATGAGGCTGTGAGGATGAAAAGCTGCTGTCTTTTCCAATACTGGAGTAAGAGCCCTGAGCTTTAACTTTGGTAATTGTCTGAAGAGCACCTGGTACGCGTCACTTTATCTGAATGAAAGCTCTCCTGCGGAGACGGTCCATGACCTGGACATAATCCACAAGGTGGGCATCAGTCAGCGCAACTTTTATATCAAATAATTGAAGAATACAGACCTGACGGTCCTGAAGCCCCGGCGGCAGTACTGTTGTGAATGTGTTCTTTGCGTGTTCATCTTGGAAGCTAAAGAATCTTATGTCTGAGACTTCACCATCTCAAGAGTATATTGGACACCACCTTTCATTCCTGCAAGTTGATCTCACAAACGGCAATATCGTAAACAGCGTTATTCCAAAGGAGCCTGCAGCCTATCAGAACTGTCTTGCTGCATCCGGAAGTCAGGCTGACTGTCTGGCCATCACCGGTTACGAGCAGTGCAAGTTCACTGATCTGGCACAGGGCACCTGTATCGCTTATCACGCTCCTGCCGAGCATGAGGCCTCATTATTCAATTTCGCACACCTGAATCTTGACTCTTTCCTGGTCACCATCGTTCTGGGTCTGATTTTCATCGGCCTGTTCCGCTATGGTGCCAAGCAGACACGCTCCGGCGTGCCTACCAAGCTTCAGTGCTTTGTGGAAATGATTTTTGAGTTCGTACAGGGATCCGTAGCCTCCATCTTCAAGAGAAAGAGCGACATCATTGCCCCTCTGTCTCTGACAGTTTTCATGTGGGTATTCCTCATGAACCTGATGGATCTGCTCCCTATCGACCTCCTGCCTGGATTTGCAAGCTATATTGGTGTTCCATACTTCAGAGTAGTTCCATCAGCTGACGTAAACATCACCCTTTCCATGGCCACTGGTGTTTTCTTCCTGATTTTCTACTTCTCTTTCACCAACATTGGCGTCAAGGGTTTCATCAAGACCTATACCCTGCATCCGTTCCATCACTGGGCTTTCGCCCCGATCAACCTGATCCTTGAAGGCGTTTCCTTACTTGCCAAGCCTGTTTCCCTCGGTCTGCGACTCTTCGGAAACATGTACGCAGGTGAAATGATCTTCATCCTGATCGCGCTGATTCCGGTGTGGTGGGTACAGTGGGTACTGAATGTGCCTTGGGCATTATTCCACATCCTGATTGTTACCTTACAGGCTTTCATCTTCATGGTATTGACCATCGTTTACCTGTCAATGGCCAGTGAAGAAGACTAGCAGGCAGATGTGAACAGACGTTTACCGCTGCCTTCTGGTGAAAACCATAACTAACTTATTCAACATGAAGCATCAGTGCTGAAGTTTCCCGACTTTATATGCATTTTCAAGGGGAATGGATGACTGACCCGGTGTTACCGGCCAGCCTGCCGCCGTTTTCGTCTCGTCTGGCACAGGAGGGCTTTCCGGGGATATGCTCCAGTCACAAAATTTGTACTCTAAAAGGAGAATTTAAATGGATCTCAACATCCTTGCTGCCGGCATTATGATGGGCTTAGCTGCTATTGGTGCTGCTATCGGTATCGGTATCTTAGGTGGTAAGTTCTTAGAGGGTTCTGCCCGTCAGCCAGATTTACTTCCATTACTCCGTACTCAGTTCTTCATTGTGATGGGTCTTGTTGACGCTATTCCTATGATCGGTGTAGGTCTTGGCATGTACCTCCTGTTCGCTGCTTAAGCTAAACACTGTTTTAGCAAGGAGCTGAACCTTGGAAATTAATGCTACTTTTTTAGGTCAAGCCGTTGCATTCTTCATTTTTGTGGTCTTATGCATGAAATATGTATGGCCACCATTAATGAGCGCCCTTGAAAAAAGGCAGAAAGAAATTGCCGATGGTCTTGCCAATGCCGAAAAGGCTAAAAGAAACCTTGAGATAGCAAAGTCTAATGCAGCTGACACCTTACACAAGGCTAAGGAAGAAGCTCAGAAGATCATTGATGAGGCAAACATGCAGCGCTCAATGATTCTGGACCGTGCTACTGAAGAAGCTACTAACGAGAAGAACCGCATCATCGAGTCTGCAAAGGCTGTGATCGAGTCAGAGACTAACAAGGCCCGTGAGGAATTACGTGCTGAAGTTATCGCCCTGGCCGTTGCTGGTGCGGAGAAAATTCTTGATAAGAAAATGGATGCAAGCTCTGATCATCAAATGGTCAAGAAGATTGTTGATTCCTTGTAAAGTGAGGTGAAAGCATTGGCTGAGAACCTAACTATCGCAAGACCTTATGCTCAGGCAGCTTTTGAAATTGCCCGACAGGACAAGACCTTTGACAGCTGGTCAAAGGCCCTTGAGGCTCTTTCCTGCGCCATGTCTCATGAGCAGTTTGCCTACATGATCTCTGAGGCCAGTACTCATGAGGCTGCGGCAAAGCTTCTGATTGAGCTTTTAGGTGATCTTCTTGACGAGAAAGCACAGAACTTCGTCTATGTAATTGGTGAGAACAATCGTTTTGAGGTTCTCCCTGAAATCTGTCAGGAATTTATCAGGTTACGCGACGACTTCATGCAAGTCCGCGTCGTTGAGATCGTGACTGCCCGTCCTCTGGCAAAGGAAGATGAACAAGCTATCGTTGCCAAGCTGGAGGCCAGGTACAAGGTCAAGGTAAATCTCACCCGTACCATCGATCCTTCCATCATGGGCGGTGTCATCATCCGTATCGGAGATGAAGTCATTGACGGCAGCGTCAAGACTAACCTGAGTAGATTGTCTTCAACCCTCAAGTAAAGCAGGGGAAATGTAAATGCAATTAAATTCAACTGAAATTGCCGATCTCATCAAAAAGCGCATCGAGCAATTTAAGGTTGTCACAGAGGCACGTGATGAAGGCACCATCGTCTCCGTAAACGATGGTATCGTACGTATTCACGGCCTTTCCAACGTTATGCAGGGTGAAATGCTGGACTTCGGCGAAGGTCTGTTCGGTCTGGCTTTAAACCTTGAGCGTGACTCTGTTGGTGCCATCGTGATGGGCCCATACACTCACTTATCTGAGGGTATGAAGGTCCGCAGCACCGGCCGTATTCTTGAAGTACCAGTTGGCAACGCACTGCTGGGCCGCGTTGTAAACACTCTGGGTGAGCCTATCGACGGCAAGGGTCCTATTGAGAAGACCGCTTTCTACCCAGTAGAAAAGATCGCTCCAGGCGTTATTGCACGTCAGGGCGTATCTCAGCCAATTCAGACTGGTTATAAGGCCGTTGACGCCATGATCCCTATCGGTCGTGGTCAGCGTGAGCTTATCATTGGTGACCGTCAGGTAGGTAAGACTGCTCTGGCTATCGACACCATCATTAACCAGAAGAACTACGGCGTTCGCTGTATTTATGTTGCAATTGGTCAGAAGGCTTCTACCATTGCCGGCGTAGTAAGAAAGCTCGAAGAGCACGGTGCTCTGGACAACACCATCATCGTTGCCGCTTCTGCTTCAGATACTGCCGCCTTACAGTACATCGCCCCATATGCCGGCTGTGCCATGGGTGAGTTCTTCATGGACCAGGGCGAAGACGCTCTGATCATCTATGACGATCTGTCCAAGCACGCTGTTGCCTATCGTCAGATTTCTCTGCTGTTACGTCGTCCACCAGGCCGTGAGGCTTTCCCAGGTGACGTATTCTACCTGCACTCCCGCTTACTCGAGCGTGCCTCCCGTGTTAACGCCGAGTACCTGGAGGCTCTGTCAGGTGGTAAGGTCAAGGGCAGAACCGGTTCCTTAACCGCACTGCCAATTATTGAAACTCAGGCCGGTGACGTGTCTGCGTTCATTCCTACCAACGTAATTTCCATTACCGACGGTCAGATCTTCCTTACCTCCTCACTGTTCAACTCTGGCGTACGCCCAGCTGTTGATCCAGGTATTTCCGTATCCCGTGTAGGTGGTGCAGCTCAGACCAAGCTCATCAAGAAGCTCTCTGGTGGTATTCGTACCGCTCTGGCTCAGTACCGCGAACTGGCAGCATTCGCCCAGTTCTCCTCTGACCTTGATGATGCAACCCGCAAGCAGCTCGACCACGGTCAGAAAGTAACCGAACTCATGAAGCAGAAGCAGTTCTCTCCATTAACTGTTGCTGAGCAGGGTCTGATTATTTTCGCAGCTGAGCGTGGCTTCCTTGAGGATGTTGAGCTTTCCAAGATTCTGTCATTTGAATCTGCCCTGTTAGAGTTTGCCCGCCAGAAGTATGGTGACTTCTTAAGTGGCCTTGAGGCCAACCCTGATTACAACGATGAGATCGTCAAGACTCTCAACGATTTAATCACTGAGTTCAAGTCATCACAAACCTGGTAGGAGCCCTAATATGGCCGGCGCAAAAGAAATACGCACTAAGATCGCCAGTGTTAAAAGCACTCAGAAGATCACCAGTGCTATGCAAATGGTAGCCGCATCAAAGATGAGACGTGCCCAGGAGAAAATGAGCTCCTCACGTCCATACTCTCAGGCTCTTAACCGAATTATCGGTCACATTGCTGCTGGTCACACTGAATATCGCCACCCATACATGGTCGAGCGTGAGGTAAAGAACGTTGGTTATATCATCGTTTCTACCGATCGTGGCCTGTGTGGTGGTCTTAACATCAACCTTTTCCGTAAGACTCTCAATGACATGAAGAGCACTATTAACAGCGGAAAGGGCGTTAAGACCGTATTGTTAGGCAGCAAGGCCAACGCCTTCTTTGCCCGTGCAGGCATGGACATTATTGCCCAGCATGCCGGCTTTGGCGATGAGCCTTCTCCTGACAAGCTGGTAGGTGCTATTAAGGTGATGACCGAGGCGTACTTAAATGGTGAAGTAGACAAGATCAATCTCTGCTTCAACGGCTTTAAGAACACCATGGTGCAGCTCCCAATGGTAGTTCAGCTTCTCCCTCTGCCAATGACAGATGACGAGAACATCAAGAAGAACCACTGGGATTACATTTACGAACCTGATCCGGCTATCATTTTACATGTAGTTTTAGATCGTTATATTCAGCAGATGGTTTATCAGGCTGTGCTTGAGAACCTTGCCAGTGAGCAGGCAGCCCGTATGGTGGCTATGAAAGCAGCTACAGATAACGCCGATGCCCTTGTCAGCGATCTGCAGCTTGAATATAACAAAGCACGTCAGGCAGGTATTACGATGGAGCTTAACGACATCGTATCCGGTGCCTCTGCGGTCTAATTTTTTTGAGGATAAAAAATGGCAGAAGCTAGAAAACGTGCTGGTGAAAAGGGCACTATTGTGCAGATCATCGGCGCTGTTGTGGACGTTGAGTTTGCTGAGAACTCAATTCCGGAGCTTTACGACGCACTTGAGATTAAGGGTGACGGCAAACAGCGTCAGGACATCACTCTTGAAGTGCAGCAGCAAATCGGTGGCGGTGTAGTACGTTGTATCGCCATGGGTTCATCTGACGGTTTAAGCCGTGGTCTGGTAGCTGTTAATACCGGTGACGGTATTAAGGTTCCAGTAGGCGCCGCCACTCTGGGCCGTATTATGAACGTACTGGGCGAGCCTGTAGACGAGGCCGGCCCAATCGGCGAGCAGGAGCGCTGGGTTATTCACCGTGGTGCCCCTACTTATGCCGAGCAGTCATCCACAACCGAGATTCTCGAAACCGGTATTAAGGTTATCGACCTGATCTGTCCTTTCGCCAAGGGTGGTAAGGTAGGTCTGTTCGGTGGTGCTGGTGTAGGTAAGACCGTTAACATGATGGAGCTTATCAACAACATCGCCAAGGCCCACTCCGGTCTGTCCGTGTTCACCGGTGTAGGTGAGCGTACCCGTGAGGGTAACGACTTCTATCACGAGATGGAAGAGTCCAAGGTTCTGGACAAGGTATCAATGGTTTACGGCCAGATGAACGAGCCACCTGGCAACCGTCTGCGTGTAGCCTTAACCGGTCTGACCGTTGCTGAGAAGTTCCGTGACGAGGGTAAGGACGTGCTGTTGTTCATCGACAACATCTACCGTTACACCCTGGCCGGTACTGAGGTATCCGCTCTGCTGGGCCGTATGCCATCAGCCGTAGGTTATCAGCCAACTCTGGCTGAGGAAATGGGTGCCCTGCAGGAGCGTATTGCTTCTACCAAGAAGGGTTCCATTACTTCCATTCAGGCTGTATACGTACCTGCTGACGATCTTACCGATCCAAGCCCTGCAACCACCTTCGCTCACCTTGACGCAACCATCGTATTATCACGTCAGATTGCCTCTCTGGGTATTTATCCTGCTGTGGACCCTCTTGACTCCACCTCTCGTCAGCTCGATCCTCTCGTTGTAGGTCAGGATCACTACGATGTTGCCCGTGGCGTTCAGACCATTCTGCAGCGTTACAAGGAGCTCAAGGACATTATCGCCATTCTCGGTATGGACGAGCTCTCTGAGGATGACAAGCTTACTGTGGCCCGTGCCCGTAAGATTGAGCGTTTCCTGTCTCAGCCATTCAGCGTAGCTGAAGTGTTCACCGGCTCTCCAGGCAAGTATGTTTCCCTGAAGGACACCATCCGTGGCTTCAAGGGCATCATCAATGGTGAGTACGACAACTTACCTGAGCAGGCTTTCTACATGGTTGGCTCAATCGAGGAAGTCGTAGAGAAGGCCAAGAGCTTATAAAGGGAGGATTGACGCATGGAAGAGATTACTTTCCATCTCAACGTCGTCAGTGGTGTTGGCAGTTTGTATTCCGGCCGCGTCAGAGCCATGTCCATTACTGGTTCTGAAGGTGAGTTAGGTATCCGCCATGGCCACACTCCTTTAATTACCACCATCAAGTCAGGCATGGTTTCCCTGGTTGACGCTGATGGAAAGCAGGATCAGATTTATCTTGCCGGTGGTATTTTAGAGGTTCAGCCTGAGGACGTAACCGTTCTGGCTGATACTGCTCTGCGTGCTGATGACATTGACGAGGCCAAGGCCCAGGAAGCAATGCGTAATGCACGTGAGGCCATTTCCCGTGCCAATGCAGGTGATAAGGACTACACTCAGGCCTTCATCAAGCTGTCAGAAGCCATGGCCCAGCTCAAAGTGGTCGAGCTCGCACGCTCACGCAGGCGCTGATAACAGGGGAGCACATAACTGTGTTCCTGCTCTGCAAGGCCTCAGGGCATGCAGGGCTTATCAAAGCCAAAAAAAGGGATCGCAAGATCCCTTTTTTTTCGCCTTTAATCTGAGCCCAACCCCGTTACGACTCCGAACAGTATCCGAACATCCCCATCACAGCCAAATCCCTAACACATCCCGAACACACCCCGAACGCCCGCCGAACAATCACCAGACGTAAACAGAGCACTTCCCAAACAGCGGTCGAGCAATCACCAGACGTAAACAGAGCTCTTCCCAAACAGCGGTCAAGCAATCACCAGACGGAAGCAGAGCACTTCCCAAACAGCGGTCAAACACTCCCAAAGATAAGTCGAACACACTCAGAGCGGAGGTCGTCAAAACCCCAAGCTGAGGTAGAACCAACACCGAGCGAAAGTCTGGCTCATAACCGATAGTGGTCGATCACAACCCGAACAGAACCGGAACATAAGCCATTGATTTCAGGACAGTGTTAAGCCCGCATTCCAGGTAACTGAGTCTGCGCACGTGCACCGGCAAGACTCATCAGGCACGGGCAACGGCACCGACCATTGAGCACTCATGCAGGGAGGATGCATGTAAGAGGGGCTGTGAGGTATCAGAAGAAAAAGCTTTTTTCGTAAATGCCAAAGTGGCACTGACCTATCTGGTCATCACGAATCATGCTCAGACCAAGCAGATTCTTTTTGCGGGCTGAGCCCATTTCAACGTAGACAATGCCGTTTTCATTGAGCAGCTCTCGCTCCATTATGAGCTCCACAGCAGGTTCCAGCAGATCGCTGTCAAAAGGCGGATCAAGGAAAATCAGATCAAAGCCCTGACCCTTGGGAGATGAGCGCAGATACTCAAGGGCATCGCCTTTGATGAGCTGCACTGTAGTGCCCTTAAGCTCAGGCAGAGAGTCAATCTGGCTTTTGAGCACGGCGGCGTTGTCCGCATCCTTTTCTACCAGCACCAGATCGCGGGCTCCGCGTGACAGGGCCTCAAGGCCCAGGGCGGCTGAGCCGGCGAAGAGATCGAGCACTCTGGCATTGGCAGTGCGGTCCTGAAGCCAGTTAAATACAGTCTCTCTTACCCTTGAGGTGGTAGGACGAAGACCATCCATGTCGATAACCTCAAGCTTACGTCCTTTCAGGATGCCGCCGATAATGCGGATTTTATTGTCGTATGCCAATGCTGAGTCCTTAATCTTGCAGGTGGGTTACAGGACACCAATGTCCATATGATGGCAGTGGATCGCCATAAAGTCTGATTTTATGCCATTTTTCGTAAAGATCAGGCAATTTCGCTATAATAATCGCTGTTTCAGGCCATTTTCAGGCCTTTGTTGTATTAATTTATCCTGATTTGATATCTGACGATAGTCAAAAAAAGGAGAGCAGCCTCATCCGATCAGGCGGCATGACTGCCTGCAGTTACCGGCTCTGAGGACAGGATTAATCCAGGCTGCAGCCCTGCTGCAGGCCTCAGGGCCCTGCAGACTGTTGATGCACAGTGCTGCCAGAGCAATCTAAGTGGAAAGTAATTAGCATGGGATTTTTTTCAAAACTTTTCGGCAGAAATAAGAAAAAGCAGGACGAGTCACAGTCCCAGCTTGAAGAGAAAAACTTATCTGCAGGAATTGATCAGGATGATCAGCCTATAGCTGATTCCATTGCCACTGAAGAGAAGGCAAAAGAGCGTTTCAGCCCTGCTGAGGATAATGAATCTGTCTTTGCTGAAGACAGCGTTGGAGCCGACAGGGAGCTGCACTCCCGCGATATCGACTCCATTGCCGATCAGGTTGAGCAAGCCGAAAAAAAAGAGCCATCTTGCGACAGCTCCAAGGCCATAGAGAAGACTGATACTGCCGGTTCTTCTCCAGCAGCCCCATCCGCCGGGGCAGCCTCTGTTGCAAGTAATATTGAGCAGGAACAGGCCGCAGCCGCCGCTGCAGCCGCAGCAGCTGAAGCTGAGGCTGCCCGTATCGCCGCTGAAAAGGCTGAACAGGAGCGTCTTGAGGCTGAGCGCCGTGCAGCTGAAGAAGCTGCCGCCGAGGCAGCCCGCATCGCCGCTGAAAAGGCTGAACAGGAGCGTCTTGAGGCTGAGCGCCGTGCTGCTGAAGAGGCAGCTGCTGAGGCTGCCCGTATCGCCGCTGAAAAGGCTGAACAGGAGCGTCTTGAGGCTGAGCGCCGTGCCGCT
Organism: Anaerobiospirillum sp. NML120449; assembly: GCF_023051105.1. GTDB lineage: Bacteria > Pseudomonadota > Gammaproteobacteria > Enterobacterales > Succinivibrionaceae > Anaerobiospirillum. Next base: position 78,195 of record NZ_JALKIL010000002.1, on the reverse strand, counting down.
GAAGAAGCTGCCGCCGAGGCAGCCCGCATCGCCGCTGAAAAGGCTGAGCAGGAGCGCCTCGAAGCCGAGCGCCGTGCTGCTGAGGAAGCTGCCGCCGAGGCTGCCCGCATTGCAGCTGAAAAAGCTGAGCAGGAGCGCCTCGAAGCCGAGCGCCGTGCAGCTGAAGAAGCTGACGCCGAGGCAGCCCGCATCGCCGCCGAGAAGGCTGAACAGCAGCGTCTTGAGGCTGAGCGTCGTGCCGCTGAAGAAGCTGAAGCTGCCGCTGATGCTGAGGCTAAGGCTGAGTCTGAAGCTGGTGATGCTGCTGAGGCAGTTGATGGGGATGAGGCTCAGAAGGGCGATAAGGCCGCGCCGGTGCGTGCCCGTGGCAAGCGAGCCTTAAAGGCCAAGGCTGAAGCCGCCGCTGCAGCTGAGGCTGAGGCCGCAGCAGCAGCTGAGGCTGCAGCTGCTGAGGAGGAGCGCAAGGCCAGAGAAAAGCAGGAAAAGCAGGACGAGAGCAAGGAAAAGGAAGCCATCCAGGAAGAGCGCAAGTCTTTCTTCAGCCGTCTTAAGAAGACCCGCGACAACCTTGCCTTTGGTGTCAGCTCGCTGATCTTCGGTCGCAAGATTGATGATGATCTTTATGATGACCTGGAAACTGCGCTGTTAACTGCTGACCTTGGTGTTGAGACCTCCATGGAGGTTATCGAGCGTCTGCGTGATGAGTCCCGTGTTCGTGACCTTCGCGATGCCGGTGCCTTGCGTAACAACCTCAGATACATTCTTTACGATATTCTCGATCCGTGCGAAAAGCCGCTGGTAGTTTATGATCGCACGCCTTTTGTCATCCTCATGGTTGGCGTCAACGGTGCCGGTAAGACCACTACCATTGGCAAGCTGGCCCGCAAATATCAGGACCAGGGCCTCAAGGTCATGCTCGCTGCCGGTGATACCTTCCGTGCCGCTGCTGTTGAGCAGTTAAAGGAGTGGGGTGAGCGTGCCAATGTGCCTGTTATTGCTCAGGCAACCGGTTCTGACAGTGCCTCGGTTATCTTTGATGCCGTTAATGCTGCCAAGGCCCGTGGTATGGATGTACTGATCTGCGATACCGCAGGTCGTCTCCAGAACAAGAGCCATCTTATGGATGAGCTTTCCAAGATTGTCCGCGTCATGCAGAAGATCGATCCTGAGCTTCCTCATGAGACCATGCTGGTACTTGATGCTGCCACAGGTCAGAATGCCGTGTCTCAGACCAAGATCTTTACTGAAGCTGTGAAGGTAACAGGACTTACCCTTACCAAGCTCGACGGCTCTGCCAAAGGCGGTGTGATCTTCAATCTGGCCAACATGTTCAAAATCCCAATCCGCTTTGTCGGCATAGGTGAGAAGGCCGAGGACCTGCGTGAGTTCAAGGTCGAGCCATTTGTTGATGCCCTGGTAGAAGAAGAAAAGCGCTAAACAGCCTGTTTATCATAAAATTAACTATTAGTTTTTCTAATACATGTCTGGCACTTTTCGTTTAAGTACCAGGAGAAAGGGGAGCCTGTGCGGCTCCCCTTTTTTACTGCTGTTATGGGCGTCAGACTGCCCAAATTACGGGCATTTTAAATTTTGTGAGCAAGTTCACAGCTTAACAAATGGCCTGGGAATGCTGTTTTTACAAAAACCGCATTATCCAGTTGCAAAAAATGATCAGTTATATGCTCATGTCGATAAATAAGTGCAATACTAGGCACTTTCTAAATGAACTTCCTGGCTTAATGTGTGTGAACTATATTAAATACAGTTTATAAATTGTGGGACTGTTCATAAGGGCCTAAGCCTCTTTTGTCTTCGTATTTTTACTGACTTTGAAAAACTCTGGTGTTCAGTGCAGTGTTCGCCAGCTGTAAGGTCAGACCGGGCGTGAGACTTAGACAGTATCTGATGCCTTAATAAACTCAAAAATAAAGCGAGTTTCCAATGACTTCTTCCAAGCTGAATAAGAGCCTGCTGGCTGCTGCTCTGACTGCCGTATTAACCCCAGCCTCCTTTGCTGCTGCCAATGCTGATGATGGCATGACCCGCATCAAGGGTGAGACAGTAGTAGTTACTGCAGCCCGTACCTCTCAGGATCTGTTAGACACAAATTCATCTGTAGCCGTTGTTTCAGGAAAGGAATTAAAGAACCTGACCACTGACTCAGTACCTGAGATGCTGCGCTCTGCAACCGGTGTGCGTCTTACCTCAGACGGTACCCCTGGCACCAAGCGTATTACCATTCGTGGTGAAAACGCTCTGCGTACCCTGCTGATGGTTGACGGTCAGCGTATTGACGAGCAGAAGAGCAAGTCTGGCGCTCCAATGCTGATTAACCCTTACTTCATTGATCGTATCGAAGTAGTCAAGGGCCCTGCCTCCGTACTGTACGGTTCTGACGCCATCGGTGGTATCGTTAACGTTATTACCAAGGAAGCCTCTGAAAAGCCTCTGTCCTTTGATGGCGGTGCTTCTTTTATTGGTGCCAATAACAGCTACACCGAATACGCAAACTTAACCGGTACCCTCGATCGTTTCCAGTATGCCTTTGGTGCTTTTAACACCAATGCCGGCGATCTCTACCTCAAGGATCACAAGCCACTGGAAAACACAGCCTATGACGCCCACGGCTTCAATGGTGACTTCAGCTACGAAATCATGGACAAGGTTCGTCTTGGCTATGCAGGTGAGTACTACGACTCCAGCTCTGAGACCTCTACCACTGTCAAGGGCTCCTACTCTGCCTTCCGTGGCGAGATTCCAAAGTGGGATCGTCAGAAGCATCAGGTTTACTTAAAGGCTCACGACATCAATGATTACATTGCTGCTTTCGAGACCAGTGTTTACTACCAGGAGATGAGCAAGGACTTCTACTCCACCCCTACCCGTGGTATCAACGTAGGTGTGTTTAATGAGCAGAAGAGCCTTGGCGGTAACATGCAGCTGGAGCTGAGCCTCTCTGACATGTTCTATCTGGTAACCGGTTATGACGGCCGTATTGAGAAGATGAGCTCCTTCTCCGATGTTGACGTCAACATGGGTCCTGCCTACAAGGGCAAGTACGTCATGGACGACAATGACTACAAGCAGACCAGCCATGCTCTTTACGCAATGCTGTCTACCTATCTGACCGATGAGCTGACCCTCAACACAGGTTTACGTTACAACTACATTGACAATACTGCCGGTAACTCCATGTTTACCATGCAGCACACCACCAATGGTGCTTCCAGTCCTGTAATCAATCGACCAATTACCAACAATGACGAGAGCTTCAGCAAGCTGGTAGGCAGTGCCGGTCTGGTATACCGTCCATTTGATAATGCTGCTTTCCGTCTGAACTGGTCTCAGGGCTTCCGTGCTCCTACTGTTCAGGAACTCTTCCTGACCACTGCAACCGGTGAGATGCAGTACGGTAATCCTCAGCTTGAGCCTGAAAAGTCCAACAACTTTGAGCTGGGCTTCAGATGGGATGATGGCGCCTTAATGGCTGATGTGGCTCTGTTCTACACTGTATCCGACAACTACATCGAGACCAGAAGACTGCCAGCAGGCTTACCTGGCTCTACAGGTGTTTCCTACACCTACCAGAATATCGCCAAGGCCACCACCTGGGGTTCTGAAGTTGGCCTGTCCTACCTCATCAACAACACCTGGGAGCCATATGCCAATATGACTTACATGGTACGTGAGTATGAGATTGGCTCTCAGAGCACCAAGGACACCGGTACTCCAAACTTCTTTGGTAACGCCGGTCTGCGCTACCACGGTGAGATGTTCCAGATTGACGGCTACGCCAACTTCGCTACCACCACTGATGACGAAGATCTCGGCGGTACCAGCTACTTCAGCAGCATGACCTACGATGGTTATGTAACTGCTAACCTCACCGTTTCTACCCGTGTCGGTCCTGAGGATCAGTTCACCTTATATGGCAGCGTTGAGAACATCTTCGACAAGGAATACCAGACCAACCAGCTCATCCACGAGCCAGGCCGTTTCGTATCCGTCGGTGTACGCGCCCAGTTCTAATTTCACCAGCATCAGGACACTGCGTCAGCCGGGCGCTGCTGCCCGGCGCTGTCCAGCCTGTAACTGGTCAGTGCCGGAGCTGGCCGCCGCCTGAGCTGGTCAGTGCCGGAGCCGGCCGCCGCCTGAGCGGTCTGCCCTGGAGCCGGCCACCGCCTGAGCTGGTCTGCCCTGGAGCCGGCCGCCGCCTGAGCTGGTCTGCCCTGGAGCCGGCCACCGCCTGAGTCGTTCAGCGCAGGAGCTGGCCAGTGCTCGAACTGGCTGCCAGGATAAAGCCCGGCCTTGCCGGGTTTAGTGCCTGGCTTTCAGGCCCTGGATTAGCCTGATGAAATCAATAAAAAAGGCAGTAACAGAGCAATCTGTTACTGCCTTTTTTACTTTTTCAGAGCAGCTCGTACTTGATTGGAATCAGCACCCTGTTGCTCATGGCGTCGAGCCTGGTGTTGAAGCGTATCAGGCTGCGGGCCAGTTTTGATGCGGCCTCGTCAAGAATGCGGTGTCCAGAGCTCTTTTCAATATTGAAGTTAACTACTACACCGTTTTTGACTATGAACTCCACCATAACCGTACCCTCAAGCTTGCGTCTGACTGCATTGCGCGGATAGTGCAGCTTGGAGCGGATTTCCTTGACCAGCAGCGATGCCAGCTGGGCATTGATCTGTCGGGCGCTGGCCTCATCCTGTGCGGAGTTGTCTGCAGCTGCAGGAGGCGGGCTGCCCACAGGGCCTGCGGCCTTTGGGACCTCACGGGCCGGAGCCGGTTTAACCGGAGCTGGGCGCTCAGGCTGTTTTTCAGCCTTTGGTTTTGTCGGTTCAGGTTTTTGTTTGACCGGCTGCTGCTTTTTGGGCTCTGGCTGTTTGACCGGTTCAGGCTTTTGAGGTTCAGGTTTTGGTTTTAGTTCCTGTTTTACCGGTGCCGGCTTTTCCGGAGGTGGAGGCGGTGCCGGAGGCTCAGCCGGGGCTGGCGGTTCTGGTGGTGGAGGTTCAGGCAGCTGTTCCTTAACCGGTTCAGGTTCGTGAGCCACCGTTGCAGGCTCTGGCTCCGGCTCTGGTTCCTTTACCTGCTCCTCTTCAGGAGGAGGCGGGACTATTCCGGCACTGGTTTCGGGCGGGCGATCGTTGACCTGAATGCTGAGCATTACCGACTCAAAATTCTGCTGAGGGGTAATGATGAATTTGGGCGTGCCAAGTACACCAATGTATACCAGGACTCCCAGGACGCCGATCGAACCGCAGGTGCGGGCAATGAGATCAGGATGCATTATTGCTCCCCGTCGGCCTTGCCTGTAGCAGCTGCGCTGTCAGCCCCATCAGCAGCCGAAGCTGCAGGAGCAGCCCCGGCTGTTCCCTGAGCGGCTGCAGCCGGATCAATGCTGCTGCTGTCAGTCTTTTCACTGACCACCAGCAGGCGGCCCTGGGTATAGGCGCGGGCCAGATCGGCAACGTGAATAAGGTACTGGGTAGGACTCTGACTGTCGATAACCAGCTCAAGGCTGAGCTCTTCGTGCTTCTTGTTGCTCTCAACCATGCGCTCCTTTACCAGGTGATTGAGCTCATCAATAGTGCAGATCTTCTCATTGACACTGTAGTTGCCTTTGCTGTCCACGCTTATGCGCATGGTGGCGCCGCGCTGCTCGGCCTGAGCAGTGCTTGACTGAGGGAGATTGAAGTCAATAACAGGCAGGGTGAAGCTCATGGTCATGATGAAGAAGATCACCAGCATGAAAATGACGTCAATCAGTGGGGTGAGGTCGACATTAAGATCGTCATCTAAATCTGACATTAATGAGCTCCGCATTGGAATGGATTCGGTAGCAGCCCGCAGGCTGCATCAGCAGGTTAGTCACTGAGTGGTCATGGGCTGCTGTCCGGCAAATTGTCCAGGACTGGTACTGATACCTGGTTTATTTCTGTTTGAAGGCCTGTCAGGGGCATGGCGGCTGCAGCCCCGGGGCTGTCGGCATTTATCTGGGCTTGTGGCGTCTGGCTGCAGGCACCGGGCTCCTTGAGCCGGGATGCTGGGGCGTGGGGCCTGGCTTATTGAGCGAGGCTATGGCCCCATGCCCCATGCCTGTGGCTATTGACCGGGCCTAGCCCGGGGCGGTGCAGGTTATGGGACAGGAGTCTTGTGATGTGTGATGTCCTGTCTGCCCCTCTTTCAGATCCTGGGATTATTCGTGAATATGGATATTGCTGATGGCAAGGTTAATCTGATTGCGCATGCCTCTGAGGTTCATGAGCAGATAGTAGTGAACAATCAGGGCCGGAATGGCCAGAGTAAGGCCCATAACCGTGGTGAGCAGGGCCTCCCAGATGCCGCCTGCAAGCATGCTTGGATCAGGCATGGAGCGTTCGGAGAGGGTGGAGAATACATCGACCATGCCCAGCACTGTTCCCAGCAGGCCAAGAAGCGGGCCTACAGCAGCACAGAGTTTCAGGAAATACATGGAAGAGTAGATGCCCTTGAGCTGTACCTGCATCAGGGTGTTGATGATGAGCTCACGGTTTGGACAGTGGTCGCCCTCGGAGCTGCTGTTAACACTGTGCTCTTCAGACTCTTTTACTGTGGTGATGATCTGGCGTGAAATGGAGTGCTCTGACAGTCCCTGATTTCTTACCAGGATAACCAGTACAGTGCCGCGAATGGCCATGAAAAGACCGACCAGGCCGATAAAAAGAATGGCAAGGCCTGAGTAGCCTACCTGATGGAAGAAATTGATCATGATGTTAACCGGTATACACAGCTGCTCAGATATTGTCTGCAGCTTCTGTATGGGCCTGCAGTGACTGAGGGTGGAGTTCAGATCCTGAAAGAGGGACTATGGTGTAAAGCTGTCGCTTATCTGTTTTTGTCTTTGCTGTAGAGCTGCTGTTGCGCAGTACAGCTGTAATGATGTCGTTCTGGCCTGAGGCCCGGCAAGCCGGGCCGTCGGGAGATGTGGCCTTGCCCTTGTCCGCATGCTGTACGTGAGTCTGGGCGGCGACCTGCTTTCTGCCCCATCTTCCCTGCTTTTTATCTTTGCTGCACGGCTGCTGGCCCGTATGGTGGCAGAGCTGTGAGGCAGAGCCTGAATGTCTGATATTTTCAGGATGGGGGCTGTTTTCAGGGCAGGGGGTGAATTTTGAGGGACTGTGCCGGCGCAGCTGCCAGATGCTGGCAGTTAAGCGCTATGGCTGATGCTGGCAATTAAGCGCTATGGCTGATGGTGGCTGCTCTGACAGGAATCAAGCCTGTCTGTCCCGTATCAATACAGCCTGACCTCGTTGGATTTGCCGGGTGATAATTTTACCTGTAAAGCCATACTTGCGCCATATTTTCACCTGAGCACATTGTCATCTTATGGACATGCTCACGCAAAAAGTTCTCTTAATGGTGCTGGTATTGAAGACTGTATTTATGTTGCTCCCGGCAGTGGTGCAGATAAATGGCTTATTTATGGGAAAGAGCGCCTGGACCTCAGAAGGGAAACCGGTACTTTTGGAAGGGTATTATTAAGAGAATTTATAAAATAAATTAATGAACTAAATTGCCTTTACGCGGCTGAAAAATGGCCAGATTATGCTACGTAAATGCATTTTCAGATTGTACAAGATGGAAAATGTGATATTTTTTTGCGATAACTGTCGTTTAGTGAGATTCAAATGGCCGGTCGAAAGGCCAGGATATCGCATATTTTGAGGCTTTCATTAATCAGGGGGCCGCGATATATAGATATGTTGAGATTCTCATTGTTCGATGATAATCACAGAGATAGTGACGTGAATAGCATATAATGCGGCCTCAACTTAACAAGCGAGGTGCAGCGGAGTACTATTTAACTTCACGCTCCTGCTGTTTTTTCATGAATGGGAAAAAACCGCAGGTGTTCAGTATTCTCGTGGGTACTTTCATAGGGGTCTTCCATGGTAAACGAACTAATGGTGGAATTATCACGTTGGCAATTTGCTGCCACGTCTTTATACCACTTTCTTTTCGTTCCGCTTACTCTTGGTATCTCATGGCTGGTCTTCATTATGGAGCTGGTCTATGTGGCCACAGGACGTGTCATATACCGTGACATGGCAAAGTTCTGGGGTAAGCTTTTCGGTATTAACTTTGCGATCGGTGTAGCCACCGGTATTACACTCGAGTTCGAGTTCGGTACTAACTGGTCCAATTACTCTCACTACGTTGGTGATATCTTCGGTGCTCCATTAGCTATCGAAGGCTTAATGGCATTCTTCCTTGAGTCAACCTTCATTGGTCTGATGTTCACTGGCTGGAATCGCTTCTCCAAGCCAACTCACCTTCTGATCACCTTCTTAACCGCACTGGGTTCAAACCTGTCCGCCATGTGGATTTTAATTGCCAACGGCTGGATGCAGTACCCAGAGTTCGCACAGTTCTCTCCTGAGAGAATGCGTATGGAAATGACTGACTTCTGGGGATTAATCTTCTCCGATGTTGCTCAGGCCAAGTTCCTGCACACCGTAACTGCCGGTTACACCACTGGTGGTATTTTCGTAGTCGGTGTATCTGCATTCTTAATGCTGCAGAGAAAGAACTTCCAGTTCGCCAAGCGCTCCATGACCATTGGTCTGCTGTTCGCTCTGTGCGCCATGGGCGGTTCCGGCTTATCTGGTGACATGAGTGCTTTATTAATCACCAAGCACCAGCCAGCAAAGCTTGCTGCCATGGAAGCCGAATTCCACACTGAGGAACCACCAGCAGGCTGGTCCTTATTTGCAATTCCTAATGAGGATGAGATGGATAACTATGTTTCCATCAAGATTCCAGCCTTATTAGGTCTGATTGCTACCCACTCATTCGACACCGAAGTTAAGGGTCTGCGTCAGATTGTTGCTGAAAACGAGCTCCGCGTCCGTAACGGTATCATTGCCAACCGTGCTTTAACTGCAATGCGTGGCGGTGAAGTTACTGACGAGAACATGGCTGTATTCAAGGCTCACCAGGATGACCTTGGCTATGGTCTGCTGCTTGTTCAGCACGCTCAGGATCCATTAAATCCTACTGAGGAAGAGATCAAGGCTGCTGCACGTAACAGTGTTCCATCAGTTCTGATTCCTTACCTCTCCTTCCGTGTCATGTTAGGTATCGTCAGCATCCTGGGCTTACTGTGTGTTGGCGCAGGTTACTACCTCATTTACAAGGGTGATCTGCAGGCACGTCCTAAGCTCCTGAAGATTCTTGTTATGGCCATCCCATTACCATTCATCTGCTGCGAAGCCGGCTGGATCCTCGCCGAGTACGGTCGTCAGCCATGGGCCATTCAGGATGTTCTTCCTACCTACCTGGCAACTTCATCACTGTCTCCAGTTGATGTAGGTATTTCCTTACTCTGCTTCATTGGCATTTACACCATCTTCCTCGTAATCGAGATGAAGCTGATGATCAATGCCATCAAGAAGGGCCCGGAAATCACTGAGCCAGAAGAGGACGGCAAGGGCTATCCTCCACTCCCTCCACAGGGGCCTCAGGGCGGTACTCCTGCTGAAGCTGCACCAGCTCATGCTGCTGCCCTGGCTCCAGCTGCTACTGCTGTTGCATCCGAAGAAGAGGCCAAGGCCGATTCTGCTAAGGGAGGTGCCGTAAATGCTGTTTGATTATGATACTCTGCAGGTCATCTGGTGGCTGTTAGTAGGCGTTCTGCTCATTGGCTTTGCGCTGACTAACGGCATGGATATGGCCGTATCTGCCCTGCTTTTCAAAGTGGGCAAGAACTCCAAAGAGCGTGGTGCCATTATCAGCACCATTTCCCCTCACTGGGACGGCAATCAGGTATGGTTAATCACCGCCGGTGGTGCCATCTTTGCTGCCTGGCCTGAGGTTTATGCTGCATCATTCTCCGGTCTGTACTGGGGCATGTTACTGGTTCTGTTCGCCATCTGGCTCCGTCCACTGGCCTTCGATTACCGTAACCACAACGATGATGAGAGCTGGTACAAGAAGTGGGACATCGCCTTAACCGTAGGTTCTTTCGTTCCTATGTTAATTTTTGGCGTTGCCTTCGGTAACCTCTTACAGGGTCTGCCTTTCTGGGCTGACGAGAATGTTCGCTGGCACTATGACGGCGTATTCTTAACCGCTCTGTTACCTCTGCTCGATCCATTCTCCATACTGTGCGGTCTGGTAGGCGTCACCATGCTGTTAACTCAGGGTGCCCTCTGGATTCAGTTACGTACTGTTGATGAGATCGGCAACCGTGTACGCGGTCTGACCTTAAAGCTTGCTCTGGTTACCCTCGTTCTGTACGTCATTGCCGGCTTATGGGCTTACACCTTCGATGGCTACCGTCTGATCGAACTGGCTCCGGAAGGTTCTTTCCACGCCATCACCGAGAAGAAGGTTGAGGTAGTACCACACGGTCTGTTCGAGAACTACAAGTCTGTATGGATCCTGGTTCTGGTTCCACTCGGCGCCATGTTCTGCATGATCAAGGCCGGTATCTGTGGTGGCAGTGGTAATGCTGTTAAGGGCATTATCTACAACTCCCTGGCTATCGCCCTGGTTATCACCACCGCTGCTATTGCCATGTTCCCATTCGTTATGCCTTCCAGCGTAATGCCTGAGTCTTCACTGACCATCTGGGACGCTTCATCTTCTCACTTTACCTTACAGGTAATGTTCTACACTGTTATCATCTTCGTTCCTATTGCCCTGTCCTATACTTTCTGGGCTTATAAGAGAATGTGGAACCGTGTATCTGAGAAGGATGGCAACACCGGTCATTACTAATCAGACCAAATTACCCCTTTACCCACGGTATGCGACATAAGCATGTCGCCGGGGCACCTCACTTCAAGGTGTAATTCATGGCCCGGATTTGCGTCCGGGCCCTGTTAAAACCCGCCGGGGGAACAAGGTTAAAGGAGTAAAGATGATTTATCTTGCTTGGATTTTAGGATTATTAGGTGTATGCGGCCTGATTCTGGCTGTGTGCTATTTATTTGATCTTTGGGATTGGTTCTAAAATCGCTACTTCAACTAAATTGAAGGCCTCCTCAGCTCAGCTTAAGAGCTGGGGCCGCCGAGCCAAAGGCCTATTGCATCTGCTGATGTTACTGACACTGGTGGATGCAATTTTTTTGTGCGCCTTTTATGCAGCTGTCTGTTTGAGCTTCGCTCCCTTTGTTGTAAGCCAGGACAGCTCTTATCTCCATCTTGCACCATATGCCCTGGTGCCTCTGGCCGGACGCTTTGTCATGCGTCTTATCATAGCCAGAGTAATCTCCCGAATTTCCTATACAGTTGAAGGTGCCGTCCGTGAGGAGCTGGTTCGTAAACTCCTGCGCGTCGGTCCCCTGTCCTTTGCCGTAAAGTCATCGCTGAGCACTCTTTTTGTCGATGCTATTGATGACATCATGCCTTACTTCAGCTCCTTCCTCGTGACCATGCGCTATGCCATGGTCATACCGATGATCTGCCTTATCGCCGTAGCAGTAGTGTCGCCAGGTTCGGCCGGCATTTTATTCTGCATGGCCCCTCTCATCCCTTTTTTCATGATTGCCATTGGCAAGGGTGCCGAGCGTCTCAATCAGAGACAGTGGAAGCAGATCACCCGTCTTGCAGTACGTTTCCAGGAAGCGCTGGACAAGCTCTCCATTATCAAGCTCTTCAATATTGAGCGTGGCGAAATCGAAAAGATCGCCCGTCTGACCAAGCGCTGGCGCGTTGAGACCATGCAGGTCCTGCGTATTGCCTTCCTTTCTGCTCTGGTGCTTGAGTTCTTTGCTACCTGCGGTATCGCCTTCTGTGCCATTACCCTGGGCTTTGCCGTTTACGAGCACGGCTTTGACTATACCCGTGCCCTCTTTGTGCTGCTTCTGGCACCTGAGTTCTTCCTGCCATTAAGACAGCTGGGCTTTACCTACCATGCCCGTATGCGCGCTATGGGAGCCATGACTGGTCTTTTGGACCTGCTCTCCGAGCGCGATATTTTCCCTGATTCCCTGCCATCACGTGAGCAGCGTGAAGCAGCCAGACATGCATCAGAGGCCACTGGCAGCTCTGGAGCCACCGGCACCAGCAGCGCTGCTGGCGACGGTACCAGCAGTGCCGCTGGCGACGGCGCCACAGCTGCAGGCGACGGTGCTGCTGTAAGCAGCCCTGATGCCTGGCCTGAGTGGATGCGCGGACCAATTAATATTGAATTTCACGATTTTGAGGCTACTTATCCTAATGGCCGTATTGGTGTCAGCGGGTTTTCCTCTGAATTTCATGCCGGAGAGGTAACAGCTCTGGTGGGGCCGTCCGGTGCCGGTAAGAGTACCATTTTGCAGTCCATTGCTGCCTTTACCGAGGCCAGTGCCGGTGAGATTGTGGTCAATGGCCACAGCTGCAGCCGCCAGGATCTGCTGACCCTGATGGCCCGTGTCTCCTATATTCCTCAGCTGCCAAATCTGTTTTATGGCACCCTGCGCGACAACCTGAAAATGGCTGCGCCTGATGCCGACGACGAGCTGCTCAAACAGGCTCTTGCTCTGGTTGGTGCAGGTGAACTGCTCAGCCGCTTTGCCGACGGCCTTGATCATCATGTAGGCGATCAGAACCGTGGTATTTCAGGTGGTGAGACCCGTCTTATTGCCCTTGCGCGCGCCATGCTTCATGACAGCGCCGTACTGTTGCTCGATGAGCCTACAGCCAGCCTGGACCGCGACAGCGAAAACCGCTTCCTTGCTGCCCTTAAGCATATTGGCCGTGAAAAGACCGTGATTGTGGTGGCTCACCGTCGTGAGCTCATTGCCTTTGCTGACCGTGTCATCAAGGTCACGCCGTCAGCCCGCGACCCTCAGGGCGATTCTGAGGCCGCCGCGCCAGCTGCTGCCTCGGCCGACGCCTCGGCCGCAACGGCCGCGCCGGATGCAGCCGCAGCTGCAGTGGCGGCTCATGCCGGCGTGAGCGACGCTGCCTGTGGGGCCGTGGCTGCTGGTGAGGGTGCACAGGACCATGACAGCAAGGAGGCCCGCTGATGGCTCAATACTGGCATTTTGTCGGCCTGATCCGCAAAGAGCTTTATGGTGCGATGTTTGGCGTATTCATGTCCTTCATCGCCACTTTCTCATCCATTGCTCTGATGAGTACGGCCACCTGGTTCTTAAGTGCCATGGCTGTGTGCGGCTTTTATGATGTGGTGCTCAACATCTTCATCCCGTCTGCCCTGATCCGTCTTCTGGCGGTATCACGCACACTGCTGCGCTATGCTGAGCGCTATTACACTCATGATGCTACTTTCAGACTGATTGCCTATCTGCGTGTCTTCCTTTTTGAGCGTGCCCTCGATCTGAGAATTGAGGATGCTCTCAAGCTCAAGAGCTCGGATCTGCAAAGACGTATGCAGTCTGATCTGGAGCGTCTGGAGATGATCTATGTCCGTCAGTTCGTTCCTTTCACTGTAGCTGCACTGATGGGCCTGGTTGCAGGCGGCGTACTGCTGGCTTTCTCTCCTTTAATGGCCTTTACTGCTCTGGCTCTGATGATTCTGGCCGGTGTCATCGTGCCTTATGTGCTTACCATCATGGCCCGTGACTACTCCGTGCAGCAAAGTGAGCTGGCCGTAAAGTTAAATGATGACATGAGTGATTTCATTCATGGCTTCTTTGACCTTGTGCTGCTGGGCAAGCATGTAGAGCGTGCCGTACGCTTCCTCAATACTGCTCAGGATCTGGCCCGCGCCCGTGCCCGCATCATTTTCTACGATCAGCTCTCTCAGGTCTTTCTCATGGCCTTTGCCGAGCTTACTCTGTTCCTGCTGCTCATTCAGTGCGTACCGCTGGTGGTTGCAGGTCAGATGTCATCTGCTCAGATGATGATGCTCTCCGTAGGTGCCATGGCAACTTATGAGGTACTGGTGCCGCTGAGCGCTGCCTTCCTCAATCTGCCTTATGTCACTCACTCAGCTGAGCGTGTGGGTTCCCTGCTGCATATCACCAGGGACAATGCTGATATCAATCCTAATATGGTGGCTGTTATCAGGGAGGAAGAGGACAATTACTCAAGCTCCTCAGCAGCTGCAGCTGCCCGTGGTGGTTTGCTTGCCCGTTTCAGCTCTCTTGCCGAGCAGAGCTCGGTAAAGGCTGATATTAATGCTGCAGCTCAGGCAGGTCAGGTCAACCGTGTTGAGCTCAGGGATGTGTCTTTCCACTATGAGCTCAGTGACGGTCAGTATCTGCAGGTGCTCAATGATTTCTCCTGCTCTTTTGGCAGTGATGAAAATTATGTAATCAAGGCACCATCAGGCCGTGGCAAGAGCACCATGGTGCTGCTCATGACCTCACTTCTGTACCCTCAGAAGGGAGAGCTTATGTTAAACGGACGCAGCTATGCCTCCATGCCAGCCCGTGATATCCGCGCCTCCTTTGCCGTAGCTCTGCAGGACATCTCCCTGTTCTCAGGCACTGTATTTGAGACCTTCCGTCAGATCCGTCCTGATGTCACCCGTGATGAGGTCATGGCTGTACTGACTACAGTAGAGCTCGACTCTCTGATTGAGGAGCTGCCGGGCGGTCTTGATGAATGGCTGGGCAGCACCGGTCTTACCATATCAGGTGGTCAGGCCCGCCGCCTGTGTATGGCCCGTGCCCTGGTGGCAGCCGGCTTTACTGCCGTACCGGTGTCAGGTCCTGCTGCTGTTCCGGCTGACTCTCCAGCCGGTCAGGCAGCTGCCGCTGCTCAGGGAGTATGTCATACCATTACCGCCTCTGATGGCAGCACCACTGTGCAGCCAGCCTGTATTCACAATGGCCGTTTCCTGGTTCTGGATGAGCCTGGTGAGGGCCTTGATGAAGAGCAGGAGCTGCGCATCATCGAGCGCATTCAGAGCATGCGCAAGGGTGTTATCATCATTACCCACAAGCAGGCCGGTACCCGTCTTGCCGATCATCTGCTGACCCTGTAGCCGCCACTGGTGTGCTATCATGGCATGTCTGCGCTTTGATGCGCGGGCATGCCAGGGGCAGTATTAAATCAGTACTGCAGGTGCCAGGCACCTGCAGCCGCTTCAGATCAGACAACGCCCTGCCATTTGCACGGAAAAGCTCTGACTGTCCTCCCTTTTTCTGCATCTGTTTCCCCTGTCTTACTTACCCTGAGCTTTGAGCTGCAGCCGATAGTGACTGTCAGCGCAGAGAATTGTTTCATTGTTGCTTACCGGTAATTACATAACCTGGGATCCGGCACCTGCACTGGCTTCATATGCTTTACAAAGCGCTTTGAATGTCAGGAGTTGCCCGGCCCCGCCCGGTGCTTTCCGTTGTTGCCCGACGTACGGCAGCACAACGGACTGCCGCGCGCATGCCGCGCGCAGTGCCCGCCACGGCCGTGCCGGCCGTGCGGTCGGCGTGCATGCAGTATGTATGTATTTATCTGAGTAATCCTGATTTACAGGACGGGTTTATCTGCTTGTCCGGCTCAGTTCAGCCGGGTACGGGTGACCTGATCACCCCTCCATCAGCTAACAGTCAATTATGGCCAGTTCCAAAACTTCCTTGCATCAGTCCTCATCTCAAGACCAGACCAAAGGTAAGGTCTCAAGGAGCATTGCCACTGCAGTGAGCGATGTGCCTGCCCATGAGCGCCAGGCTATTGTTCCTGAGGCTGAGATTCTGGACTCTGTGGACTCGCAGGTCATAAACTCTGCAGACCCTGAGGTTCTGGACGCTCATGCTGTAGAGTCAGGGGCAGTGGATCCAGAGGCGGTGGACTCGGAGGCTGTAGATTCTGAGGCTGTTGTCTCTGGTGCTGTGGATTCTGCGGCGGCAGCGGCGCTGAGCAGCGATGAGCTGTCGCATCTGTCTGTAAAGTCCAAGGGCAAGGCCGCCCGTGTGATTGATGCTCAGGTGGTTGATGATGAGGACAGAGGCGCTGACATCAATCCTTCTGTCTTTGACAGCGAGCACTTTGCCAGCGGATCTGACATTACCCTTGATGATTATGGCCGTACCATTGAAGTCAATGAGGCCGAGCGCATCAAGGACAGGCTCAATGAAAGTTTTACCGAGCAGTTTGGTACTGCAGCCTACTCAAGTGCGCTTAAAAAGCCTCGCACCGTAGCAAGTCAGGCTCAGGTTATCGAGGTCAGCGACGACAGTGATGGCGCGCCTGGGGCAGGTGCAGCAGCTTCCGGTACTGCAGCGGCTGGCGCAGCTGGCGCCGTGCCTGCTGCGCAGACTGTGGCATCAGGTACAGCCCTGGTGCCGGCATCAACCTCACGGGCTCTAACTGTCACCACAGCCAGTGGCCATACAGAGCGTGCGGGAAGATCGGCAGGTCGCAGGTCAGCTGCAGCGCTGCCGGCCCCTGCCGGGGCTGGTGCCGGTGCGGCCCCGGCCCTGCCTGCCCCAGGTGGCAGGATAGCAGGCAGCTCTGAGGCTGCGGTGCGGGAAGCCGGGGCAGCAGGGGCATCGTCCTCAGCTTCAGCTGCTTCCGGGGCTCATGGAGACAGACGTGGTCATGAGCTCTTTGAGGGAGTGGATGTTGAGTCGCTTGCCAGCGGTCTTGATGTTCTCAAGCAGATTCGTGACATCAATGAGCGTCGTCGTAATGCTCCTCATGATGATGAGGATGATGAGGACTCAGATTATCTGGGAGCCTTTGCAGACTTTGATGATGATGGCGATGACAGCGGCCTGTCGGGCATGCACTATGTGCGTGAGGACGATCAGGGTGATGAGGACGAAGATGATGGCTATGGCTCTGCCATGGACAGCGCCGATGCCCATGATGGCTCATCTGCATCTGACCTGTCTGCAGGACGCCGCCGCTCTCATTCAACAGCAGTAGCACGCTCAGCCGGTAATATTGGTGCCTTTATCAGGGCTGCCAATATGGTGCCTATGCTCACCGAAGAGGAGGAGCGTAACCTTGCCCGCCGTCTGCGTGAGTTTGGTGATGTTGATGCAGCCCGTCAGCTGGTGACCTCCCATCTGCGCTTTGTAGTAAGCGTAGCGCGCAAGTTCACCGGCTACGGCCTGCCGCTTGCCGATCTGATTCAGGAGGGCAATATCGGCCTTATGAAGGCCGTGAAGAACTACGATCCTGATGTGGGCCGTGGTCTTGCTGCCTTTGCCTCGAGCTGGATTAAGGCTGAGATCTTCGACTATGTAATCCGTAACTGGCGTGTGGTCAAAGTGGCTACCACCAAGGCTCAGCGCAAGCTCTTTTTCAATCTGCGCAAGAGCAAGAAGCGTCTGGGCTGGCTTTCTGAAAGTGAGCGTCATGAGCTGGCTGAAGGCCTTGGTGTATCTGAAAGTGATGTGGCTGAAATGGAGGCCCGTCTGTCAGGTACCGATGTGGGCTTTGATCTTGATGAGGGCGACAGCAGCGACAAAGGCGTAGCCGTTACCCTTTCTCCTTCATCCTATCTTGAGGATGAAGACTCCAACTTCGCTCAGAAGTTTGAAAACAGCAATTACGCTGCCTGGGAGATCAAGAAATTACGTGAGGCCATGGAATCTCTGGATTCGCGCTCCCGTCATATCATCAAGCGCCGCTGGCTGGATGAGAACAAGGCCACTTTGCAGGAGCTCTCCCGTGAGCTGGGCGTATCTATTGAACGTGTGCGCCAGCTTGAGTCCAATGCCATGAACAAGGTCAAGGCCATACTGCTAAACGAGGGCGTCAATGACGATCAGGCCACTCTGGCTCTGGAAAACCGCTCAGGCAAGGAGTCCAAAGGACGTGCCGTAGCTGCAAAGCGTACCCGCACAGCCGTCAAAAAGAGTGCTGAGGGCAAGGGCGCCTCGGCGCGCCTCAAGGCTCTGCCGCTGCGCAGCACTCGTACTGCAGCCACCGCTGCAGCTCAAAGCGAAAGCCATACTCCTAAAAAGCGTGGTCGCAAAAAGGGCAGCACCGCAGCCGCTGCGACAGCAGCTGCAGGCACAGTCCGAAGCACCCGCAAGGCCGAAAGCGCCGTATCCGGCTCCCGCAGTGCCGCTGACAGTGATAATCGCAGCACCGACAGCCGTGAATAAAAAGAACCCCGATACGCAGATGCGCATCGGGGTTCTTTTTTGGGGCCTGGCTACCGCCTGGCCATATTGCCAGGCGGCAGCCTGCGCCCGGTGCCCGGGCTGCAGGTCAGTCAGCGGCGCCATCGTTGACGCCGGCGCTGACTGTTGGCTGGTTACTTAAGCCAGCTGCTGATGTCCCAGGTGGCGCCAAGACGCAGATCCTGGTCGTTGCTCAGGGTAAAGGTGCCCTTGTCCAGATCAGGCAGAACTTCACGGCAGGAGAACTCGCTGCCACGGCAGACAAATTCAATGAGCAGGCAAGGAGCATTTTTGCTCATCAGCTCAGCCTTGCTCTTGATCTCATCGAGGCACTCAGGACGGGTCAGGTCCTGGGCTACCTTGTGCTGGCTGCCATTGTCAGCTGTCATGACCGAGGACAGCAGTTTGTAGTCAGGATCGAGCAGATTGATGGTGCGGCCTGAACCGTAGTGAATGAGCAGAGTAGTCCTGCCATTGAGGCACAGTACGCCAATGGTGTTTACATCCTGATGTACAGGAGCATTGAGGTTGCCCTCGTGGCTGTAGATGATGATGGATGGCTCCATGACGCGGCTTGATGAGAGCTTGTCCATCACCTGACGTGATGTGGCACGAACCTGCAGATCAGCCATGATACGGATCAGATCAACACGGTTTACCACCTTCTTGTCCATGACATTGACGTTGGTGCCGTAGGCGCCATTGCAGGTCATGTAGAAGGACTCAGGCAGGCCCATCCACATCTGATCATCAATGTCAGAGGCGCGTGCAACTACAGCTGCAGGAACTGGGGCCTGAGCCTCGGTAAAGCCATACTTTTCACGCAGAGTGGCGTGCAGAGTGCTCTTGTTGAGCAGGTCTGAACAGCTTTCCCACTTATCCATGCCCCAGGTGCGCAGAGCAAGGATTTTCTCGCTCAGGCTGCCTGGCATTTGGCACAGGTTGAGGCAGCGACCAGTGGTATTGCGATAGCTCTGCTCGAGGATCAGGGCACGCTCGCCTGAGGTGATCTCAAGGCCGTCATTGAGACGTACCAGAATGCTCTGCTCGCGCTCATGGCAGCGGTAGTCGCCAGGAGTGCCACTGGCCAGATAGTGCAGCAGCGGATTTACATCCTTGAGCTGGTGGTATTCACTGTAGCGGTTGCCATCAAACATCAGACCTGGCAGGCGGGATTCCTTGAAACCGTAGTGAGTGTAGTGGAAGGCAGCATCAGGGCAGCCATCATCGTTGTACTGAATCTCAGGATATTCGCGGCTGTACCACTGCTCATCAAAATAAGGGCTGTTGCGGACAATGTCAGCAAGAGTTGCCTGATCGTACTCACCGGCGAGCAGCCTGCTTAAGGTAAGGTTCTGGTGGGAAAGGAAATTAACAGACATTTTGAGATCCCGTTATGAGTGAATAATGAGCACAAGGGCTGCCGGCAGGGCTGATTCAAACTGAACACTGATGTGTTTGAAATTGCGGTTGCGTTCTTTAAATGAGGTCAGTACCTGTAACAGTGAGTCACAGACATCAAAAACACTGTCGGTGCTGAAATTCTGTGGACCCTGATACTTGTCCAGGGACTTTGGAATGGTAAGGGCCACAGTGTGATACTGACGGCGCAGAACCTTATGAGTCTGAGACAGGTTGAGCTGAGCGGCCACCATATCATTGAGGGTTAACTTGACCATCTGGCTCTTGCCTGTGGCAAGGTGCTCAGCCAGGGTTTCTGCAAGATAGAAATCATTGCTTGCAGCTCCCTGAGGTATGCGGTTGGCCCATGCCTGGCCCTGGGCATCAAAGTAAATAAGAGAGCGTGATGGAGCGATAACACCCTTGCGCACAGTTACTTTCTGGGCATGGGAGGCAATAAATTCGCTTGTTAAGGTGCTCTTTAACATGGCCGGAGTGGAGACCATGGCAGTGTACTTTTTGAAAGTGCTGCGGCTCATCATCAGCTCAGTGATGGCGTCACAGTCCATATCAAGAACATTTTCGGTAGTTCCTGAAGGTAAAGAAACAGTGCGGCCATAACTCTGGGACAGAAGCATGGAAAAGCCCAGAGCCAGAGTATCAGGATCAAAGCTCTTGAGGCTGATGCGCTCAAGCTCAGGCAGCTCACCTAGCAGTGCTGCACTGTCCTTGCAGTCGCGCAGCAGTGCCATGGCCAGCGGACGGGCCAGAGCAAGGTGGAAAAGCTCAAGGGCCACGAAGCTGTTTACAACGTCGGCATTGTCTTTTTCCAGAAGGGAGTTGAGATCGGACAGGCTTGAGGAGCGGGCCCTTAGTACATTGAGTACTTCGCTGTCCTGGGCATACCTGGCAATGAGGTCATTGACCGCAGACATACTGTCAATAGCATGGCTTTCCATGCTCTTGTAGTAAGGCTGCAGTACCTGATAAATAGCTGGTTTATTTAGGGAGCTGGTCATACTGTGTCTTTCACTGGCCACAGCTGCAGAGGCTGTGACTTTACTGAGGGTGGCATCACAAAGCAGGCTCAGGCCTGGGGTGCCTGGTCAGACCGGTAGCATGTGCTGATATCGGCCGCTGCTGTAGCTGCACTGATCTGCACTGCACTGAACAGCATTTAACTGTACAGCCACAGGTGCCCAGTCTTAAGGGACCTGCAGTACAGGAGGTAAGGGCAGCGTTGCTTATGCGGCCGGGGACGGCATGGCTGCCTGAATGTCTTCCATGCAGCTCAGTCCGGGCAGTCTGACTTGAAGTTTTTGATATGGCATGTGACCTGATTGTATCAGATAGCAATGTACATGGCCCATAAGAACGCCATTTGCGCACTGCAGGATGCAGACTGCTTCACAAAATCCCGTACCCCGGCACTATGAGCAGGCTTCCCCATCCTCAATGCCCCTGAGGCCGCAGACGCCGTCACGTCCTGACGCCTGGCTCCTGCCAGAGTGGAGCCGGGCGCAAGAGCGCCGGGGAGCCTTGCAGTTTTGGAGTCTGGCGCAAGGCGCCGTGGAGCCGGGGTGCATAGTATAATGACCGCAGCTGTGCCGCACTTGCCTGTCATGCCTGAGGCTCTGCGGCGCCAGGCTTTTTATCTGCGTATTAACCGGGCGTATTTATGGCTCAATTCAAGATCCTTCCGACTACCTGGCTGCTCTCTCCTCTGACCTGCTTTTCCCGTAAAAGGCTGTTTGAGGAGATTTGCTCCATGGTATCAACCATTACTGATATCAGTCCCAATGTTCTGCTCAAGGCTCTCAATGAGCGTGAGGCCATGGGATCAACTGTCTGTGCCCGTGGTATCAGCATTCCTCATGCTGTGGTCGAAGATCTCGAAAGCTCTTTGATGGTACTGACCATTTTGCACGACGAGGTGTCCTATAACCCTGTGGATACAGACTATATGGGTGTGGACATGGCTCTGGCCTTTTTCATCTCTCCCAAAGATGACTATGAAACAGTGGAGCAGATGCTGCGCCTTGTCAGCAAGGAGCTGAACAATACCGAGCTTGCCAACTCCATACGCCGTGTCTGGCAGGACAATGCCAAACTGATGCTGATGATGCAGAAGCTCGATTCCCTGCTCTATCAGGAGCTCAAGGACAGTGTGGCCGAAAAGCAGTCCTCCGCTCCATCAAGTGCCACCAATGTGATCATGCAGTTTATTTCTGATGCCATTAACAACTGACGCCAGGCTGGCACAGTCGCCGCTACAGCCACATCAACAGCTGTGGCTGCAGCAGCTGCTCCAGCTGCCCTGGCTGCGGTCGCAGCGGAAATACTGGCCGGTATGGCCCATCGGTAAGCCGGTGCAGCTGTTTCCTGCCGGCCGGTACTGCCTGGGTGAGCTGCAGTGGGGCGGGCTGCAGTGGGGCAGGCAGGGCTGGCTATTTTGGGGCAGATCGCTTTTTTAACTTACAGTGTGGGGCATATAACCTCTAATTAACCAGGCGCGCATACAATAGATATCAGTTAGAAACATGAGGTACTGATTATGAAGGGGACAAAGGTCAGACTGGTTATTATTTCCGGCCGTTCGGGCTCAGGAAAGACTGTGGCATTAAGGGCTCTTGAAGACCTTGGTTATTACTGCATCGATAATCTTCCTGTGGTCTTTTTAAAGGAGCTTACTGCCATAGCCCCTGATCGCTACCCGCGTCTGGCTGTGTCCATTGATATCCGCAATATCCCTGAGGACGACGGCTATCTGGATGACATTATTGGCGCCATCAAGATAGACCATGGCATCAAGTCCACAGTAATTTACTGCGATGCCGACGATGAGGTTCTGGTCAAGCGCTACTCTGAGACCCGCCGTCTGCACCCTCTGTCCAAAAACTCACTTTCCCTCAGTGAAGCCATTGTGCTCGAGCGTACCCGTCTGTCATCTTTAAGCGGCTACGCTGATCTGCGCATCGATACCTCAACTCTTTCCGTCCATGATTTAACCCGTGAGGTGGTAACAGCCATTTCCGGATCCCCTCAGCGCCGTCTGGTCATGGTCTTTGAATCCTTTGGCTTTAAAAACGGCATTGCCCGTGATGCTGACTTCGTTTTTGATGCCCGCTTCCTGCCTAACCCTTACTGGGAAAAGGAGCTGCGCAATTACACCGGCCTTGATCAGCCGGTCAAAGACTTCTTTGCCCGCTATGATTCAGTGGCTGCCTATGCCGATCAGATAGAGAATCTTATTGCCTCATGGCTTCGTGATATCGAGTCGAGCAACCGCAGCTACCTTACCGTCTCCATAGGATGCACCGGTGGCTGCCACCGCTCAGTATTTATCGCCCAGCTGCTGGCTGAGCGTTTCCACAGTCGTGGCATCAGCGTACAGGTGCGCCACCGCTCCCTGAACATCACCAGCAGCTACACAGTTGATGATGACGCCAGCTGTTCCCTTGACGGTCAGGCTCCACTGCATGGCGGCTGTTGCCCTGAGTAGCATGGGCAGCCCCGGCTCCACTGCATGGGGGCTGTTGCCCTGAATAGCATGGGCAGCCCCGGAACCGCAGCTTCCTTTGCCAGCGCTTTCAGGATCTCTGCCACCGGATGAGCGCAATGCATATGGGCAAAAAGCGCGCAGTTACGGGCTTTGAGCATGGATTTAACCAAAAATTAAAAAAAATTGGATTTTAGTGTTGACAGCATGGGGAGTCGACTGTAAAATGTGCATCGCTTTCAGGCACTAAGGTGTTTGCAGGCAATTTGTTTGATGAAGTTCCTCCTTAGTTCAGTCGGTAGAACGGCGGACTGTTAATCCGTATGTCGCTGGTTCAAGTCCAGTAGGAGGAGCCAAACAAACAAAGCACTTTTTATTTTGGAGTTCCTCCTTAGTTCAGTCGGTAGAACGGCGGACTGTTAATCCGTATGTCGCTGGTTCAAGTCCAGTAGGAGGAGCCAAAATAACCCCATCTGATAATCAGCCTCGAGCTGATTTTTTTGTTTTTGCGCCCTGCAAAAATAAAACAGGCCCCATCATGAGGCCATCCCCATCCTACCCATAAGCCACCTGCTTTGCACTCCCTTTCCCCATCAAAGTCTTTCTGCCCGCAAGTCCGGGATATGCCTTATTGTGCCCATTGTCTTTACACTAAGCCCAGGCTCCCCGTGCTCACGTGCTGAATCCGGCCTTATGGCCGGCCGCTGCGCGTGGCGACCGCTGCCTGTGCCGACCGCTGCGTATGGCGGCAGCCAGGTCTGGCAAGGCCTGCTGTCCCGGCCAGCTGCGCCGGGGCAGATGATGGCTGGCCTGGCATCAGGATGCTGTGTCTGAGCTTTGGGCCTCTTTGAAGTGGCTGCGGCGCTGGTACCAGTAGAAAATAACGGTGGCGATAAAACCGACCAGACACAGCCAGCCCTGGAAGAAGAAAGCGTTTTTGAGGTCTCCGCCATCAAGTTCGATAATGCGTCCGGCAATGACAGGGATAGCGGTCATGCCCGCTGCAAACAGAGCCTGGAACAGGCCTATGGCCGAGGATCGGCGATACTGCTCTACACCGACAATGGCCTCGCTGGTGGCTATGGAGAACACAAAGCCAAAGCTCCAGCCCAAAAAGACCTGAATGATGATGAGCAGGTAAATGTGGGTCACTATCACGGACAGGAAGCAGTAAAGTCCCAGCAGAGCCAGAGCCGAACTTACCATGAAACCCTGAGAGATACGGGTAAAGGGAGGTTTGCCTGAGTAGTAGCTTGAGACCACATTCATAAGAATAAAGACAATGGTCATAACGCCCATTTCATAGGAGGTACCGCCAATACGCAGGGCTGCCTCATTGGAAAAAGACATGATGGTGGTCATGGTTACGCCCTGCTGAATGGAGGCCAGAAAGGCAAAGAACCAGATGCGCTTGCGTGCTGCCACCATCAGCAGGTCTTTTACCGGTGGGCGTACCTTCTGTTCATCAGGCTTCTTAAGGTGAGCACAGGCAGGATCATCTTCCTTTAGAGTAAGGGAGAGCAGTACACCAAGACCGCCGGAAATGGCCGAGCACCAGCACAAAAAATCCATGCCCATGCTTTCAAAAGCCACAGCTGAGGTAATAAAGGCCAGCATGATGCCAAAGTTATTGGCTGCAAAGAGATATCCTATCTGAGTCTGCATGCGCTCAGGGCTGACGTATTTGGTGCTCAGAAGCATAAAGCTGACCCATAGCGATGAAGCCACGCCCGAGAGTACATTGGCAATAAGAAAGCCATTGCCGGTGCTTTCCATAATACGAACCAGAGAGGCGCTGCCAGAGAAGGCGCAGCCGGCCACAATAATAAGCTTGTGACGGCCCAGCCAGTCAGCCAGCATGCCCATAGGAAAGCGCAGACTCATCTGCACGCCGCCGTAGATACCCACAATAATGCCTACGAAATCGGCAGTTACTTTCTGGGCCAGCAGATATGGTGCGGTATTAGGCACATAAATGTACTGGGCAAACCAGAACAGGGCGATGATTATCAGCAATTTGGTGTTCTGACTCATTGGAACTCCCAGATCAGAGGACAGTATCCGCAGCAGGCTCAGAGGATGACAGTGAGCATCAGAGGGCGGCATGGAAGGCATGGGAGCACCAGGATCCCTTGCCGGCAATAGCCACAATGGTCAGGCCGGGCTCAGGGCCGCATGCCATAAGGGAGGATGTAAACGTGACGGTGCTCCGGCCTGTTACTGACAGTAACAGGCCAGGCAGCAGCACGCCCTGGTGCAGGCGCAGCTGATGACAGGGGCTCAAGTGCGGCTGACGCTGCAGTGAGCTGGTGAGGCTGACGACAGGGTGCGCAGGCGCAGGCGTGGCTGATGCCTGTGGTGAGCTGGCACCGGCGTCTGTCAGACGGCGGCCCCTTTGCGGCGCAGGTGGCGGCGGCGCATGTAGTAGACAGCTGTGGCAATGGCACCGCCTACGGCCAGGACAGACTGGAAGAAGAAGGCCGTATCAAGTGAGGATGTTTTGGCAAAGAGGTAGCCGGCCACAATAGGTACGCCTGTCATGCCAATGGCAAACATGGACTGGAAGATACCAAGGGCTGTGGAGCGTCGGTAGCTTTCAATCTGGCTTAAGGCCTCAGATGAACACCAGGAGAACACAAAGCCGCCTGTAGTGCCCAGCAGCAGCTGGACAGGGATGAGGGCATAGACATTATCAAGCGATACCATCAGCACGCAGTACAGCGCCATACAAAGCTGGGAGGCGGTCATGAGTATGCCAGGTCCGATTCTGATGGCAAAGTGGGTTGAGGACATAAAGCATGAGGCTGTGTAGCTTGCCGTCATGGTCATGGTCATAATGCCTATCTGCCAGGCTGAGGCTCCCAGAGAGTGAGCCACCTCATTGGAAAAGGACATGGCCGTGCCCATCAGAATGCCCTGCTGGATCATGCCTATGACGGAAAAGAACCACAGTCTTCTGTTCCATGCTACATGAAGCAGATCGCTTATCCTTGGTACGCTGATGGAAGTGTCATGATGCTCTTTCAGGGTAAGGGCAAGGACAGTAGCTGCAGTGCCGCCGCATACGGAGAGCAGGCACATGAGGAACATGCCATAGTCCTGATAAAGGGCGGCTGAGGCCAGAAAGCCCAGCAAAATACCGCTGTTACAGGCAGCCAGCACATAACCCATGCCGCGCTGGAGATTTTCCGAGGTCAGCATCTTGGTATGGAAGAGGATAAAGCACATCCACATGGAAGATGAGAAACCGGAAATGATATTGGCAATGAGGAAGCCCTCGCCTGTAGGCATGTACAGACGGATCATAGACGCCAGAGCTGCTGAGGCGCAGCCGGTAATAATCATGGGCTTGTAGACGCCTATTCTGTCAGAGAATATGCCTACAAAGATGCGGGTAAAGAAAGGAACGGCACCATAAAAGCCTACCACCAGACCTACAAAATCAGCGCTTATCTTCTGTGCCAGCAGGAAAGGGGTGGTATAAGGCACATATACGTATTGGGTAAACCAGAACAGTCCAATAATCAGCAAAAGACGAGCTGTCTGACTCATGATGACCTCTCGGGCGGCAGCCCTTATGAAGCATAGTTTGAAAATCCGCAGAAAATACGGCAGGTACCTGTTTTCAGGATGCCTAGACTAACAGCAAAATGGACAATAATCCATAGCGCTTATCATACCTTTCAATGACGCTTTATTCGTGGGCATGGATGCCCCCTTACGCATCAGGTAACGGACTGTGCAGGCGTAA
The DNA here is from genome assembly GCF_023051105.1 of Anaerobiospirillum sp. NML120449. Classification (GTDB taxonomy): domain Bacteria; phylum Pseudomonadota; class Gammaproteobacteria; order Enterobacterales; family Succinivibrionaceae; genus Anaerobiospirillum. The sequence continues at coordinate 51,533 of NZ_JALKIL010000002.1, read as the reverse complement.
AAATGGGGCAGCTGATGTGACGGGGCTGTGCGAGCCAGGCAGGCTATGAGTATTATGGCAGTCGCCGCTCGCCGCTCGAAGGGGCAGTGCATGCTGGCGGAGGAGCTCTGGCTCAGGCACAGGCGCGGGCTGGGCTGTCGGCGCGGGAGGGACCTGAGTTTTAGATGGTGGGCAGAAACGAAAAAACCCGCCTGCGGCGGGTTCTTTCCTCGAATATCAGGAGGCGGGGCCTCCTGCTGTGTATAAGGATGACTTTTTGCTGGTCCGGGATAGTTCCCGGATTTCCCGGCTGGGAAACTGTGGTCAGTCTCATCACCGCAGACATCGGTAACGGGAGTATCTGAGACCGTCCTGAAAGCTGGTCCTTACGGGGCCCTGGTGAATAACAGTGGTTGCTTTCCCTGAGAGGGTCTTTGGTACGCGGTACCCGGGGTGCTCAGCAGGGGTTACTGTCTGTCCGCTTCAGGTGGTGGCGGTATGCCCCGTTTTCCTAATGTCCGGGACGGTGCCGCTTCAGCCATTACTCTGAGCCGGAACTGTGTTTATTCGTGCTTTTCCTTATACTTGACAAGCTGACGATCAACCTTGTCAATTAAGGCATCGATGGCTGCATACATGCTCTCATCTTCTGCTTCGGCGTGAAGTGTGCCACCAGCTACACTGAGATCGGCTTTTGCAATCTGTAAGAGCTTCTCTACAGTTAAGGTAACAGAGATGGAAGTGATAACATCGCCCTTGCGCTCGAGCTTGTTGAATTTGTCGGTGACATATTCATGAAGAGCGTCTGTGACCTTGAGTCCTACACCTTGGATGTTAATCTGCATATTTTGATCCTTAATCCAAACTTGTTGGATACCGAAAGTGAGGCTGACGTCCACCGCTGTTATCATGCCTGAGCATTAAATAGTCCAGAGAAGATATGGTTGGGTGCAGTATGAAAAAGGACTATCCGTAACAGTGGTTCCTACTGCTGGAAACTATCACTCAAAGCGAAGCTTTAAGGCAGTTGGTTGCCTGGTATTCTCCCGTAGTCGCAAAACTGTTTGAAAAATCATAGTCAGCGACGGTGATACCGCAGGCTAATGGGCTCGTCGTGCCCTGGGGGTGTATTGCAACCTGTAAGTCCATATTAACCAAAATATGCACCTTGTGTACAAATATGTTCGCAAGATTTGATGTATGTCTCAATATGGTCAAATTGCCTGAAACTTTTGACGAGGCCCGCAGCTGCGCCTTTTGGCCCTCAACTGTGCCTTTGATATGCCAGTTATACCAGCAGTGATAACAGGCTCAGACCAGGAGGTGCGCTCCCGTGTTTTCCTGCAAATACAGTGATGCTCTCCAAAACAGAGCAGTCTGCACCAGTCCGGTCAGAGCAGGTGCCTGCCAGGCACAGCAGTCTGCATAGGGGGCAGGTGCCCATAGGGCAGAGCAGGTTCATTGGTCATAGCATGTACCCATAGCCTTAGCCTGAGTATGAGCGCAGCGGGCAAAGCTGGTACACGGGGTGGCAGCCGGATCAGGCAGCCACCAAAAACAAAGAGCGCCATAAAGGCGCTCTTTGTTTTAGGGTGGCAGGTCGGGATTTATACCAGACGCTTGCGCTGTGAGGATGAGCCAATACCCAGGGCCTCACGGTATTTGGCAATGGTACGGCGGGCTACGCAGAATCCTTTTTCCTTGAGCAGGCTTGCAATCTGGTTGTCCGAGTATGGACGGCGCGGATTTTCACTGCTGACAAGGGACTTGATCTCGGCACGGATAGCAGTTGAGGAGGCGGTACCGCCGCTTTCAGTGCTTACGTGGCTGGAGAAGAAGTACTTGAGCTCGAAAGTACCACGCATGGTGTACAGATATTTCTCTGTAGTCACACGGGAAATGGTGGACTCGTGCATGGAGATTTCCTGGGCAATATCATTGAGCACCAGCGGCTCCATACGGTGTTCACCATAATCAAGGAAAGCCTTCTGATGGTCAACAATACAGCGGGCTACCTTGAGCAGAGTGTCATTACGCTTGGCCATACTCTGGATGAACCAGTTGGCCTCCTGCAGATTGGACTTGAAGAACTCCTTTTCGCGCTCATTGCGGGCATAGCAGGCAAGGGAGCGGTACTGCTCGTTAAGGCGCACACGTGGCAGAGCATCAGGGTTGAGAATAACGTCGTAATCTCCGTCCTTGTCCTTTACTACCAGCACATCAGGCACGATGTAATCAGCCTTTTCTCTGATGGCGGTGCGTCCCGGGCGTGGAGTCAGGGACACAATGACGTCATTGACCTTCTTTAAGACATCTTCCTTGACGCCCAGCTTGGAGCACAGGGAGCGGTAATCGTGGTTGGACAGAAGATCAAGGTACTTGGAGACCACTTCATTGGCCATGCGTACCTCTTCGCTATGATCACGGGTCATCAGATCCTTGAGCTGAATGAGCAGACACTCCTGTACGGAGCGGGCGCCTACACCCAGAGGGTCGTAGTTCTGAATGAGCTTGAGGACGATATTGACGTCATCAATGGTGGCCTCTGGCCAGGTGACATTGATAAGAGCGAGCAGATCATCAAGGCTTTCAGTCAGATAGCCTGAGTCATCAATACCGTCAATGATAACTTCAGCAATATAGCGGTCACGGCCCTTAAGCGGAGAGCAGTCGAGCTGCCAGGTCAGGTGATCGTGCAGATTGATCTGAGTTTCACCCTCGTAGGCACCGTCATCGTCCATTACGGCACCCTTGCTGCGGGTGCGGGCGCTGTAATTGTCCTCACGGCTCAGATTATCAAGATTCTCCTGAGTGGAGGTGCTGCCCGGATCGATCTCAGGCATGGCCAGTTTGTCCGGCAGGTCACCGCCACCGGTATCAGTTACCTGGCTGTAATCGCCCATAGCTGCCAGATCAGCTGCCATATTATGGTCAGCAGATGAGAAGTCATCAAAATCGCCGCCACCATCGTGATCAGGAGCGTACTCGATGCTGCTGCTGCCACGCATGGTGCTGTCGCTGCCCATAAGCTCATTTACCGAGGCAATTTCGCTCTTACCGTCATAGCCGGCCATGTCGATATCAGCACCCTGGAAGGAGGCATCGTCGTTGAACGGGTCATAGACCTCACTGTCGTTCTCCATGCGCTCACGCTCAGCCATGGCATCAAGAGACTCCAGGTTGGCATTGGCAATGGACTCATCAATCTCCAGAAGGGGATTGGTTTCAACGGTCTGCTGAATCTCCTGACGCAGATCAAGAGTTGATAACTGCAGAAGACGGATAGCCTGCTGCAGCTGCGGTGTCATGGTTAAAGTATGGGTCTGGATTGCTCTTAACTGGAGCGAGTTTCTCAAACCGGCCATGGTTCTGATCCTATAAAGAGAAGTTCTTACCCAAGTAGACTTCCTGAACTTTCTTGTTGTTCAGTACTTCCTGTGCCGTACCCTGGGCAATAATTTCTCCAGCGTTCACTATATAAGCTTTGGCACATACGTCTAAAGTCTCGCGGACATTGTGGTCTGTGATGAGCACGCCAATGCCACGGTCTCTCAGGTGCTTGATAATATCTTTGATGTCGGAAATTGATATCGGGTCAACACCTGCAAAAGGCTCGTCCAGCAGGACGAATTTCGGGTTGGCTGCCAGGGCGCGGGCAATTTCCACGCGGCGGCGCTCGCCGCCTGACAGGGCCATACCTGAGCTCTTGCGGATATGCTCGATATGGAATTCTTCAAGCAGCTCGTCTACGCGCTTTTGCATTTCAAGACGACTCTGCTTTTTCTGCAGCTCCATTACACTGAGGAGATTCTCCTCAACGGTAAGTTTGCGAAAAATGGAGTTTTCCTGCGGCAGGTAACCAAGACCTGCCTGGGCTCTTTTGTGCATGGGCATGTGAGTGATATCGACGTCATCGATGGTCACATTGCCGTTTTCTGTAGAGATAATGCCCACAATGATGTAGAAAGAAGTGGTTTTACCGGCGCCATTTGGTCCAAGAAGACCGACAACACTGCCACTTTCGATGCTCAGACTTACATCATTGACCACCACACGGTCCTTGTAGGTTTTTTTGAGGTGATTGGCTTGAAGGAGACTCATAAACGACCTTTCTTGTAACAGGTTATGAGGCCCGCTGACCTTAGGCGGAGCGGGCTTTCAGGAAGGGTCCTTACTGTTTGTTCTTATCTCTGGAAAAATCAGCAGGTACGAAGGTACTTGAGACGCGTCCGCCCTGACTGTTGTTGTTTGATGCTCTCATTTTCTGAGTGCTGATATTATATTCGATACGCTCGCCTGTCATGCGCGACTCACCCTGCCAGATAGAGGCACGGCCAGCCAGAACAATGCGTGTTTCCTCAGGAATGTAGCTCAGCGTACTGGCGCGGGCTTTTATAACGCGTCCGTCATCCTGTTTCTGTTCAAAGGTGACCGGGTTGCCGTAAGCCACAATGGACTTGAGCGCCCCCTTGGGACTGCGTGTTACCTCTACCTTGTCTGCCTTGAGTTTGATTGAGCCCTGGGTGGCTTCCACGTCTCCGGAAAACAGCAGTTTATTGGCCTGAAGATCAGCACTCTGCTCTACTGACTGAACGTTGATAGGCTGAGTATGATCGCTTTTAAGAGCCCAGGCCGGGCTCAGACTTAACACGGCGGCAGCCAAAATAACCCTGCTGCTATGGGTAATAAACTGCATGAGGTCTGTCCTTGATCACAAAAGTCTTGCGGTTGAGATCCACTGAGTAGTCCGATCCTTCATTAACGAAGTTCTGACCTTTGATGGTAATTTTCGATGTCGAACTGATTACATTCTTCTCCATGTCAAAGTAGACATAGGGGGTAGTGATTTCCTTGATGGCAGCCGTAGGAAAGTTGGGCGTCATACGGATATTGCCGTGGAGTGAGGCCTTTTTGTTAAATATAACCTCTCCCTGGTCGGCCCTGAGCTGCCAGCCCTGGGAGACATTGTTCTTCTCGTTATTGTAGAAAAAGCCTATAAGACCGGTGGTCCTTACCAGATCACGGTTTTTGTAAAAACTTACACTGTGGGCAAATATGCTGTGGGTAATAGTACCCTTGTCCGTGTATACCTCGGCAGTGAAGTCACGGGCTTCGAAGGTAGGGTAGCGTACCTGAATTTCGGCATTGCTCAGCTGTCCTGTCAGGGCTGAGTAGCGGTACATGAGTCCGGCTACAATGGACAGCAGGGCGGCAATGATAATAGATCTGAGAGTAACGCTCATTAATGCTGCTCCTGGAGTACAGGTAAAGAACAGAAAAACAGGAGCTGTAAGGTGAGCTGCACGGCAAATGGGACATGGCCCGCATAAAAAGGGGCTCCTTATGATAACCGACCGTGATTTTCAGTCTCATCCTCGTGATATGACAGGATGGTTCATATTTCTCCAACAGGTCACTATTCTAGCTAAATTTGACAAATTTTTGGCCCAGAATTTGCCTTAATTTGGGAAATAAAATTGCCCCAACCATGCCTGAAATTCATCTAAACACGATAAATATCAGCTTTAATGCGATTTTTTGAACTTGCTGATACTTGATCCTCATCACCTTTTCTTTATGCTCTTTTCAGGCTCAAACCCCCACCCAACTCGTCATACGACTTCAATTTTGCTCCTTTAAGAGCTTTTGAATTGTGTTTTGATGCTTCCGAAAATAACAAAAGGGGGACGTTATGCTAACGTCCCCCTTTTGTATTGTATCTGCACCTGCAGAACCCTTAGCCCTTAGCCCTGCAGCCTCAGCTGCACCGGCTGCCCTGCGGCCGCAGTCGCTGAGCATCTGATGTCAATGCAGGAGCAAGACCGGCAGGCAGTGCTGCAGGTGTTTACTGGGCTGTGGGTTTGTCATCGCCTGTTTTGCCCAGCAGCAGGTCTGGACGGCCGTCAGTGCCCACATGGCCTTGAGCCATCAAAATGAGATCGCACAGTTCGCGGGCGGCACCCTTGCCACCACGGCGTGTCAGTCTGATATCGGCTTTACAGAGCATGTAGTGATAGCCATCTGACGGGCTGGCACTGATGGCGGCATTATCAAACAGAGGAATATCGTTGATATCGTCGCCCATAACGGCTGTCTGCAGGGAGCTGAGGCCGGTTTTTTCCCAGATCTGAGCCAGAGCTGTGGCCTTGTCATGAGAGCCCTGAATGATGTGGGCAATGCGCAGCTCACGGGCACGACGCTCGGTAAGAGGAGAGTTGCGTCCGGTAATGATGGCAACCTCAATGCCTGCCTTATTGAGCAGGGCTATACCCATACCGTCCTGACAGTTGAAGCATTTGAGCTCATTTTCACCGCGATCAAGGAAAATGCCGCCTTCGGTCAGGGTTCCGTCGACATCAAATACTACCAGTCTGATGTTCTTAAGTCTGGCAGCCACGGAGGCATCAATGGTCTGATAGAAGGTAACCAGCGGAGCCTGCTCAGTGCAGTTGTCTCCAGCATTACAGCATTCTTTACTCATCAGTCAGTCTCCTTACTTACATTTCAGGCCGGCCTTATGGCCGACGGGCAACAAAAAGCCATGTTCAGGCTCTGCATGCTGCCGGCCGCCACCTGCGTGACCATGGCAGCTGCCAGCAGTACTGGCTCAGCATGGCCAGCAGAGCTGGCGTGCAGCATGACGTTCGCGCCGCAGAGCTGGCGCATCATTGCAGGCGACCAGCTGGGGGCGCAGTGCCAGGGCAGCTGAGCCAGCTGGCGTCCGGAGGATTAGACCAGTCCGGCGCGCAGCAGATCGTGCATGTTAAAGGCGCCAGTTACACGGCCATCTTCATCGAGCACTATCATGGCAGAAATCTTTTTCTGCTGCATGATGTTCAGAGCATCGGCAGCCAGGCAGTCAGGGGCAACGCTTACGCCGCCGTGAGTCATTACGGCGCTGAGGCTGTCATGAACTGACACTTCCTTTTCCAGGGTACGGCGCAGATCGCCGTCGGTATAAACGCCCTTGAAGTGCATGTCCTCATCTACCACGGCTACCACACCAAGGTTCTTGGCTGTCATTTCCAGCAATGCTTCCTTGATGGTGACCTTTTCTGAGCACACTGGTATTTCATCGCCTGTGTGCATGATGTCGCGGCAGCGAACCAGAAGACGGCGGCCCAGTGCACCGCCTGGGTGGGACATGGCAAAATCTCTTTCAGTAAAGCCACGGGCCTCGAGCAGGGCAATGGCCAGAGCGTCACCAATGGCAAGTTCAGCTGTAGAGCTTGAGGTAGGAGCAAGGTTTAAAGGACAGGCTTCCTTGCTTACGTGGGCATTAAGGGCCACATCAGCGGCACGGGCCAGGGATGATTCCATCTTTCCGGTAATGGCGATAAGTGGAATGCTGCGACGGCGCAGCAGAGGGATCATCAGCTTGAGCTCTGAACCTTCACCTGAGTTGGAGATAGCGATAACCACATCGCTGTCGCCAATCATGCCAAGGTCGCCGTGAGCGGCTTCGCCAGCCTGAACAAAGAATGACTGGGTGCCTGTTGAAGCCATGGTAGAGGCTATCTTGGTGGCAATATGACCTGATTTGCCCACACCGGTTAAAATCACCTTGCCTTTGCAGTTGATCAGCAGTTCGCAGGCTTTGACAAAGCTGTCATCAATTGATGGTACCAGCTCCAGAATGGCTTCAGCCTCTTCTTTCAGCACCCTTTGACCAGCCTTAATACAAGTCTCTTTAAACATGACTTCCGCCTCAAATTAAAATGCTCATGCCGGGAATACATTTTATCGCCCCGGGTTTATAATGCTAAGCTTTGTCCGTCCGGAAGTCTCTGCCACCGTCCGGAAGCGCCCCATTATAATATTCACAGAATTAACTGTGGCCTTAAATGAGTAATATAGCCGCAAACAGACATCAAATAACAAGGCTGCTCTGCTGATGTCAACAGCAGCTTTATCCCAGGTTCCAGCCGCATTTTGTGCGCTATAATCGCAGCCCACGAACCGGGCTTACATCAACAGATTGCGTAATACTGCTCATTATGCGCATAAGGCCACCAGCCCACCAGCCCGTCAGACCAAACATCAAGAGGACCATAAATCAGGCTGAAAGGCCAAAGGTCCTCAAAGGCTCATAAAGCCGCAAGGCTGTAAGCCATGAGCCATAAGCCATAAGCCATAAGCCACAAGCAATCATGCCATCAATACTATGGCCCATATGCTCAGGTCTGTTCTCGATGAGCTTAATATAGACGTGAGTCTTATTCTTACCCCAGAATCAGGGCTGTATACTTGCTGCAGACCTGACAGCGGCCACAGTCAAGTACGGCACGGCCCGGGACCACATACACAAAACTTTTGCTCATACATTTCTGACTCAGCCAATATCAGCAAAGCAACGACGTACAGACTGCACGCTGAGATTATGACTGAGAACAATGCAGAATACATGGCAGCAAATGAGGACGGGCCTTAAGACACAATTGCAGACTGTGCGCTGTGCCTGATGCAGAGCATCAGACTGTCTGTAAGAGCTGAGTGCACAGAGGTGCATGCATTTCAGACCATCTTGTTCTGTCATGATTTTTGGCTAAGGCTGTATTTTCGGTTTTGTAAAGGATTTTTTATATTTCAAACTGATGCCCCCTCGTGCGACATGCGTTGCGCAGCTGTGCTCGCAACAGTGCGCACTGAATATGGCATGCAATATAAGGCGCACTGCTGACAGCAATGGTACTGTGAAGCGCTGTCAGTGTGCTTGCAGGCAGCTCTTCTGGGCATGGCTGCCGCGTTTTGATTATCAGATTTTTCCGGGAGTATTCCCGGTTTGTATGGTCTCTTTGAAAAGAGGAGACTGATTGATATAAGTCTTCCTGCCAGGGCTCATGAGTCTGCCTCATGGTGCAGATCTGTTTGTGAGTATGCAGGACAGTTGCGTGGAAAGCATTATGCTGGATATCAAAGGTGATGCACGTAAGGAAAGTGCCGGGGACGTTCTGATAGATGTCCAGGACGTGCACTTTTCCTATGGTGGACGCAAGATCTACAGGGGCATGTCTCTTACCGTTCCCCGGGGAAAAATCACCGCTATTCTGGGACCTTCAGGTACCGGTAAGACTACTTTGCTGCGTCTTATCGGCGGCCAGCTGCGCCCTGACAGCGGTACTATTCACTTTGACGGAATTGACGTTCACAAGCTGGTGCGCAGTGAGCTTTATGAGCTGCGCAAGCGCATGAGTATGCTTTTTCAGAGCGGTGCACTCTTTACCGATCTCAATGTTTTTGAAAATGTTGCCTTCCCGCTGCGCGAGCATACCAGGCTTCCAGAGGTTCTCATTCACGATCTGGTGATGATGAAGCTTGAGGCTGTAGGTCTGCGTGGTGCTGCTTATTTCTCACCAAATGAGCTTTCAGGTGGTATGGCCCGCCGTGCTGCTCTGGCCCGTTCCATTGCTCTTGACCCTGATCTCATCATGTACGATGAGCCTTTTGTAGGTCAGGATCCGATCACCATGGCCGTTCTGGTCAAGCTTATAGCTGAACTCAACGCTTCTCTGGGACTGACCTCCATCATCGTTACTCACGATGTCCAGGAGGTGCTTTCCATAGCCCATAATGTAGTGATTGTGGCTGACGGTCGTGTTATCGGCTCAGGTACCCCTGATGAGGTGCGCAACAGCTCTGATCCAAAGGTGGTTCAGTTCATTAACGGTGATTACGATGGCCCTTATGCCTTTAATCTCAAGGCTGAAAAGGATTATTTAGAGGATCTGTAATGTTCACTTTTGTAGGTCAGCTTGGCCGGTATGCGATTTCCAAGGTCACCTCTCTTGGTCGCTCCACAATCATGATGTACCACGCTCTGGTAGGTAAGCCTGATTTTGCCAAGCACTTTCCCCTGCTTATCAAGCAGATCTATTTTGTAGGCGTGCAGTCCATTGTCATTATCCTGGTATCAGGTCTTTTTATCGGCATGGTGCTGGGTCTGCAGGGCTTTAACATCCTGAAGGACTTCATGGCCACCAGTTCGCTGGGCCCTCTGGTAGCTCTGGCCATTATCCGTGAGCTTGGTCCTGTGGTAACAGCCCTGCTCTTTGCAGGTCGTGCCGGATCTGCGCTGACCGCTGAAATTGGTCAGCTCAAGGCATCCGAGCAGCTGTCCTCCATGGAGATGATGGCTGTTGACCCGCTGCGACGTATTATTTCCACCCGTTTCTGGGCCGGTGTTATTTCCATGCCGCTGCTGTCTATTCTTTTCTGTCTGGTAGGCATTTATGGCGGCAAGCTGGTCGGTGTTGACTGGCTGGGTCTTGATGACGGTACTTACTGGTCAGGTATGCAGGCATCCGTAGATCTCTTTGATGATCTGGGCTGCATGATGATCAAGTCAGTAATTTTCTCCATAGCCTGTGTATGGATTGCACTGTTTAACGGCTATGACTCCCGCCCTACTTCCGAGGGTATTTCCAGCGCCACTACGGCAACTGTAGTTCAGTCTTCCCTGGCTGTGCTGGGACTGGACTTCGTTCTTACCGCCCTGATGTTCTAAGGGCCAAAAGTTTTCTGTAATTCATGTTTCCCGGGGGTAACCGGGCAACCTGAGGTATTTTTAGATGAAATTTAGCAAGATTGAGTTTGGCGTTGGCCTTTTCATGGTGCTGGGCATCTGTGCTGCCGTAGTCATGTCCTTACGTGTTGCCGGTCTGGTGCTGGACAGTTCTTCAGACACTTATACCGTTCAGGCAAAGTTCGACAATATCGGCTCTTTGAAGTTACGTGCACCGGTACGTATTGGCGGTGTAGTTATTGGCCGTGTTGACGGTATTTCCCTTGATAAGGAAGACCTGGTTCCTGTTGTGACCATGTCCATTCAGAAGCGCTATGACAACCTGTCCTCCGAGTCCAAGGCTTCCATTCTGACCTCCGGTATTATCGGCGAGCAGTACATTGCCATTGCTCCGGGATTCTATGATGAGGAGCTGGGCTCCACCTACCTCAAGGACGGTGACTTCATTACCGATACCGGCTCTGCCGTAGTGCTTGAGGATCTGATTTCCAAGTTCCTGTACAACAGCAGCGTAGCTGATGCTGCCGACGCTGAGGATAAGGCCGGTGCCTCAGGTGATGACGATGCTGAGGGCGCCGCTGAGGAAGCTGCCCAGACTCAGGCTGCTGTGGACGCTGCCGACAGCGTTGACGCAGACGCCTAATCCCGTCAGCCGCAGCTGCAGCAGCCACATGGCAGCCGCAGCCGTAAAGCGGCCGCTGCCACCATCGACTGCCTGCAGCAGCAGCCGTAAGGCGGCCGCTGCCTGCAGCAACTGCCACCAGCGACTGCCTGCAGCAACTGCCACCAGCGACTGCCTGCAGCAACTGCCACCTTTGACAGCCGTGCTGCGTGGCTGCGTACAGCCGTTTTTAAAGTCAGTCACCGGACAATTACCAGGCGCAAATGCTCAGTCAATCCCTTAAATGAGCCATACAGCGCATCCTGTCCGGGACAATTTCCAGCTAAGTTTTCTCTGATAACCTGATACTGTCAGCAAGCCTGACAGCTATGCGAGGACCCGCCAATGAAAAAGTTTTTAGCCGCTGCCGTCCTGATGATGGCATCTGTATTTGCAGTCAGCTCCGTTCAGGCTGCCGATGTGGATCTTAAGGATCCATACAAGATGGTAACTGCCGTCGCTGATAACGCTTTCCAGAAGCTCAAGGCCAACAAGGACAAGATTTCTGACGTCAAGTTCCGCAAGGATCTGGTACGTAACGATCTGCTCCCTTATGTTGATACCCGTTATGCCGGTTTCAAGGTAATGGGCACCAATCTCAAGAAGGCCTCTGCTGCTGAGCGTGATGCCTTTGTTGACGCTTTTGCCGAGTACATCGTTGCTTCTTTTGCCGAGGCTCTGGCAATGTACAACAATCAGGATCTCGTAGCTCCTGAGTACAAGAAGGTTTCTGATTCTGCTACCCAGGTTAATGCCAAGTTCCTCATTCGTGAGGCAGGCAAGAAGGATCTGGAGCTGGTATTCAAGCTGCGCAAGAACACCAAGACCGGTGAGTGGCGTGCCTTTGACCTCGTATCTGAGGGTATCTCCATGCTGACCGCCAAGGAAAACGAGCTTTCCCCTCTTATCCGTGAGCGTGGCATCAAGGCCGTTACCGACCTTATCAACAAGCACAACCAGACCGGCAGCACCGAAGCTATCAAGTAAGCCTGTCTGATGGTCCTGTGCCTGAAAAAGACCCCTATCTCAGCCCTGTTCCGGCAGCGCCTGTAAGCGACAGGAGTATGCCGGTTCAGGGCTGAGCCCTGTTCAGGTGCTGTCAGGCTCAACTGCCGATACGTCCCGGAACAGGGGCATTACCTCAGCCGCCTGCCATGGAGCAATTAACAGCAAACTGTTCACGTTAACCTCACAGAGTGCAGGAGAAGCAGGCAAGTGCGGGGAATGCATATTATTTCGTTATCTTTGCGTAATGTTGAATATGGCTATTGATGTAAAGAAAATGACCCACGTTGAAGTGGCTCAGCTGTGGGAGCAGCGCTCTGAGATTTTCAAGAGCAGTGAAATTGATCTCAGGGATAATCAGGAGATTGATTCTTCAGGAATCGCCTTTCTGGTTCAGTGGGCCAAGAGCAATGGCAACAGGCTTACTGTCTACAATGCCTCAGAAAATGTGAAGTCACTGATTAAGACTTTCAAGCTCAGCCCTTTATTTGTTATTGCTGAGCGCTGATATTAAGTCGTTCTGACAGCTGTACTGCATTGCCCGGTAAAGCTGTCCGTGCAATGCAGGCAGGTCCTGATGTACTCAGGGCAGAGCGCCACACAATGGCGCATGGAAATCACAATCCTGGCACGGGCCAGGATTTTTTTTGTCATAAAATTCCGGGCTTTCAGGTCTATTATGTAGCACAGATTATCAGGTGCCTGATATTGATAAGAATCAGGGACCATGGCCTTAACTCAAAACAATGCGCATTGGCGGGAGAAAAACATGAGCAGGGAAGAAAAGCTGCAGGACCATGAGTCTGCAAGTCCTGACAGGACTGCACCACTGGCACAGGATGCTGCATCATCGCAGCGCACCGGCTCCGCCGCAGCCGCAGCCTCCGTAAGCGCAGCCGCTGCAGAACCAGCTCCGGCCGCCTCCACCGCCACCACACCAGCCCAGGCACAATCCGCCGCACCGGCTGCAGCGGCAGCTGCTCCTGCCACCATGACTGCCGGACAGCGCATCATGCGCCTTATCAAGCTCAATATCCTCTTTATCTCCATCAGCCTTGGCCTGAGCACCTACTTCATCTTCCACTATGTGAGCTTTTTACAGCCCATCAAATACCCGATCAAACACTTCTTTGACGGACTGGTGCCATATCTGATTTTTACCCTGCTGTTTCTGGCCTTTTCCAAGGTGGAGCTGCGTCGTATGAAGCCACGCCGCTGGCATCTTGTCCTGATTACTTTTCAGATAGGTGTGCCTTTCCTGACTGCTCTGTTGATGGTTTACTGGCCAGAGGGTGAGGCAAAGTATCGTCTGGAGCTTGAGGGTATTATTGTCTGTGTTATCACTCCTACAGCAGCTGCTGCCGCAGTTATCACAGGCAAGCTCGGAGGTGATGAGTCATCACTGACCACCTATACCCTGCTTAGCAATCTGGGTGCAGCTGTTGGTATACCTCTGATCTTTCCTCTTATCTCCGCCAATGCCCAGAATGGCTTTTTCCAGGAGTTCATGATCATCATGAACCGTGTTTTCCCTCTGATTGTTCTGCCTCTGATTCTGGCTCAGGGAATACGCTATCTGGTAAAGCCGCTCAATACCTTTATCTGTACCCGTCTTCGTGAGTTTAACTTCTATCTGTGGGCCTTTACCCTCAGTACCATTTCAGCAACTGCCATCTCAAATATGATGAACTCAGGTCAGAGCTCTGAAACTCTGACCAACCTTGCCCTGGTGGGACTGGTATTCACAGCCATACAGTTTGCTTTTGGCAAACTCACAGGCCATCTTGAGGGCCAGCGCATTACCGCAGGTCAGGCTCTGGGCCAGAAGAACATGGTGATAGGCATATGGATCACCCTGGCCTATCTGACCCCTGCTGCATCCATTGCTCCGGGCTGCTATATCCTCTGGCAGAATGTGGTTAACTCCTGGCAGCTGTACTGGCGTGAGTCACGCAAGCTTACTTACACCGACAAAATGTAGCGCATGCCCAAGTCCATAGCCATGCCCTGGCACATGGCCCTGACCATTGCCCTGACCATGGCTGACCGCGTCGCAATGCATCGTGTGGTGCTGAGTTCAGACGCAAAAGAAAAAGGGATGACCTGACGGTCATCCCTTTTTGTATGCTCATAACAGCGCAGTGCTGAACTTATTTGGTGTCTTCTTCAGTGAGCTTGTCGAGCTCGGCTGCGGCTTTGGCAGCGGCGTCTGCTGCGTTTTCATTTTCAAAGATGTCAGCAGCGCAGAAGTTGAAGTTCTTGTCCTGCTGGAGTGGCAGCAGAGCCAGAGCAATATTGTTCTGCTTTAAAGATGGAGCCCAGTCCTTTTTAAACAGGGCCAGAGGAAGCTCTACCATCTCGTACTTGCCCTGGTAGTCATCTGGTGCGTTTTCCAGATAGTACTCAACAAAACGTGGGTGGCACCAGACAGGCAGGAAAATGTGAGGGGAATTGCTGTCATCGCCTTCATCTGGCTGATCTTCAAACATCAGCGGCATGCCCTCATCGCCCTTTTCCTTTAACAGGTAGAGAGTAGCCTGCTCCTGGCAGTGCTTCAGACAGAAAAACTGGCGGTAGTCATCATCAAGAGTTAAGACAGCGTTATACATTTGCTCGGTCAGTTCTAACATCTCTAAACCTCTGAAAGAAGAAGTAACACATGTCAGCCTCTGACATAAAGTGCAGGGCTGGAGCCTGGCAGGTCCGTGAACTCACGGACGGAAAAACAGTGCCCATTATACTTAAGCGGCGAAAAAATTATGACTGTGCGGTGAAAGTTCCCCTGATTCTTTACAGAAAGACCATAAATTCGCTGCCGTTGTGGTGTCCGTTTTGTAAAGCGAAATCAGCGGTATGTTGGAGCCGGCTGTTGTAGTGAAATATTCAAATATGCATGATTTTATGTACGCCTCCTGGACACATCGCAGGTAAGCTTACGTTTCTTTTCTGTCAGAATGGAAAGCTGATGAAATAAGGCTTTTCAAATATTTCAACTGTGCCTTCCATATATTAATACAAGTAAATATGGAACTGTTTTAAGCAAAATTTGTCGCATCTAGTCTGATTATGATTTTGCATGTTTTTAATATGTTTATATTTCGATTACGCTCCATTGACAATCAATGTATTCGCCCGTTGGTCCTTAATGACAGTTGATTCCATGGGTACAAAAGCTCACGTGCAATCACTTTAACTATGCGAAATTTGAAGTAGAAAAAAGGACCTGATCATGGCTGTATATGTAAATACCAATGTGAGCTCACTCAACGGACGTCGCTATCTCAATAATGTCCAGAATCAGCTGACTACTACCTATCAAAGACTCTCTTCCGGCCTGAGAATTAACAGTGCCAAGGACGACGCAGCTGGCCTCCAGATCAGCTCCCGTCTGACCACTCAGATTAATGGCCTCAACCAGGGTAACCGTAACGCTTCTGACGGTATCGCTTTTGCCCAGACTGCTGAGGGTGCCATGGACGAAATCACCGGCATGCTTCAGAAGATCCGTACTCTGGCTGTTCAGGCCAGCAACGGCACCAATACCACCGAAGACCGTCAGGCTCTCGGTAAGGAAGCTACTGCTCTGGCTCAGGAAATCACCCGTATTGCCAAGCAGACCACCTTTGGTGGCAAGTCCATCCTCGACGGTGCAGGCGCCACTGCCATGCTGTCAAAGTCTGGTAATGCTAAAAACAATGAAATTGGTACTCTGGTATTACAGGTAGGTGCAAACAAGGGTGATACCATCCAGTTTGACGTTAACAGCATGAAGTTCTCCCATATTCTTTCTATGGGAAACGTTGTTGAAGCAGATCGTAAGGGATTCTGGTCTGCAGCTAACGGCGGTCTGATTTCATTTGACAGCGTAACTGAGGTTCAGAAAGCCATTACTGCTATGGACAAGATGATTGGCGCTGTAGATGCTCAGCGTGCCGGACTGGGCGCTATCCAAAACCGTTTGGAGAGCTCCATTAGAAATCAGGCAAACGTTTCTGCCAACCAGGCTGATGCCCGCAGCCGTATTCGTGACGCAGACTTCGCCGAAGAGTCTGCCAACCTGTCTCAGCAGTCCATCATTCAGCAGGCTGCTTCTTCCATGCTGATGCAGGCTAACACCCGCCCACAGCTCGGTCTGTCACTGTTAGGCTAATCTTTCATACAGAATAATGTATGAGGCTGCTCGCAGGAGTAGCCATAAAAAGGCCCTCAGGCATTTTGCCTTAGGGCCTTTTTGTTTCTGATGCGCTTATGTTCTGATCTGGTATGCACAGATCTGCTATGAGTTTGCGAGATACTGGGATGGTAAGAATCAGTAAATATACGGTATTTGTTAAAGAGTTTGTTATATCTATTGCGTTCTTTATTGTTGCATGTTTATAACTTTTTTATATTTGCTATTATCCATCTATGTGTCATGTTCATAAGCCCGTTGATTCTTAATGACAGTTGATTCCATGGGTACAAAAGCTCACGTGTAATCACTTCACTAAGCGAAATTTGAATTAGAAAAAAGGATCTGATTATGGCTGTATATGTAAATACCAATGTGAGCTCACTCAACGGACGTCGCTATCTCAATAATGTCCAGAATCAGCTGACTACAACCTATCAAAGACTCTCTTCCGGCCTGAGAATTAACAGTGCCAAGGATGACGCAGCAGGCCTCCAGATCAGCTCCCGTCTGACCACTCAGATTAATGGCCTCAACCAGGGTAACCGCAACGCCTCTGACGGTATCGCTTTTGCCCAGACTGCCGAAGGCGCCATGGACGAAATCACCGGCATGCTTCAGAAGATCCGTACTCTGGCAGTTCAGGCCAGCAACGGCACCAATACCTTAGAAGACCGTCAGGCTCTCGGCAAGGAAGCCACTGCAATGGCCAAAGAGATTACCCGTATCGCTGAGCAGACAAAGTTTGGCGGTTCACTGATTCTTGATGGTGCTGGAGCTAATTCTTTACTTACCAAGGGTGGAACTGGCCAGCAGGCAGTAGAGTATATTGGTAAATTAACTCTGCAGGTGGGCGCTAACAAGGGAGATACTATCGACTTTAATATCAACTCAATGAAGTTCTCCAGAATTCTTTCCATGGGTGGTGTTAAAGCTGATCAAGATGCTAAGGGATTCTGGTCAAAGGCAGGCGGTGGTCTGATTTCTTTTGATAACGTAGCTGAAGTTCAGAAAGCAATAGATATCATGGACAAGATGATTGGCGCTGTCGATGCACAGCGTGCAGGTCTGGGCGCTATCCAAAACCGTTTGGAGAGCTCTATTCGCAACCAGGCTAACGTTTCTGCCAATCAGGCTGACGCCCGCAGCCGCATTCGTGACGCAGACTTCGCCGAAGAGTCTGCCAACCTGTCTCAGCAGTCCATCATTCAGCAGGCAGCTACCTCTATGCTGATGCAGGCTAACACCCGCCCACAGCTTGGTCTGTCACTTCTTGGCTAAGGATTAATCACGTATTCATGGGAGACATGATGATGTCGATCTCCCTACATGTACTTGATCAAGAATTAAGATTTAAGAGGTACAACCATGGCTGTATATGTAAATACCAACATCAGCTCACTCAACGGACGTCGCTATCTCAATAATGTCCAGAATCAGCTGACTACTACCTATCAAAGACTCTCTTCCGGCCTGAGAATTAACAGTGCCAAGGATGACGCAGCAGGCCTCCAGATCAGCTCCCGTCTGACCACTCAGATTAATGGCCTCAACCAGGGTAACCGCAATGCCTCGGACGGTATTGCTCTGGCTCAGACTGTTGAAGGCGCCATGGACGAAGTCACAGGTATGCTTCAGAAGATCCGTACCCTGGCTGTCCAGTCCGCTAACGGCACCAATACCGCTGAGGACCGTGCTGCACTTAACAAGGAAGCAAACGCACTGGCCCAAGAGATTAACCGTATTGCCGGCCAGACCAAGTTTGGTGGTAAGACCGTCCTCGATGGCGCAGGCAACGGCGACGACATCTACGGTGCTCCTGCTGCTAACCCTCCTGGTGGTGCTGGTAATAAGACAGAGAAAGGTACTTTAACCCTGCAGGTAGGCGCCAATAAGGGTGATACCATCAGCTTCGAAGTTAATTCAATGCGTTTCTCTGCAATTGCTACTCTTGCAGGTGTTAAGGCTGATTTGGCCAATTTCTACGATAAGGACAAGCAGAATGTAAAAATCAGCACTGCTGAGAATGCCAACAAGCTGCTCGAGAACATTGATAAGCTTATTGGCGCTGTAGACGCTCAGCGTGCTGGCCTGGGTGCTATACAAAACCGTTTGGAGAGCTCCATCAGAAACCAGGCCAACGTTTCTGCCAACCAGGCTGATGCCCGTAGCCGTATTCGTGACGCAGACTTCGCCGAAGAGTCTGCCAACCTGTCCCAGCAGTCCATCATTCAGCAGGCTGCTACCTCCATGCTCATGCAGGCCAACACCCGTCCACAGCTTGGTCTGTCACTTCTTGGCTAAGGATTCATCACGTACTTATGGGAGACATGATTAGGCCGCTCTCCTTACAGATACTTGATATCCAGGATTAAGATTTAAGAGGTACAACCATGGCTGTATATGTAAATACCAACGTTAGCTCACTCAACGGACGTCGCTATCTCAATAATGTCCAGAATCAGCTTACTACTACCTATCAAAGACTCTCCTCTGGCCTGAGAATTAACAGTGCAAAGGATGATGCTGCAGGTCTGCAGATAAGCTCCCGTCTGACCACTCAGATAAATGGCCTTAACCAGGGCAACCGCAATGCCTCTGACGGTATTGCCCTTGCTCAGACTGTTGAAGGCGCAATGGACGAAGTCACCGGTATGCTTCAGAAGATCCGTACCCTGGCTGTTCAGTCCGCTAACGGCACCAATACCGCAGAGGACCGTGCTGCTCTTAACAAGGAAGCAAACGCACTGGCTCAGGAAATTAACCGTATCGCTGGCCAGACCAAGTTTGGTGGTAAGACCGTCCTCGATGGCGCTGGCAATGGTGACGACATCTACGGTGCTCCAGCTGGCGGTGCTCCGGGT
The DNA here is from genome assembly GCF_023051105.1 of Anaerobiospirillum sp. NML120449. Classification (GTDB taxonomy): domain Bacteria; phylum Pseudomonadota; class Gammaproteobacteria; order Enterobacterales; family Succinivibrionaceae; genus Anaerobiospirillum. Next base: position 32,331 of record NZ_JALKIL010000002.1, on the reverse strand, counting down.
GCTGGTGGTGGTAAAGCTGATAAGGGCACTTTAACTCTGCAGGTAGGCGCTAATAAAGGCGATACTATCAGTTTTGAAGTAAACTCAATGCGTTTCTCAGCAATTGCTACTCTTGCAGGTGTTCAGAATAAAATAACCGATTTCTATGATAAGACTACCCAGTCAGTAAAAATCAGTACTGCTGAGAATGCAACCAAGCTTCTTGAGCATATTGATAAGCTCATTGGCGCAGTCGATGGTCAGCGTGCAGGCCTGGGTGCTATACAAAACCGTTTGGAGAGCTCTATTCGCAACCAGGCTAACGTTTCTGCCAATCAGGCTGACGCCCGTAGCCGTATTCGTGACGCAGACTTCGCTGAAGAATCAGCCAATCTGTCTCAGCAGTCCATCATTCAGCAGGCTGCTACCTCTATGCTGATGCAGGCTAATACCCGTCCACAGCTCGGTCTGTCATTGTTAGGCTAATCTTTCGTACAGAATAATGTATGAGGCTGCTCGCAGGAGTAGCCATAAAAAGGCCCTCAGGCATTTTGCCTGAGGGCCTTTTTGCTGCAGCTAAGACATCCTGTTAAAGGAGTGGTTGAGCTGCATTCGTCTGATAGTGCTTATTCAGCCTTTTTGCGGGAGCGGCTGCCTGTTCTGGTTTTGGTTTTTGTCTTGCTCTCATTAACCTTAGCTGCTGCTTCATCATTTGCTGCAGTTTCCGCAGCATCGCTCTTCTTGCGGGTGCGGCGGACCGGCTTTTCAGCTGGCTCATCCTCAAGCTCCACAGCTGTCTTTACTTTCTTTCCAGACAGGGAGGTCTTCTTGCGGGGGCTGGCAGCTTTCTTTGCTTTAGCTGGAGCTGATGTTTCAGCCGCAGCTGCTGCGTCATCAGTATCTGAAGCGGCGGCATCTGAGGCGACAGCTTCTAATGCGACTGCATCTGCAGAGGGCTCAGTAGCCTTGGATGCTGGTGCCTTGGATGCAGGGGACCTGGATGCGGCGGCCTGGGTTGTGGTGGTGAATGCGGCCATGGCTTCCTGGTCGGCCATGGTGCCAGCCTTTTCCAGAATAGGCCTGAGGAACCGTCCGGTGAAGGACTGGCTCTGGCCGGCAACTGTTTCAGGAGTGCCGGTGGCAATGATCTGGCCACCGCCGCTTCCGCCCTCAGGTCCAATATCAATCAGGTAGTCAGCGCATTTGATGACATCAAGGTTGTGCTCAATCACGATAACGGTATTGCCGTCATCACGCAGGCGCAGCAGCATGTCCAGCAGCTGGCGTACATCGTGGAAGTGCAGGCCTGTGGTTGGCTCATCGAGCACATATAGTGTGTTCCTGGTTGAGACGCGGGAGAGTTCCTTGGCAAGCTTGATACGCTGAGCCTCACCGCCCGAGAAGGTCAATGCTGACTGACCAAGAGTGATATAGGAAAGACCGACATCCATAAGGGCCTGAAGCTTGCGCTTAATGCGTGGGATAGCCTCAAAGAAGGTGTAGGCCTCCTCCACTGTCATATTAAGCACTTCGCTGATGTTCTTGCCCTTGTAGGTGACCTCAAGTGTTTCACGGTTATAGCGCTTACCCTGGCAGTGCTCACACTGTACGTAGACATCAGGCAGGAAGTGCATTTCTACACGAATGGTACCATCGCCCTGACAGGCCTCACAGCGGCCGCCTTTGACGTTAAAAGAGAAGCGTCCTGCACTGTAGCCACGTGCTCTTGAGGTTTCAGTCTGAGCAAAGAGCTCACGTATGGAGGTGAAGAGATCGATATAGGTTGCCGGATTGGATCGCGGAGTACGGCCAATAGGGCTCTGGTCTATACAGATAAGCTTGTCAAAGTTCTCAAGGCCGGTGATTTCCTCACAGCCAAAACCGCTGTCCGGATCATCAACTCCAGTATTGCGGATATGAGCAGCAACGGCAGGCACCAGGGTGTCGTTAACCAGTGTTGATTTGCCTGATCCTGATACACCTGTGACTACAGTAAAACAGCCGGCCGGGAAAGATGCGGTGACGTTTTTGAGATTGTTGCCTTTACAGCCGCTGAGGGTCAGCCAGCCTTTAGGAGCATGACGGCGTCGTGGTACAGCAATGCTTTTGCGTCCATTGAGATAATCTGCAGTAAGGGAATCAGGACACTTCATAATATGTTCTGGAGAGCCTGCAGTTACAATGTTACCGCCATGGACACCGGCGCCTGGACCGATATCAATAATGTAATCAGCCTGTCTTATGGCATCTTCATCATGCTCTACCACAATGACGCTGTTGCCCAGATCACGAAGTCTCATCAGAGCATTGAGCAGGCGCTGATTGTCGCGCTGATGCAGGCCAATGCTTGGCTCATCAAGTACATACATAACGCCGGTAAGTCCTGCGCCAATCTGGCTGGCAAGACGGATACGCTGGGCTTCACCACCTGAAAGAGTGTCAGCAGATCGGGCCAGATTAAGATAGCCAAGACCTACATTCTTAAGGAACATGAGGCGCTCGCGAACCTCTTTTAAAATACGCTCTGCAATCTGACCATCCTGAACACCAAGGCTGAGCTCAGAAAAGAACTCATGGCACTGACTGATGGACATCTCATTGATTTCAGGCAGAGATTTACCGCCTACAAAGACATTGCAGTATTCCTTTTTCAGGCGGGCACCCTGACACTCAGGACAGATACGGGCTGTCATCAGACTCTGCAGCTGGCTCTGATATGACTCAGAGTCACTTTCACGTGCCTGGCGCTCAAAATAGTGGATTACACCCATAAAGCTGTGGCCATTGAGTGGCTCACCAGCTGTCTGTGCAGACTGTGAAGAGGCGGCTTTTTCCCTGTTACTATCCCCCTTAGCCTGAGAGCTGGTGCCGTTAATGCCTCCTGAGCTCTTTCCTGAGGTGCCGTAGAGCACCAGTTCCTGATGGCGGCGTGGCAGATCCTTAAAGGGAGCGTAGATATCAATGCCCCAGGCATCGCAGGCAGGAACGAGCAGACGGTAGAAAGACCAGGAACGCTTATCCCAGAGGGCAATGGCACCTTCTTCAATGGACTTTTCCGGATCCGGTACAACTTTGCTCTCTGAAAATACCATCAGCTTGCCCAGACCATCGCAGCATGGACAGGCTCCGTGAGGGCTGTTGAAGGAGAAGTTGCGAGGCTCAAGTTCAGAAATAGAGTAGCCACACTCAGGGCATGAGTACATGGATGAGAGGAGTACCTCATCTTCAGGACGGTGGTCGTCCATCGGTACTACCATGGCAAGACCGTTGGCAGTCTTAAGGGCTGTTTCAAATGATTCTGCAATACGCTGCTTAACATCAGGTCTGACCTTGAAACGGTCGACCACTACCTCAATAGTGTGCTTGATGTGCAGCTTGAGATCAGGAGGATCGCTTAAGTCGCAGATCTCACCGTCAACACGGGCGCGAACAAAACCCTGCTGGGATAGCTCAGCAAAGAGCTGACGGTACTCACCCTTACGTCCTCTTACCACCGGAGCCATAATCATGAGTTTGGTGCCCTCTGGCCAGGCAAGGGTCTGGTCTACCATTTCTGAAACAGTCTGAGCCTTGAGCACTGTGCCGTGCTCCGGACAACGTGCCTGACCAATGCGGGCAAAGAGCAGACGCAGATAATCGTTGATTTCGGTGATGGTACCTACAGTAGAGCGGGGATTGTGAGAGGTTGATTTCTGCTCAATGGAAATGGCAGGTGACAGACCATCAATAGAGTCCACGTCAGGCTTGTCCATAAGCTGCAGGAACTGACGGGCGTAAGATGAAAGTGACTCTACATAGCGGCGCTGACCTTCGGCATAAAGGGTATCAAAAGCAAGAGATGACTTGCCTGATCCTGACAGACCCGTGATAACGCAGAGCTGATCACGCGGTATGGAAACAGTAAGGTTCTTAAGATTGTGGGTGCGGGCTCCGCGAACAACTATTTTGTCCATATGTTCTACCTGTCAGGTAATTAAAGGCCCTGAAAAAGGCCGTCACTGCCATAGTAAGCACAGCAACTGCCCTTTCGGGCTTAAGGATGATGCCGTGTATGCGGTTAGTAATTTTAGGGCAAATATCATAAGGTATTGCATCCCTGGCAATACAGCTGATCAAAAAATGGCAGAGGTACCTCTTTTCAGTATTGATTCAGGCGTAAGCGTCCAAAGCTGATGCTAAGAATGATTCATCAATGATGGGCCCAAAATGATGAATGCTTCATAATCAGGCATTCAAGCTGGATGCATGCGGGAACGGCTATAGCAACCAGGAACAATGCGGGAGCGGCCATAGCCACCACGAACGGTGCGGGAGCGGCTATAGCAACCTGGAACGATGCGGGATCGGCCGTGGCAATATGCATTCATTTATGCAAGTTAGTCCTGGGCAACCTGGATGCGTCAGGTATGAATACCTGGGATGTCGGGAAGTGCCTGGAGAAAGACCAGGGGTTGCAATTAAGGATTTTCCAAAATGGGCATGACTTTGGCTGGGCAGGGCTGAATCATGCCTTATAAAGCTTGAATTTAAGGGATCTGACGTTAAAAAGATCCTGCTTTTTATCCCATGATATCCGAATTTGCCAGCTGTTTTTTGTCAAAAGCTTGCGCTAATATTGTTGCACGTTTGGCGGCCGCTCAACTGTCTTTACAGCTGTTGAAGACCAGTGTCAAAGCTTAACTTTGAGGCTCATCAGGACAGGTACTTCTGATGTACTTGTCGTCAGCTCTGCAGCAGCCGGACGTTTCCTTGGATAAGGAAGTGTTTCCTGGTTGTGCTGTATACAGCCGCCCGTTTGTAATCGCGCCTGTCAGGTGCTAAAAAAGGACATTCCCTATGGCAAAAAGTCTTAACAAAGTCATGATTATCGGCTACACCGCTGATGAGCCTACGATTCGTACTTTCCCAAGCGGAGGCAAGGTTGCTCATGTGACAATAGTAACCAATGAGTCCGTTCAGAACCGTGACACCGGTCAGTGGGAAGAAATTCCTGAGTGGCACCGTGTTACTTTCTGGAACAAGAGTGCCGACAGCATTGAGCGTTATGTCAACAAGGGCAAGCGCATGTATGTTGAAGGCCGCCTGAAAACCTCTTCTTATGTCGATAAGACTACCGGTACCAAGCGCTACTCTACTGAAATTATTGCCAATAATTTCCTTTTCCTCGACGGTGGCCGTCGTGATGATGGTCAGGGGGGCTATAACGGTGGCGGTCAGTATGGCGGTGGCCAGTACGGCGGCGGTCAGTATGGTGGCGGCGGCTACAATAATGGCGGCCAGTATGGATCCCAGGGAGGATATGGTCAGAACCGCGCTCAGTCAGCCAATCCTTATGGCAATGAGTGGGGACAGGATCAGGGAGGCGGAATGCAGCCTCAGGGGCCAGCTTCTCAGGGCTATGACAGCTTCGGTGGCGGCCAGCAAGCTCCGGCTGCTTCCCCATATGGCGCTCCATCTCAGCCAGCTGAGCCACCATACCAGCCATATAATGCAGGTTACGGTGCTGTAGCCGGTGCTGCAGCTGCTGCAGGCGGTGTTGCGGCAGGTGCAGCTCCAGCTTCACCTTATGGTGCCCCAACAGGCTCTCAATATGATGCTCCAGCAGGATCTCCTTATGCTGCACCAGCTGCCGACGGCGGTGTTCCACCAGCAGCTCCTGCCGGTGCTGCTCCAGCTGCCCCTGGTATGGAAACTGGCGGTGGTGAAGAAGATATTCCGTTTTAATAATCACTGTCTGACACACTGTTCAGACTTGCTGTAAAGACATAAATCGCCCTCAGCAGAACGCAATGCTGTTCTCTGAGGGCTTTTCTCGTCTGCTGTTCTGGAGTCTTTTTAACAAATGGATTAAGCCCAGGTACTTTTTTGAGAATATCTCTGCATCAGTGACCATATTCAGCTTTGATGCTGTGCAATTGAAACAGCCTCTGTCACTAAGTCCTGCTTCATATAATTCTCTACTCCCATCCCTCCCAAAGCCATCTCACCCCATCCAATCTCATCTGCCGCATACCATCTCACCCCATCCAATCCCATCTGCCGCATACCATCTCACCCCATCCAATCTCATCTGCCGCATACCATCTCACCCCATCCAATCCCATCTGACCCATACCATCTCATATCGCACCATTCCATCTCCTCATCATTGTATGGCTGATGCTTTTCGTATCTGTCGAGGGGTTACTAATAAATTTCCTGTTATAAATATTGTGTTGTGATGTGCAACTCTTGCAGGATGATGATGGTTCGGCATGGCCGTGCGCGCGGGCCTGGTGGGGACAGCTGTTATTTGGCGGGCTTATATTGTCATATATAAATGTTCTGCGCTCAGACAGTAGCAAGAGCGGCGCCTGTGCACCAGTTCAGCAAGCATTTTTATGTTTGTCGGTGCAAATGCGATAAATAAGCGGTAAGAATTATGAGTCATGCCCGCTATCTATTGTCAAATTTGTTGTGATAGTGCTAAGATCTTTGGTATTGCTAATATAGGGTCCAAGTGCCCCTGCAGCACGGATTTTTTATTAAATACCGTGCCTGTGTGCACCGACACTTCGCTGCAGAAAAGCACTGTGCCAGCAATGCCCGGAAGCTGATGTTTATGGGCGTGACTGCACGCGTGTGCTATACTTTGCAATTGCACCTGATCTTAATAAGTATGTGTAAGGTCGCTGATTATGGGCCTCCTGTCGGAGGGTGAGTTTTCAGCAGATATTACACAGCTGCATTTCAGTTCAGGGTGCGGCCTTTTTCTCATGAACACATCTGGTGGTGAGTACAGCCTCAGGCTGATATGTGCACCAGAGCACATCGAAGATGTGTGCAGATATGCCCGCAAGGGTGGTGATCTGGATGCCCGCTGGTTCGGGATGCTGGGAGGGAGAATATGGCTGGTGCCTGGGTGAAGTAATACAGGGTCATATGCATATGCCGGTACTGCAGGTATTGGCAAAGGGCACGACCAGCCCTGCCTGGAAGGAGCGCAAAGCACTTTCTGGCTCAATCCCGCAAGGGAATGTCGAATAAGTAAAACCTAAAGTAGATTGAAAGCATTCTTTGCTCAGCCTGACTCAAAGCAGTTTCAGTCTGAATGCGCTCATGCCTGAAAGCACAGAGCATGGAGCCGGCAGAGAGCTATTTATTTCGGATGCATCAGGTACTTATGTCTCCTGACTGCCGCCCGTTTATCCGTCATCATGATGCTGTTTGCAGACAGTTTGTTGCAGTGCATCTGCTCCGCATGGGATCGCGCAAGATGCGGAATGGTTTTACGGAACTGAATTTATCTGTGAAAAATGCTGCTTTAATCCGGCCTTATATATGAGCTGGTGTCCGGCAAGGTTCTGCTCGAGGGACGAACCTGCATCGCAGTTGGTGTAACCTTTCGTCTGTTTCATTTTATGAAGTGGATATGTGGTTAATGACGGATGTGGAGATTTGGGCTCGTCAGACAGCGTTCAGGATGGTACGGCCATGAGCAATGGACGGAAATAGGGCATGAAACAGGGAATTTATCGGATCCGGAAACCTTTCTGGTACTTGCAGGTCTGAAAGAGATCAGACACAGCTTGCAGATTGCAGAGCTTACAGGTACGTGTTGAGAGAACAACCGGTCGCCAGAGGTGTACATATGAGGCTGATCCTCACGAAGTAAAAGCCGCTTGCCCGCACATGTTATGCCTGCTGACAGAAATGTATGTGCAGAAGATGGAACTGGCTGTTGCATTCACCTGAGTGCAGATGCACAGCTCTACCGTTAGGAAGGGACGTGTTGAGGCCACCTTGCACTGTATCTGCCGGCAGCTGATGCTGCTGTTTATATGCAATGAAAGGAAGCCGCAGACTGCAGTTTAACTGTGGTATCCGTCAGCCGAGGTTCACTTGTATAACTTCTGATGCCGTATTGCCCGGTCTTCCAGGCTTTACGGCAACACGGAAAGCCATCAATACGAGGATTATTATTCAGAGGTTCACACCTGCCATGCTTGCGCATGGGGGACAATACAGCACAGCTTTAATCTTTATATATCTGTCCCACGTTGAGGTGAGCGACAGCTGCCCTGAAGGGCGAAATTCGATAAATCCGGCCTTTTAAAAGTATTTTTTTAAGGTGCAGGCATCCTTTTATCGTATGAAATCCTAAAGTGTCTCCTGGCAAGGCCATAAGGTCAAAAAGTTCGGGATCGGCGCTCGGATTTTCGTGTGTCCTGAGAACAACAAAACTCTTAGGTCTCACAGCTGTGTAAAGAGAACTTCTGTCTGTTATTCCAGACCCTGAATCTTCTGCACTGACTGTTCAGGCAGTTTCTCCTGTCAAGGGTTTCTCTCCCTGTAATTTCAAATCAATTCCGGCATAGCCAACTATCTTTCGATTTACCGGCCCAAGGTTTACACAAATGTTTAAAAAACTTCGCGCCATGTTCTCCAACGATCTCTCCATTGATCTTGGAACCGCAAACACACTGGTTTACGTTAAAAACAAGGGTATCGTTCTCAACGAACCTTCAGTAGTCGCCGTACGATTCGACAAGAACAGCGGTGCTCAGCGCAAAGTTGAAGCCGTAGGCAAAAGTGCCAAGGGCATGCTCGGTAAGAATCCTGACAATATCGAAGTAGTACGTCCAATGAAGGACGGTGTTATTGCCGACTTCCAGTACACCGCCATCATGCTCCAGCGCTTTATTGACAAGGTGCTGACCGGCTCTCACTTCTTCCCGTTCAAGCCTTCTCCACGTGTTCTGGTATGCGTACCATGTGGTGCTACTCAGGTTGAGCGTCGTGCTATTCGTGAGTCCGTTGAGGGTGCCGGTGCTTCTGAAGTATTCCTGATTACTGAGCCAATGGCTGCTGCCATCGGCGCCGGTCTGCCTGTATCTGAGGCTGCCGGTTCCATGATCGTTGATATTGGTGGTGGTACTACTGAGGTTGCCATTATCTCCCTCAACGGTGTGGTTTACTCAAGCTCAGTACGTATTGGTGGTGACCGTTTCGATCAGGCCATTATCAACTATGTACGTAACACCAAGCGTTACGAAATTGGTGAGGCAACTGCCGAGCAGGTCAAAATCGACATCGGTTCTGCCTATGCTGAGCAGGAAGTTCACGAGAAGGAAGTAAGAGGCCGTTCCGTTGTAGAAGGCGTACCTCGTTCCTTTACCCTGAACACCAACGAGATTCTTGAGGCATTAAGTGATCCTATCAAGGGCATCGTATCTGCCGTTCGTGTAGCTCTTGAGAAGTCTCCACCAGAGCTGGCTGCCGATATCGCCGAGCGCGGCATGATGCTCTCAGGCGGTGGCGCCCTGCTGCATAATCTCGACAAGCTGCTGCGTGAGGAGACCGGTATTCCGGTTATCGTTGCTGACGATCCTCTCACCTGCGTAGCCCGTGGTGGTGGTCGTGCTCTTGAGATGTACGACGCTCAGGACAATGAGATTTTCGACTAGGCCATGTATTTCAGGCAGTTAGCTGCCTGACAGTGATGTTGGGTACATCCTGCCGTGCCTTAAAAGCAAAAAGCCCGACCTGATTTTGTTAGGTTGGGCTGTTTTGTTTGATCGTACTGTATATGAGTTACGGTTAAGTGCGGGACAGGAGTGCGCTCAGGCATACAGTCGATACTGAGTTACAGGTAAGATAAAACCTGCTTTTCATAAAGCTTATGTCTGATCCTGAGGGCATATATGCCCCGATCCTTAGGGCATATATGCACTGTCCTAAAGGCATGCAGGTGCCGATCCCAAGGGACTGCATGCACTGATCTTCAGGCCATGCAGGCACTGAACCTCAGGGCCGCTCAATCCTCAGTGCAGGCATTCCCTGTCCTCAAGTTGCGCATCCGTAGCCGCAATTCAGCTTATCGCTGTTTCAGCTTGCCGCTGATACTTGATAAAGCCGGTTTAAGATGCTTAAGCCATGGGCCATGGCTGGCCTTGCTCGGGTGTCATGCTGTATCGCAGGTCACAGCCCTGACATCGTTGGGCTATCATGCCAGCCTCCTTCGGTCACTACGCTGTCAGCGCTCAGTTATCACTCAGACCATCAGTCAGATTGCGGAATTTTCAGCCCCCACAGAGGTGGATAATTTGAACAGAGCAGAAACTCCGACCTTGTTTATCACCATGCGTTTCCTGCTGGTAATGGTGCTTTCAATTGTGCTCATCTTTCTTGATGTGCGCATGAAGTTGCTCAGTGATTTCCGCTACTACATTGAAACCGCACTCTATCCTGTTCTGGTCTTTGCTGAGGCCCCGCAGACAGTATCTGAAGCTGTTTCCACACAGATTAAGACCCGTGCTGACCTCATAGAGGAGAATGAGCGCCTGTCCAATGAGAACTATCTGCAGCGCGTTGATATCATGCGTCTTCAGACTCTTGAGCAGGAAAACGCTGCCATGCGCAAGCTGCTCAACTCCCCTGTCCAGTCCAGCTCCCGCCGCATGTTTGCTGAGGTGATCAGCGTCGACAGTGACCCTTATCTGCAGCGTATTGTAGTTAACCGTGGCACCAGCAGTGGTGTCTATGAGGGCATGCCTGTTATTACCGATGAGGGCCTTGTAGGTCAGGTGGTAAGTGTGGCCTATGCCAGTTCCCGTGTACTGCTCTTTTCTGATCCTTCCAGTGCCATACCTGTGGTTAATATCCGCAATCAGGTTCGCTCCATTGTCTCAGGTACAGGTATGCACGATGAGCTTATCATCGATAACATGCCACGTTCCGTAGATATCAAGGAAGGCGATCTGCTGGTAACCTCAGGCCTAGGTGGCATTTATCCTGAGGGATACCCTGTAGCCATTGTCAGCTCTGTTGGATTCTCCGATGATCAGCCTTTTGCTCAGATCAAGGCAAGACCGGTAGTAGACAGTGACAAGATCCGTTATGTGCTGATGTACTTCTATCAGACCAGTCAGAACAAGGACACTGAGGAGCTTCAGCCTAAGGAGCAGACTGACAGCAAGCGCAAGCTCAGACAGGAACGCATCAGACGTCTTATCGACAGTCTTACCGATGTGGACCGTACTACAGGATACCGCCCGGCTGAGAAGAAAAATGACAGCAAACAGCAGCTGGGAATGCTTTATAAAACTAAAAGGTTTACTGTTGAGCACAGAGTGCATGACAGTATGAATGATTCTGCATCTGGTCTGTACAGCGGACTTGTGCATATGGCACTACCTGGCCATGCTGCAGGGCAGGGGCATTATTTCTTAAGTGAAGGCAAGACTGCTTCTGTGATGGGTATTTCACCAATGGACAATAGTATTGTGGAGGTTGGTCGTGGCCGCTAATAAAAAGGTCAGTTACCGCAGCTCCTACATGCTGTTCTTTCCGCTGGTTTTCGTCATGATGATCCTGGAAATCATGCGTCTTCCGGCCATCATCGCCGCTTACCGCCCTGATTTTACCGGCATGCTGCTTATATTCTTTGCCGTAGCCGATCCACGTCGCATCAATGTAGGTGCTGCATGGCTCACCGGTCTGGCAGTTGATCTTCTTACCGGCGCACCGCTTGGCATCAACGGTCTGGTACTGGCCTTACAGGTTTACATCATAGTAGCTCACTTCAAGACCTTTTCCACCTTCCTTATCTGGCAGCAGATGCTGGTTATAGGCCTGGTGAACTTCCTCAGTAATGTATGCGTAAACTGGTTTGGTCATCTTATTGGTCAGGGCAGCTACGGCACCAATTTCGCCTGGCAGACTCTGATTACCATACTTACCTGGCCGCTCATGTGTATCTTCTTCAGAATGCTCTGGGATCGCCTGCGCATTTCAAGCTTTACTACCCGCTCAGAGCAGGAGCTGTAGTTTAAGTTTCAGTGCCTGATTTATGAGCATCTCCTGTCATGGAGAGTATCCACATGTGTATTAACTTCGGGGCCCAAACTTAGCTGCATGCTGAGCTTATCAGGCGGCCATTGACAAGAGATCACATGGTGAGCGGTAAAGTTGGGCGCGCCCATTGATATGAGCTCACATGCTGAGCGGTAAAGTTGGGCGCGGCATGCTGACATTCTTTATGATGATGCGTGGTGATTTTGCATACACTGCCGGGCCGGATGTTCACAGCGGCGCTAAGAGATTTATACAAGGCAGTCACTTGCCTGCCTTTACAGGCAGGTGATTGGCTGCTTTGATCTGTCTGCCGGATCCAGATAACTGTTAAAACGGATTTACAAATGTCCAAAACCCATGATTTGATTCTTGCCTCCAGTTCCCCACGTCGTAAGGACTTTATCAGCAAGCTGGGCCTGAGCTTTGAAATTATCAAGCCTGATGCTGATGAAAGTGTCATCATAGGTGAGAAGGCAAGCGATTATGTAAAGCGTATTGCTGCAGACAAGGCTCATATCGTTTCCGAGCTGCGCCCTGATGAGGTGGTTCTGGCAGCTGATACTGTAGTGGTATGCGATGATCGCATTATTGGCAAGCCATCCAGCCGTGATGATGCCCGTAAGATCCTGCGCATGCTATCAGGACGTACCCATGAGGTCATGACTGCCGTATGCATCATGCGTGGACATGAGGTAAGTGAGATTTTTGAATCTACTCGTGTGACTTTTGCTCAGCTGAGCGATGAGTTAATTAACACCTATGTAGATTCAGGTGAGTGTGATGACAAGTCAGGTGCCTATGCAGTACAGGGTATTGGCTCCATGCTCATTGAAAAAGTAGAAGGTTCTGTAAGCTCTGTGGTCGGTCTGCCTGTATGTCAGGTACGTATCGCCCTGGAGAAATTTGGTATTTTCCCACGCACTGTTGCAGCTGAATAAAGTGCCTGCAGCTGAATACAGCATGCTGGCTGGCAGTAATGTATGCATGCTGCTGCCTGCTGTCTGCTGCCTTATGTCTGCTGAGTCCTGACTGCAGGCAGCGCAGTCTCTGTGTTTGAGCTCTGTACATTCAGTTTTATAAAGCGTCACTCATGGTGCTGTTTTTTATAGCAGGCAGCCTTGCGATGTGGCGCCTGTGGTATGCATCTGCAGTGAGTTGTAACCTGCGGGGCACATGTGGTCCTGTGTTATGACTGGCACATATCAGGTACAAAGTGGGCAAAGTGCAGCCCCTGAGGTTAAAAAGATGGATAATTTAGCTTTTGTTAAAGAATATCTGCTGAAAAAGGCCGGAATTGATGATGCTTTCCTGGCTGAAAGTCTGGCTGTCCTGCAGGAGCGCAAGCTTGATTTTGGCGATATCTTCTTTGAACACACTGTAAGTGAATCTTTCTATCTTGAAGAAGGTATTGTCAAAGATGGCAGCTACCGCATCTCTTCAGGTGTAGGCGTACGTGGTCTGAGCGGCGAAAAGACCGGCTTTGCTTTTTCTGATGTCATTGAGAAAAACGCCATTCTTGATGCCTGTCGTGCAGCCCGAACCATCAGCAATGGCCACAGCATGTCACCTGCCGGCATCAATCTCACTCCAAATCACCTGCGTCCTCTTTATGTTCAGGATAATCCGCTGGAGTCATTTACCCGTGATCAGAAAATTGCACTGATGAATCGTGCCAATGAAGTTGCCCGCAGTGCCGATCCACGAGTAGATCAGGTTGAAATCAGCCTTGGTCAGGTACACAGACTGATGCTGGTAGCCAATACCGACGGCTCTGTCAGTGCTGACGTCAAGCCTGTAGTTCAGTTCAATGTCAACGTGGTCATGAAAAAGGGAGACCGCCTCGAGGCAGGCAGCTCAGCAATGGGCGGTGCATGGCTTATGGACGAGCTGACACGCGATAACGCTTTTGAAAAGGTAGCCCTTGATGCTGTCCGTATGGCCTCAGTAAATATGGATGCCATTCCGGCTCCAGCCGGCACCATGCCGGTAGTTCTGGGTGCAGGCTGGCCAGCCGTGCTGATTCACGAGGCTGTAGGTCATGGACTGGAGGGTGATGGCAATTACAACCGCACCTCTGCATACTGGGACAAGATGGGACAGAAAGTAGCATCAGATGTCTGTACCATCATTGATGACGGTACCATTGAGGGCCGTCGCGGCTCGCAGAGCTGTGATGATGAGGGTACTGCCAGTGCTCACAATGTGCTTATTGAAAATGGTGTACTCAGGTCCTTCATGCACGATCGCCGCAGCGCCATGCTCATGAATGTAAGCCCTACTGGTAATGGTCGTCGTCAGAACTACTCCAGTCTGACCATACCGCGTATGACCAACACCTACATGATGCCAGGCCAGTACAAAAAAGAAGAGCTTATTGAGTCCATCGATCGTGGTATTTATGCCGTAAACTTCAGTGGCGGTCAGGTTGATACCACCTCAGGACGTTTTGTGTTCTCAGCCTCTGAGGCCTACCTGGTAGAAAAGGGCCGAATTGTTGCCCCAATCAAGGGTGCCACCCTGATTGGTACCGGCTCAGAGACCATGAAGAAAGTTTGCATGGTAGCTGATGATCTGGAGTTTGACCGTGGTATTGGCTGGTGCGGCAAGGCCGGTCAGAGCGTACGCGTAGGCATAGGTCAGCCTACCATCAAGATCAGCGATATCACCGTAGGCGGCTCCAACGCCGAATAATCAGGTCTGACAGCTGGCCTCAAGTAACGACATCACCCCCACGCTGCCCGCATTACCGCTTTGAGCACAGGCAGCTACAGCAGCAGGGCCGCCCCATGCGGCGCAGCCCCGTGCGGTGCTCCCCATGTGGCGAGGCAGGCTGCATGAGGCACGCATGATGCGAGAGACAGGCTGCATGAGGCACGCATGATGCGAGAGACAGGCATAATGCCTTACTGTGGTGATGCCCCCATACCGATTAAGTGATGAATCCCGAGAGGAATACAATGGCAGTACAGGAGCATTTTGAGGGTTTTGATACTGAGCCGGATGAACTCAGTCGCTCTGCCCATAAGCGTGAAGCACAGGCTATCAGAAAGCTGGCCGATCGTATCGCCCAGCTTGGCGATCAGGCCTTTTCCCGTCTGAGCTTTCCTGATGAAGAGGTCAAGGAAGCCTTCGTAAAGGCCCGTTCCCTGCGCCGTAATTCTGATGAGCGCCGTCGTCAGCTGCAGTTTGCAGCCAAGCTGATGCGTTCATTTGGTCATGAAGAGCTCGAAAGTCAGCTTGAAGGCATGAACAATACCTCAAGTGTAGACCCACGTGCCATGCGCCTTGAAATGCTGCGCGAGTTCCTGATTCATGGCGGCATCAAGGGCGTTAATGCCATGGTTGAGCTTATTCCGTCCATCGACCGCAACAAGCTGCGTACCCTGGTAAAGCGTGCTCATGACGAGCTGTCATCAACTCTGCCAGATCGTCCTGCAGCCCGCGCTCTGTATCAGTTTATCAAGGCTGAGACAGCCCGCGCCGGTGTTGAAATTCCTGACACCATGCTCCGCGCCAGGAGCAACGGCTCATAATTTGTGCCGCTGTTGCCACAGGATTAGCGCTTTCTAAAACAGGAAAGTTTGCATTTCATGGGGCGTCCTGGAATGAGGCATTCCTTTTTATGCACGCGCTCATGTCAGTGACATGTACCCATGTCAGAGGCGTAGCTCATTCCCAGGACGTGGGCTCATGTCTGAGGCGGGGCCCATGTCCTGGACATGGACTAATGTCCTGATTATGTGGTAATGCCCATGGCGGTGCAGTGGGCTGTGGTGCCCATTATGGAAAGTGCTTTCCATAATGGTAAGTAGAGATTTATTTCTGGAAGTAATTTTTCATACCTGGAAGTAACGGACAGTTCTCAGGTTACAAACCTGTCAGCAGCTAGAAGAGATTTTTCCCATGTCATATTTTGCTCAGTTGAAACAGCATCAGCAGCGTTATGAGGAACTGGCAGTCAAGGCTGTAGAAATGGCCCGTGCCCGTGGTGCTGATGAGGTCCGCATCAAGATCAGTGCCGGTAAGGGACTTGATATCTCCTCCCGTCACTGTGAGATTGAAAACATCGAGTTCAATCAGATGCAGGGAATGGGTGTGAGCGTCTTTAAGGACAAGCATGCCGGCAGTGCTACTACCAGTGATTTCTCTGAGGAGAGCATTTCTGCTGCTGTCGACTCTGCTCTCAATCTGTGTGAGTACACCTCACGCGATGAGTGTTCCGGCCTTTGTGAGGATTCTGATCTCTACAAGGGTGATATGGACCTGGAGATGCTTTATGAGCTCGAAGAGGAGCCTGATGAGATTGCCCGTCGTGCGGTAAACCTGGACAAGATGGGTGCTGACAGTGCTGAGCGTCTTCGTGAAAAGGGCCTTAAAGAGTCCGATGGCAGCTCCTGGGGCATGATCTATACCTTAAGAACTCTGGCTACCTCCCAGGGATTCTGCCGCTCTTCCATTGACTCTGATTTCTCCAAGTATCTGTCTCTGGTAGGTGAGCGTGATGGTGTCATGCAGCGCTCAGCCGGCTATTACAGCGGCATTAATCCAGCCCTTGAGTGGTCTGATGAGAAGGTGCTTGATGAGGCTGTTACCAGAACTCTCAACAAGCTCGGTGCCCGCAAGGTCAAGACCGGTCGTTACACCGTTATCCTTTCTGAAAGTGCTGCCAACTCTCTTATCAGCAACTTCATCAGTGCTGCCAGCGGCATGCTCATTTACCAGAACTCATCCTTCCTCAAGGACATGCTCAATGAGCGTATCTTCCCTGAGTTCCTGAGCATTTACGAAGATCCGTGGATTAAGGGCGGTATTGCTTCTGCTGCCTTTGACAGCGAGGGTGTGGCTACCCGTCCGCTTAACATTGTTACAGACGGTGTGCTCAGAGAGTATTTCATCGACTCCTACTCAGCCCGCAAGCTCAAGATGGCCTGCAATGGTCATAATGACCCATGCTATAACCTCTTTATCAATGCTGATGATGCTCACACCTGCTCTCTTGAGGAGATGATGAAGCAGGCCGGCAGTGGTCTGGTTATCAACACTCTTATGGGGCAGGGTGTAAACATGGTCAACGGTAACTTAAGCCGTGGTGCCAGTGGTTTCTATTTTGAAAATGGCGAGCGCGTTCATGCTGTAGACGAGATCACTATTGCCGGTAATCTCAAGGATATCTTCGCCTCCATTGCCATGATTGGTACCGATCGCGATGAGCGTCGCCGCATTCAGACCGGTTCCATCATGCTCCCTGAAATCACCGTTTCAGGTATCTAAGGAACAGCCCGTGCGCCGGCCGGCAGCCAGCGCGGCGGCAACCGCACCTGGCAGGCCACATCTGCCGCGCTGCAGCCGCAGCGGACAGGACCATGATTGCACCATGTGCAAAGATGAAAAAAGGGACAGCGCATCTGGGCGCTGTCCCTTTTTTTCATCACAGCCCGGGATAAATCCCGGGAAGTGTCATTACTTGAGGGTAATGATGGACTTGCCGGTCATCTCGGCTGGAATCTCCATGCCCATGAGGTAAAGCATGGTAGGAGCGATATCGCACAGACGGCCACCCTCACGCATTTCAGCGGCACGGCCCATGTAGATAAATGGAACTGGCAGGTTGGTGTGGGCGGTAAATGGCTGACCTGTAACCTCGTCCTTCATCTTCTCGCAGTTGCCGTGGTCAGCAGTGATAAGGCACTCGCCGCCTACCTTCTTGAGGGACTCAACTACGCGGCCAATGCAGTGATCAACGGCCTCAACAGCCTTGATGGCAGCCTCGTAAACGCCGGTGTGACCAACCATGTCGCCGTTAGGGTAGTTACAGATAACTACGTCGTACTTGCCAGACTCAATGGCCTCACAGAGCTTGTCAGTAAGCTCGGTGGAGCTCATCTCAGGCTGCAGGTCGTAGGTGGCAACAGCAGGGCTCTTAACCAGGATGCGATCCTCACCTGGGAATACGGTCTCAACACCACCGTTGAAGAAGAAGGTGACGTGAGCGTACTTCTCGGTCTCGGAGATACGCAGCTGAGTTTTGTCGTGAGAGGACAGCCACTCGCCCAGGGTGTTCTTGAGGGACTCTGGTGGGAAGGCACAGGCAGTCTTGATATCAGCAGCATACTGGGTCAGCATGACAAAGCTGGAGAACTTAGGAGTGTGCTTGCGCGCAAAGCCGTCAAAGTCAGGGTTAATGAAGGTGCGGGTCAGCTGACGGGCACGGTCGGCACGGAAGTTCATGAAGATCATGGCGTCGCCGTCTTCAATAACCACCTTCTCGCCAATTACGGAAGCCTTTACGAACTCGTCGTTCTCATCACGGGCGTAAGCAGCCTCGATGGCATCCTTGATGGTTGGGAAGGATGGGAACTGGCTGATACCCTGGGTAATAACGTCATAGGCCTGCTCTACACGGTCCCAGCGGTTGTCACGGTCCATGGCGAAGTAACGGCCTACTACGGTAGCAAAACGGCCCTTGCCAAGCTCTTTGAAGAGGTCTTCAAACTTGCCAATGAACTCCAGAGCTGAACGTGGAGCAACGTCACGGCCGTCGAGGAATGGATGGAAATAGATCTTCTCAGCACCGCGCTGGGCAGCCAGACGGATCATGGCAAGGATGTGGTCTTCATGGCTGTGTACGCCACCTGGGGACATAAGGCCCATGATGTGAACGGCCTTACCGGCAGCAACAGCCTTGTCTACGGCATCACATAAAACCTGGTTCTTGTAGAACTCGCCGTCCTCAATGGCCTTACCGATACGGGTCAGCTCCTGATAAACGATGCGGCCGGCACCGATATTGGTGTGACCTACTTCGGAGTTACCCATCTGACCGTCAGGCAGACCTACATCGACGCCGGAGGCAGCGATGTCAACATGAGCGTAATCAGCGCACAGGCCATCAAGTACAGGGGTCTTGGCATTGGTAACAGCGTTGAAATTGTTATCTGGGTTTTCACCCCATCCGTCCATGATAATAAGGGCAAGAGTCTTCTTTTGTGCCATTTTTAATATCTCTACCTAAACTTGATCTCTGACCAGTTCAACCATGACCCGCTCTGACTCTGCAAGCTGTTATGCAGAGTATAACCGTTGCCCTGGGCAACAGCTTCCCGCTCCCCGGGAGCAGCAGGTTCCGGCTGGATTTTCGGTACGGTTGCATGCCTGGGGCCTTGCCCAAAGCTCTGCAGTATCCTGATAAAGGGCTGTACCTGAGACTGAAAAGCCTTATGTCTGGTCGGATTTGCCAATGTGAAGTTCACACACACACAATTCAGCTCCTGATGGCGGCCATCAGGACCTGATATCAGAACTGCATACAAGTGTATGCTGATGGATAATTTTATCAGAAAAGCACCCTGAATGGCTTAAATTTGACGCTTGCAGGCAAATATAGTTGGTCATGCAGCCATATGAAAATATCCTGATTTTTCCGCCCACAAACTGACTTTTTACTGTCTTTTCAGTCCTGTCCCAGCCCGCGCTTTTCAACATCTATAAAGATATGACTAAGACCATAGAGCGCCCCCCGGTGTTGAGTCACTCAACATATTTGCAGTAAACCCCGTCCCGCCCTGTCTTACCCTCCCACCATACTTCGATCACCTGGCTCCACCCGGCAGGCATCGTCCTCAGGCGCCACCGCCGTGCACAGCTCCCAGTACTGACACACCAGGCAGTGCAGCCCAGCCAGCCCCAGTCCCATTAAGCCTCTGTCCCATTAAGCCCAGGTCAAAATCAGCCCCATTCCAGGGCTGACGGCGCTCAGAGCTGTCTGACAGTTGCCTGGCGTCAGGCAGCTCTGGCAGTGCAGCTGCGACAGTCAGGATGGCTGACTGTGAGTGCTGCTGTGGCGGAGCATAATTATGATGATTTTGCTGTGACTTACTTCAAAATTCATGAGAACACTCACAAAATCACGTGGTCATGGCCTTAAATTGCGTATTTTCAGTTAAAAGCTGATAAATTGTCGGATGCGGTTGTATGAGCAGCTGTTGCTGCGATTACAGTCGCCAGCTGTCAGAAAGATTTTCCTGATAAGGGTACATTGACTTATCATAGTTCCCCAGGTCATGGAAAGGCGTGGAAATCAAAGTATTCTTAACAAAAGAATGCTTTATGCTAGAATAATCCACTATTTGCAGACCGGAGCGAAATCCGGGTGTTTTGAGGTAAAAAATCGTGGATTTCATTTCCGAGTTCATCAACGAGTTTCCTGGATTCTTTCAGCGCCACTACTTTATGGTAGGCGCATGGGCAGTTGTCTTAGTTTTGCTGATTGCAGTTCAGTTCAAGCTGTTAACTGCACGTATTCCAAAGGCCACCTCAAATCATGCTGTAACCCTGGTCAACAGACAGGATGGTGTCTTCCTGGACATCCGCAGCGCCGAAGCCTTTAACAATGGCCATATTGCCAACGCATTACACGTAACTGCTGCCGACATCAAGGCCGGTAAGATTGCCCGTATTGAGAGCATGCGTGAACGTCCGGTAATCATCGTAGGCAAGGACAAGTTTGACAGTGAATGCTTCAACAGTGGTCGCTTCCTGAAGAAGCAGGGCTTTACTAAAGTATTTATTCTTGAGGGTGGAGTCATGGACTGGACTGCTGCCAACCTGCCTCTGTCCAAGAAGAAATAATCTAACGAATTCCAAAAAGACCAAATTTAAGGACACAAGCAATGTCAGAGAATGCAAATGAGCAGGCACAAGCCGCTGCCACTCGTCCTCTTTTCGATTTAATCCGTGTATATGCCAAGGACTCTTCCTTAGAGACCCCACACAGCCCTGTTGTTTTCCAGAGCCAGTGGAAGCCTGAGCTGCAGGTCAAGTTCGATACCAAGACCACCAAGATCGCTGATGATCAGTTCGAGGTTGCCTTACGTATCACCGTTACCTGCAACAACGAAGGCAAGACCGCTTTTATCTGTGAGGTAACTCAGGCCGGTGTCTTCTTATTACGTAACATCCCTGGCGACGCAGGTGAGTTCTTATTAGGCGGCACCGCTCCTAATATCCTCTTCCCATATGCCCGTGAGTTCATCGCCAGCCTGGTATCACGTGCTACCTTCCCTCAGTTAAACCTCGCCCCAATCAACTTTGAGGCCCTGTTCCGTGCCCGCAAGGCCCAGCAGGATGCTCAGTCTGGCGAAGCTGCCAAGGAAGAAGGCGAGGACAAGTAATTTTCCTCTGACCATACCATCAGGTATGGTTCCTGGCACATGGTCTTTTCAGGACCTGACACAACGGCGCTCCAGGTATTTGCCTGAGCGTCGTTTTGCATTATGGGCCCCTCAAAGTGGCTGGTCCCAGCCCGCCCTCAGGGCCTTTCTTGCAGAGTGCATGGCCGCCTTGCATGCTGCCAGGGCGGTCATGCTGCTCTCAGTTGCCTTTTATCATGGGCAGAGGCCGCACCGTCAGTGCAGACCTGGCCGCATCTGCACCTTGCATCGCACCTGCTTATTGCACCGCACCTGACTCTTGCACCGCAGCTGCACCTTGCCCCGCAGCTGCCCATTGCACAGCATCTGCACCTTGCACCGCACCTGACTCTTGCACCGCAGCTGCCCATTGCACAGCATCTGCACCTTGCACCGCACCTGTCAATTGCACTGCATCTGACCCAGGCAGTGCTTTTGGAGCGGAGCGGCGCTGCTGAAATATGGGCGGCTGTCAGAGGCCTTATTGTGCTATTTTTTGTCGAATGATCTTTTTGGAGCGCCCGGCAGGGCGGCAATTGACTTATACTAACCGGGCTGTGCGTACCTCTGCAGGAGTATGAATCCTGGAGGGCGTATACCAGGGTAAACCTGGCAGAATTTTCAGCCGCTGAAGTTACGGCCCTGTGGGCTTACTCAGGGCAATTTGGATTTTTCCGATATCAAACTGGAATCTATTAATGAGCAAGATCACTGTTAGTTCAGAAGCCCAGGCATATTTACTCAGCATCATTGAGAAGCAGAAGATCGATGGCCTTGCCATTCGTCTTACTGTTAACAATCCTGGTACTCCTGGTGTTGAGAGCGGTATCCTGTACTGTCCAAAAGAGTACATCACCACTAACGACCTTCACTTCAAGATGGAGGGTTTTGAGGTGGTAATGGACAGTGACATTGCTGATTTCCTCGATGAAACCGTGATTGAGCTGTCCAAGGATGATTCAGGTGAGGATCTGCTGACCCTGCACGCTCCAAACCTCAAGCGCAAGCTGCTGGGCGACGATGCTTCCTTAAAGGATCAGGTAGCCTACTACATTGAGCGCTTTGTCAGCCCTTCACTGGCAGGCCATGGCGGTGCTGTAAAGCTTGTCGAGCTTACCGATGACGGTATTGCCCGCGTTGAGTTCTCCGGCGGCTGCAACGGCTGCTCCCTCGTTGGTGCCACCCTGCACGACGGTATTGAAAAGCAGCTCAAGGTTGCCTTCCCTGGCCAGATTAACGGCGTAGAAGACGCTACCGACCACACCAAGACCGAAGAGAGCTTTGCTTAAGTTCTGACTTCGTTTCTGGTCAGTTATCTGACTGGACACCGTACCGGTTTCAGGCATGGAGCCGACGATGCGGTCCTTGCTGCAGCCGCATCATGCTGCATTTAAGAAAAAGGGCATGTCACTTGTGACATGCCCTTTTTCTATTGCTGCTGTCTGCAGCCACTATTCGGTGGTGATCTGGCGGCTTAGCAGATCATAGGCGGCCTGAGGGCCTGGTTTGTGATTAATAAGCACCTCATAGAGCTCAAAACAGATAGGCATTTCAACCTGGAGTCTGCGGGCCAGATCTGCAACTACGCTGACCATGTGACAGCCCTCTACTACCTGTCCTATTTCTCTGAGGGCCTCATCTATTTTCATGCCTTTGCCCAGCATATAGCCCAGACGGCGGTTACGGGACTGATTGTCAGTACAGGTAAGCATGAGATCGCCCAGTCCCGACAGGCCCATAAAGCCCCGTTCGCTGGCACCCAGAGCCGTACCCAGACGAATTATTTCAGCAAGGCCACGGGAAATAAGAGCGGTACGGGCATTGGCACCAAAGCCCAGACCATCGGACATGCCTGCACCAATAGCAATTACATTCTTTACGGCGCCGCCCAGCTGCAGCGCGGTCAGATCATGGCTCTTGTATACACGGAAGGTCTTGGTATGCATGAGCTGACACAGCTCGGTGACGAAGTTTTCATCATTGCCGGCACAGGCTATGGCGGTAGGCATGCCTGAGGCCAGCTCTTTGGCAAAGGTAGGGCCGGACAGTGAGGCAATAGGCAGGACAGGGTAATCAGGTGAGGTCATATGTTTCATGATGACCTTGGAGAGCAGCTCTCCTGAGCTGTCCAGGCCCTTGGTGGCCCATGCAAGGCGCTGATGGGGCTGCCAGAAAGGTTTGATTGCCAGAAGGGTATCGACAAAGGCACTGGATGGCACGACCAGCAGAACATCGCGGGCAAAGCTCAGTGCTTCCTGCAGTGAGGCTGTGACATGCAGACTTTCAGGAAAGGTAATGCCAGGAAGATAGCGCTCATTCTGGCGTGACTGCTCCATGTGACTGGCCTTTTGCCCGTCACGGGCATGCAGCATGACCGGAAATCCTTTGGAAGCGACAGCCATGGCAAGGGCGGTTCCGTAGGATCCCGCGCCAATGACGGTCAGTGCTTGCGATAGGTGCATAAAATGCCTCTTGATTTGTTTGAAGTTACCGTAGCTGTAAGACCGGCCGGCAGCACCGCCGCTGCCCCATCCCCATGAGCCAGAACAGTACGGCTTATGGCAGCGGCCACAGGGCCTTGATGCCATGATGCCATGTGGCTATGCCTGCCATGAGGCCATCAGGCCATGCCTGCTACGTTGCTCATGCTGTCAGCAGCGCATTGCGGTGACAGTATTGCTCTTTGAGGGCAGTCATGCCCTTTAAGGGCTGCGATGCCTGCTGTGTCAGCCCAGATGCGGCTACGCTGTCCTGTGCTGCGGCACTGTGCCTGTACACAGGGCGCTGATCATGGTTCTCACATGCTCCGGTTGCAGCTGCGCCGCCTTTGGTGCTGCACTATTTTAGCGGCAAAGTTTACAAGTCCATACAAAAGGCCGCGCTTTTGTGCGCACCGTCCCGCATCTGAGGTCGTGCTGCCCCATAAAGGCACGGTCTTACTGACTGAGCGCCGCTGCATGATTCCTGTTGCTGTTGCAGTTGCGTATTTTTAGGCGCACTCAGGTGGAGCAGTCTGAGCATGCTGAGCAGGTGGTCCATGTTGAGCCGGGGGCTCAGGCGGGGTGGGTGGGTGGCGTGTTTTGCAGCGCTGAGTTCAGCAGGCAGGATTGTGGTGCGCAAAGAGTTATTTAGATGTATACATGATGGTTTGTGCGCATCAATATGAGGCTGTCCTGTATCCAGGTGGTATGACATCCAGGGGATATAAGGCGTCTGTCATACATGTGCAATTTTCATCAAGGACTGCCCGGCAGGTCTCTGAGCAGCTGTAGTTTATGGGGTAAGTTTCAGGTGGTGGGACGGGATGCCTGAGGGCTGAAATTGCGCTGTGGCGCGGTATTGGGTCGACTGTGAAGAGACGTGGTCGGGAGGCTGATGTCGGCAGCGCGATCCGGCTTTGGGTATGTATCTTGGTATTTGCCTGGACAAAATACGCAAACCCTGCACAGATTTGGGGTCTTTTATTTTTCAAATAAGATGATCAAGTTCTATCAATTAAGGATTTTTTTAGGCTAAAATAGCTTTGGTTCAAAAGTATTGTTAGAAATGGCTTCTAACACTCATTCGTGGAGAAAAAAATGAGCTTAATTGAAAGTTTAGCCAAGTACGGTATCACCGGTGCTACCGAGATTGTCCACAACCCATCTCACGAGACTCTGTTTGCTGAGGAGACCAAGGACTCCTTACAGGGCTTTGAGAAGGGTGTTGTCACCGAGATGGGTGCAGTCAACGTAATGACTGGTATCTACACTGGCCGCTCTCCAAAGGATAAGTTCATTGTAAAGAACGAGGCCTCCAAGGAAATCTGGTGGACCTCTGACGAGTTCAAGAATGACAACAAGCCTGTAACTGAAGAAGCCTGGGCCCAGTTAAAGTCCCTGGCTGGCAAGGAGCTCTCCAACAAGCGTTTATTCGTTGTTGATCTCTTCTGCGGCGCCAACGAGAACACCCGTCTGAAGATCCGTTTCGTTATGGAAGTAGCTTGGCAGGCTCACTTTGTTACCAACATGTTCATCCGTCCTACCGAGGAAGAGTTAAAGAACTTCGAGCCTGACTTCGTTGTTCTGAACGCCTCCAAGACTAAGGTTGAGAACTACAAGGAGCTGGGCCTCAACTCCGAGACCGCCGTTGTATTCAACCTTGCTGAGAAGATGCAGGTCATCATCAACACCTGGTACGGTGGTGAGATGAAGAAGGGCATGTTCTCCATGATGAACTTCTACCTCCCATTAAAGGGCATTGCTGCCATGCACTGCTCCGCCAACACCGATCTCGAAGGCCAGAACACTGCCATCTTCTTCGGTCTGTCCGGCACTGGTAAGACCACCCTGTCCACCGATCCTAAGCGTCTGTTAATCGGCGACGACGAGCACGGCTGGGATGACGACGGCGTATTCAACTTCGAAGGCGGCTGCTATGCCAAGGTTATCAACCTCTCCAAGGAGAATGAGCCTGACATCTGGGGTGCCATCAAGCGCAACGCCTTATTAGAGAACGTAACTGTTGATGCTTCCGGCAAGATTGACTTCAGCGACAAGTCCGTAACCGAGAACACCCGTGTTTCTTACCCAATCTACCACATCAACAACATCGTTAAGCCAGTTTCCAAGGCTCCAGCTGCCAAGCGTGTAATCTTCTTATCCGCTGACGCTTTCGGTGTATTACCACCAGTATCCATCCTCTCCAAGGAGCAGACCAAGTACTACTTCCTCTCCGGCTTCACCGCCAAGTTAGCTGGTACTGAGCGTGGTATTACCGAGCCTACCCCAACCTTCTCCTCCTGCTTCGGTGCTGCTTTCTTAACCTTACCTCCAACCAAGTACGCTGAAGTTCTGGTTAAGAGAATGGAAGCTTCCGGCGCTAAGGCTTACCTCGTTAACACCGGCTGGAACGGCAGTGGCAAGCGTATCTCCATTAAGGATACCCGTGGCATCATCGACGCCATCCTCGACGGCTCTATCGATACCGCTTCTACCGCTACCATTCCTTACTTCAACTTCACCGTACCTACCGAGCTCAAGGGTGTTGATACCAAGATTCTGGATCCACGTAACACCTACGCTGATGCCTCTGAGTGGGAAGTTAAGGCCAAGGATCTGGCTGAGCGCTTCCAGAAGAACTTCAAGAAGTTCGAGAGCCTCGGTGGCGACCTGGTTAAGGCCGGCCCACAGCTCTAATCTGCTTTCAGCTTAGTCAGGGGCTGCAACCTCTGATACTTTGAAAGTTAAGATAAAAAAAGCCCGGGAGACTTTGTTTCCCGGGCTTTTTTTATCTCTGATTTCCGCGCACAGACACCTGCAGGCTTCCAGGGGCCCGTCCAGCCTCCACCGCAACCTCTTTCACTAGCTGTCGGGTACGTACTAAATTTATGTGGGGTGTATATATTTCTGCAAAACCCTATAATTAAGCCATTCCTGATGACAGTAGACTTTCTGCTGAAAGAGCCTTCATTGCGATCTGATTGCGACACCATACTTCTACCGGTTTTTATTAAGGAAGTATGTTTCAGAGGGGCAAAAAGAGCTCAAAAACAGCAAATTATAAGTGCATGCACAAGAAAACAGTAAATTTAAGCGATAAAGCCCCTACCACATTCAAGTGGCTTTTTATACAATGGGCTGACTTTTTACTATAGATAAGCTTAGCGTTAGCTAAGATAATCGTATCGACCCATACCTATATATTAGGTGTGGGTTTTTTTTCGTCTTATCTCGCTTACCTATAGTGTTAGCTGGGGTCTGGCTCTTGCTCAAGGACTGAACGGTTAAGCATTGGTTCGCTCTCCCCAACAGGCTGTAATCCTTCAGTATGCTCTTGCACGGCACAAACACTGTAACGGCTTTCATGGCCGGGTCGCCCCGACTGTACGTTTTGAGTTGAGCGTGAGTCTGAGTTGCTTTCTGGACAGGCTGGCTTTGACTCATGGTCGGGGGCAGGGCAGGATTGCTTTCCTTTCTGGCTGTGGACTGGGCTGTGATCTGTGACTTCAGCGATTGCTTTATCTTGTTCCGTACTAACGGTTGAGGTGGATTCGGAGTCGGTCCGCACTTTGACTTCTGATGACTTTGAGAAACCATGCGAATCAGCAGAAGATAATCCGTTTCCCCTCATCTTCCGCTTATAAACATAAGGATTGAAGACATCAACATTGATATATTTGAGAATAAATGTTGACGGGTTAACAGGATCAGAAAGCTCACGTACAACTTTAATCATGAGGCCTGTTTCAGGATCCGGAACAATCTGAGTGCGTCTTCCTGGCATGAGCCACATCTCATCTCGTATATCAAAGTCTTCAAGCCCAGACAGTTCTCTGTAATCTGAATTAATCTGCTCAATCAGCTCCTCATCCTTGAAGATCTCCTGTCGAGCCTTAATGTACTCAAGCAGTACATACTCAATGAAGTGCTTAAGATCTACTCCAGCATAAATACAGTTCTGTTTAGCTGTAATGAGATTGGCAAAGGCCTGGCTGCCCCCCACTGTATTCATGTAGTGGAAGTGATTGTAGGAGACAACGAGACCTCTATGAGCTCTCTCAATAGCATTGGTGCTGAGCTCAACTTCTGGATTCTCCAAGAAGTTTTTCAGGTTATTCCTGTGGTTCATCCAGTAAACAACAGCATTTGAAAAATAGCTGCAATTGCACAACTCTTCTGACTGCCTGTAGCTTTTACCATCGCTGGTACGTACTGCAAGGCCGTGGACATCGGCAAGCTCTGTAATTATGCTGTCAGCCAGAAAGAATAAAATGCTTGAGGTATCCTGCCTCTGTTTGCTGAGCTTCTCCATAAACTCAGGGGCGCGGAACTTATTAACCTCATTGGCAGGAGTATCTGATATAAAGATTTTCTCCATTGAGAACAGCATACGAATCAGATGTACAAACATCAATATCAGTTTCTGAACTTCTGAAATGGTATTGTCATCAAAGGCCCGCTCAATAGCCATCAATATGCCTGTGTTTGTTTGTTCCTCGACTTCAAGAAGTGATTCATAAACAGCCATAAGACCACTGTCTTTCATGGCTCTTACGAATGCACGACGGGCGTGAGAGATGCATTGGCAGTGTGTTATTCCCAATGTCTTTGCAACCTTGCGGATGAACTTTTTGTAGCCAATGAATCCGTCAGTATGAAGTACGACTGCACTAAAACCAGCCGCATTCGCATTAAGCAGAGCAACGATATGCCGAAACTCTCTTGAGCCTGTATAGCATATGCATACATGACGCTCCTTAGAGGCTCTTCCATTCATAAGAGAAAAGTTGTATTTAACTCGGGCAGCGCCATCTTCAAGCAGTTTTGAAGTCACCTCATCCATCATGATCAGTTTAGAATCTCGAATGACTTTGAGGCTGGCATTAGAGCTGAGGGACATAATCATGCCTACAGCATTAATCAGGTTTACTACATGAGGTTGCGAGATATATGACTCGTTGCCCTGCTTTGAGTGTTGGTAAACAGCATTCTTGGAGGTGTTAAAGCCCACGAAGGAAGAAACAGCACTGCTTATAAGACCTACTGATACAGAGCTCTTGTACCATACAGTACTGAAGCTGCTGAAAAGCGTGTTTGCCATTAACTCTGCCCCTTGTCCTGACGCACCTGAAACCATGGTGCGAGCATGCCCGCTGAACAGAACTAATGGAGCTGAAGGCTGAACAACCGCTGATTCAAGCCTGCCATACTTGCAAATCTGTTTGTACTTTACCTTTAGAAGCTCATTGACAACTGACCCCAGGGCCTTTTTGTCATTATGATAGATTGCCTCATAAATGCGGTTGTAGAACTGCTCTCTGATCTGGACACTTTCTCTGCGCAGCTCCCGGACAGCCGTCAGACCAGCAAAGTTGTTTTCAACGAAATCTTTGCTGACATTTTGAGAGATTTCGCTTATTTTCTCATCAGATAAATCAAGCAGGCAGTCAAACTCAGGACCAGTTCTGCTTAACCTGAAAATGAATTTGCTTCCACTTATGTTGTTGGCGCTTAACGAGAGTCTTTCAGGATCAGAGGACTCATAATCGCAGTCTGGATTTACATAGCTGTACTCAGGAACCAGGACCAGTGACTTATGCTCAATACTGGATGCGTTTATTATCTTCACCCTGTGCAGTCCCTTTGAGTGAAGACTCTTGGGGGTGCCTGCTTCGTCAATGATTTGTACACCAGTACTGCTCAGCATAATGGCATATTCAATACCGTCGATTTTCTCGATGAGGTCGAAAGTCTTTTGCTCAGCAATTTCTCTGTGCATCTGCTCAGAATCATTGTTTAAGCTGTATACGTCACCATCAGGATCAGAGCCTGTCTTAAAATCAAAAATGTCTTTTTGAGGACTATTATTCAAGATGTCCAGAATAGTCATGCCCTGTCTGCGACATGATGTAACATGCTCATAATGATTTCCCACCTCCTTGTTTTCGAATGAAAAGACCGTATTGTCCTGTTTTGGAAGAGTGGCCTCATCTTCCTGATCATTTGTGTCGAGCTGACTGGCAGCATCAGCGTCAGCTATGGCGCGAGCACGGTTTTTTGCAGCCTCTCCTTTAGAAACAGCACCCAACCCCTCAGCTCTGCTTCTTCTTTCGGATTGATTTTTGAACCTGACAATGTCTTTAATTCTGACAAGCAACTCTTCTGGGGATGCCTTGCCTTTTAACATCAGTTTGATTAGTTTGGATATTTCTTTACCGATTAATTTTAAGAAGCTGTTGCTGCTGAAAAGGTCTTCATAGAAGTTGATTGTCTTGTTTAGCAGCTCAATCTTACTGTGTTTGGCAGCTAACTCGTTGTTGAGCTCGATTTTGTCTTGTTTGAGCTCATAAACCTGGTTTGCAAGTTCATGGTTCATCCTGACAACCTTAAGATGCTGCTCAATAGGTACCTGTACAGGGGCGTCATGACGTGAGCCAGGGGATGGGGTAATATCAGACAATTAAATGATCTCCAAAAATAAAGGGAATCATAATCGCTATGATTCCCTTAATTCATCTCATAATGCAACTAAAAACGCTGTCTGTTGAATCTTTTTATTGTTCCTTCCTGAAGAAGAGCCTCAAGCTCATGCCTTTTTATGCTTGTTGGCATCAGCTCATGTCGCAGCATATACTGAAAACGCCCTCGCCTTAGAACCCGGCTGGAACAGGTAATGCCTGAATCGTCAACAGTCAGGATTTTACATATACGCTGCTTCAAATTAAATGTAACAACTGTTATGGGCTCCACACCATCCCAAAACAGGCCTAAAGAGTTACTGAACAGCAGATTCATCATACCCGGGATGCCAAGCCTTGCATTTACAGGTTTGTTGATGATTATGATTCTGGTATGTTTAGGAAGAAGCATTGCCGCCTCCTATCAGAAATCTACAAATTGAAAGGATTGACTCCTCAGGTTCTTTGCTTGTCGTATAGGAAATTTCAAAGTCCAGATACTTCAGATTGATCCTGTTTGCCCCCATATCTGGAAGCTCATACTCCTCATGCTGGTCCTCGTCATCATCCACAACACATATGCCATCAGTGGCTCTGGTGAAAGACTCAGCCTGCATTATTGATAGCTGTCTAAATGCGTGTCCTGATATGCCACACTCCCTTGCCGCCTCGCTTTGAGATCTTCCAGCAAGGAGGAGTTCACCAATCTTGCTGCGCAGCCTGGCAAGAGCCTCTTTTTCCATGCTGCAGAAAGCGTCTTCGCCAAGGTTCTTTATTGCCAGACTGCATACATATGACGGTGCAACGCCATACATGAACCCGATTTGGAAAGAGCTGAGTCCGGAGTTGATTACTGCTCCCATGAGGATATCCTCTGTAACCCCTTGTCGTTTACAAGAAGCTACTGGTGTTTCATTTTTAACACCCATATAAGTCTCCTGCTTGTTAATAAACATGCAGAAATCTTAAAGAAATCAGGTCCAGCATCACACCCCACATAAATTTAGTACGTACGCTGTCGGCTGCTGGCCCTTTGCCCTGGCTGCCGCCGGCAGCTGCCAAATGCAGCCGCCTGTGCCATTCAGGCCCTGGATCCAGGCTAATAATCAAGACAAGCCACACGACGTTGTGCATACCCGGCACAGGCATGCTTGCAAGAGCCATCTGTTGATGATGCTGCAGTCGCACGGCGCGCCGCACAGATGCGCTGCCGGCCTTTATAAAGATGCAGATGGGAGCACTGGGTCAATGGCGTGTGAACGGCGGCGCACAGGCAGGCTGGCACCTGAATGATTGTGCACAGGCAGGCCTGCATCTACATGGCTAAGTACAGGCAGGCCTGCATCTGAATGCAGATAGCGGGAATGATGCTGGTGGGGATGGCAATGACAGGATGGGGGCTTATAATGCAAGGGGCAGCTTATAACTGTAAAGCTGCGCCAGTATCCAGGTAAGCCGGAGATCTCAACCATGGCTAAAAAGCCTTACATCACTGCTCAGGGATATGAGCTTCTCAAGAAAGAACTTGACTATCTGTGGCTGGAAAAGCGCCCGGATGTAACTGCCAAAGTATCATGGGCAGCAAGTCTTGGTGACCGCTCTGAGAATGCTGATTATCAGTACAACAAGCGTCTGCTGGCTCAGATCGATCGCCGCATTCGCTATCTACGCCGTGTGCTCAATGATATTCAGGTGGTCGAGTTCAATATCCAGCAGGAAGGCAGGGTCTTTTTTGGAGCCTATGTTGAAATTGAAGCTGATGATGACGAATCGATCATGCAGATCCGCATTGTAGGTGGTGAGGAGATCTTTGGCCGCAGCAACTACATTTCGGTAGATGCTCCTATGGCAAAGGCCCTGCTGGGCAAGTCTGAGGGGGATGATGCCGTGGTGCATACCCCTAAGGGCAATCGCACCTGGTATGTCAACAAAATCAGCTACAAGTGCCCTCAGTGGTTTACCGAACAGCCTCCAGTGATTAACGATCATGACACCATGGACGATGAGGATGATGCTGCCGGGGCAGAGGAGCTCAGCCCCGAGGATCTCAAGAAGCTTGAGCAAAGCTATATGAGTACCCTGGTCAAATAGCACACTGACACAGCCGTCCCGTATGACGCGGTCGCCTGCATGGGCCGCATGCCCCAGTGCGCAGGGCGTGTCCTGCATTGGCGTCGCGAGACTGTCTGTCAGACGAGGGGCCTGCACGGCAGTCATGCAACTGCCTGTCAGGATACGTGTCCGCCGCAGGAGGCATGCGAGCACCTGTCAGGATACGTGTCCGCCGCAGGAGGCATGCGAGCACCTGTCAGGATACGTGTCCGCCGCAGGAGGCATGCGAGCACCTGTCAGGATACGTGTCCGCCGCAGGAGGCATGCGAGCACCTGTCA
>NZ_JALKIL010000001.1 GCF_023051105.1 Anaerobiospirillum sp. NML120449 | reverse complement strand
AGTCTGTCAAAAGGCAAGTCCACTCCTGTCTCTTACAGCTTCACACTAAATCGCATGAGCAGCATGAGGGTTAGTAGATTGTTTGAGTACGTCATACGAAACTACTTTATGAACAACTACGAGCCAACAAAGGCATAAATAAGCCAATATTTGGCGAATACGCCTCAACGCCTAACACTGGTTATTTTAAAAGTCAATTAATTTCAATTATTTTTGAGAGGCATATCCTTCATCGGTTTGCCGTAAAGTATAATACGGAATGCTCTGTGTTCACTTGTGCACTGCACGCTATTGCGATAATGCATGCCCTTCAGGCTTATAAACAGACTGACCTCAGGCGTGCCTGAAAGCTTTACTGGAGCCCCGGTCAAGCTTAATAATACTTTTTCACAAGTAAACACTGGCGCGATTTGCCCCTGCTATCAGTAGTGAATTATGCCCGTACCTCCATGCCACATGTTGTATAACGGGTATAAGCGACACTGACCATTCCTGCGCTTCTTTCCATGTCATGTTCATGTATGAAGGGCTGATGCACCAGTAAATGTAGCGGCATAAACTGTGTGATCGGCCTTACTCTAGTGATGCCCTGCCTGCCTGAATAATTCACATGCATCAGGGCTGTATGGCTCTGAATATTGGCTATAAGAACTGAGCATAAAGAGCAAAGGGACTGCCTGCAGCTTAAAAAGTCATGTTCATCAGGCCCCTGTTCAGTACCAGTACCTGATCAT
This sequence comes from Anaerobiospirillum sp. NML120449, assembly GCF_023051105.1. Lineage (GTDB taxonomy): Bacteria > Pseudomonadota > Gammaproteobacteria > Enterobacterales > Succinivibrionaceae > Anaerobiospirillum. Next base: position 301,066 of record NZ_JALKIL010000001.1, on the reverse strand, counting down.
CTGTTGCTGACCACTCCGTCATTGCCTTACGAGAGCAATGAGTTTCAGACAAACAGTATTTTCAGACAACAGAAATTCTGACTAATAACATAAGCGCTCAGTCCTCACCTGGTCCTGATGGCTGTCCATAATCTTTGAAGACCACTACGGTTACCTGGGATTGCCTGTGTACCTGCCTTATGCTGTGCTGCAATCCCTCTGAATCCCAATACACGCTGTTACCAGCATTACAGCAGTGACAGCAGCAAAAGCCCAGCCCCTGCTCCTTTGACTCACATCGAGCACATGCTGTTCCTTATTCCTGTTAAGCCCGTTGAGCCTGTGCAGGCTTTATAACTTACGAAGCTCGTGAAGCTCATTAAGATCAAGGCCAGACAGAGCAGGCTGGCTAAGACTTCTGTCATGGTCATGGGGTTATGGAGCTGCACTCCTGCATACACGCAGTTATTTAATTAATCTGTGTGACTGTGAGGGTCATGTGTCCCTCCTCTGCACTGATTAAAAGCTTTTCTTTGCAGTATCCAATGCCGTACTTAACTCGGTCATTGCAACCTGTATGCAATGATTGACGCAGCACCGGCAAAGAACTGTTTCCTTTTAGTTTTGTCCTGGGTCTGCTGCATGATGCGGACCTTAATACAAGGTGTTATACAACCTTTACGCTGTGTAAGCTTATCTTCACCCTTTCCCCTTTTATGGCGCAGTCAGTGCGCCATGGCGGCGCCATGCCAGTCAGGCATGGTACCAGTACTCAGCGTCCTGCCAGTAAGGCACAGTGCCTGGGCTCAGCAATGCCTGGGTACAGCAGCGTCCGGCACAGGTGCTGCAGCAGCATGAAGCCGGTCCATTGTGCTGGCCGACTCCGTAAGGAGACGCCTGTTGCGGGCTGGCTGACTGTTTTTTGGAGAATGTGAAAGATAGGCACAGCATGTTCCTATGTGAGGAGCTGACATGTCAGCGCTTAATAACAATTTGTCATCAAGTGCCCCATCCTATGCTGCCGAGTCTGCAGGCAGCTCCGCCAGTGCCGGCAGTGCCGGCGGTGAGCATCGCAGTTCGCTGGTAAAGCGCATTGCTGCTATTTCTGTAGCTGCAGCTCTGCTGGCTTTTATTTCCATCACGGCTGTGTTCTACCGCATTTCATCGGCACTGATTGAAAATGAAATCATTATCAAGCAGCTTCCGGCTGAAACCAGTCTGATCGCCAGCAATATCCGCGCACAGATCGATCCTTATATCCATCTGTCCCGCTCCATGGCAGGCTCCGTATACACAATTGACTGGATGAAAAAAGGCGAACCTGATTCAGGTCAGGCTCTTTTTGAGTCCAACAGCCGTTCCCTGCGTGAACGCAACAATCTGTTCTCCACCTTCATGGCCTCTTTCGTAAACAATGTCTACTACTTCAATGGCAAGAGCAATGGCGCTCTTGATATTGACGGTCGTGACTCCTGGCTAAAAGGCATCATGAACAGTCCTGATGAATTTGTTCTCAACATGGACAAAGACAGAAACACAGGCAATCTGGCACTGTTCGTCAACTACAAGATGTTTGATGACCAGGGCAAACTCATTGGTATTACCGGCGCTGCCGCACAGCTCAATGTACTCAAGGAAATGATTGCCAGCCAGAAACTGGGCAAGACAGGTGAGTTCTTCTGCATTGATGAAAGCGGTCTGATTCAGCTGCATGCCAACCAGAGCTACATTCTCAATACCAATGTTAATGAGATTGAGCCGGGCATGTTAGAAGTCATCAAAAATACGGTAGACAATCCAGGTCACTCGTCTTTCTTTACCTCACAGAAAGATGGCCAGGACTATATCATCGTAGCCATCAAAGACCCTGAGCTTGACTGGATTATCGTAGGACGTCTGCTTGAGTCAGAGGTTATGGCCCCGCTCAAGAACATTCTGATTCAGTCCACCATAGTCATTATGGTAATGATTGTGGCCCTGTTGATCTTCAATTCCTATATTTCCCGTATTCTCAACCGCAGACTCAATCTGCTGCAGCTTAATATCTCCAATTTCTCCGATTACTTTGAGCGCAAAACCGGTTCGCCAAATCTCAAGCGCGCCAGTACCAATGATGAAATTGGTGTAGCCGTCCAGACCCTGTGTAACATGGGTGACCGTATCGAGGCCGGCCTTAAGGACAATATGGCTGCCATGAATGCTGTACAGGAAACGATTGACAACGTAAATCAGGGCAATCTGCACTCCCAGGTAGGCTATCGCAGTCAGGATCAGTACATTTCCGTCCTTATTGACTCGCTCGATCACACCATTGCCACTGTGAATACCGTTATTACCGAGGCCTCCACTGTTCTTGGTTCCTATGCTCAGAACAACTTCACCGCCCGTGTTGAGAGCCATGGTTTTGAAGGTCAGTACCACAGCCTGATGAATGGCATTAACCGTCTGGGTGAGGCCATGTGTGAGCTGCTGCGTGACCACAAGGAGCTCTCAGATGATCTAAAGGTCAAATCAGGTCAGCAGACTGAGGCCGTATCCACAGTAGCTTCAGCTCTCAAGCAGCAGCTGTCCCTGATTGACGGTACTCTCAATGCTACCCGCACCATCACCGACTCCAATGTCGAGGTAGGACGCCGTACCAATGAGATTGAGGAAAATGCCTCCCGCATTCAGAATGTGGTAGCCACTATCCGTGAGGTAGCCGAGCAGACCAATCTGCTGGCCCTTAACGCTGCCATCGAGGCTGCCCGTGCCGGTGAGCATGGCCGTGGCTTTGCCGTGGTAGCTGATGAAGTACGCTCTCTGGCTGGTGTTACCCAGAGCAGCCTCAATGACATTATCTCCATCTCGGAAAAGCTCATTGAGAACATCCATACTCTCAAGTCTTCAGTACAGACTCAGGCTCAGTCCATTGAGCTTATTGAGCACTCCTCTGATGAGCTGCGCAGCAACAGCCAGAACAACGCTACTCTGGTAAATGATGCCCAGAACATCACCCTTGAGCTCGACGCCATTGCCGAGCGCATCTCCCACGAGGTGTCCTCAAAGAAGTTTGAGGTCTGACGGCCCCACCGGCCACAGTTCAGCCATGGGCATGGCAATGCCCATGGACATGGCAATGCCCATGGCCATGGCCATGGCCAAGACCACGCATGTCCGGTTTCAGCCCCACGGCCATATGATCCGAACCTGCCCATGCCCCTTCCCCTGCCCCTGCCAGGGATTTAGCTGCAGGGCAGAGCAGATACAAAAAGAGCATTCCCGATGCGCCTGTATTGGGAATGCTCTTTTTTCATGCGTATATTTTTTGAACAGTTGTGCGCACAATGCTCATAAAAGTGTCAGACCTGCGGACGGCCCTGTTTTATATGCAGTCATAATCAGGCCTTAGTAGCACCTGTCTGATGGCTGTAATATTTGCTGTTCCCTGATCACAAATACGGAAAAGAAAAGTAGCTAAAATCGCCCGGACTAATATAATGCTTTGTTCAATTAGACAAACTGACATAAAGGCCAGACTGACCTGACGGTCAGCAAAGACCTGGACCAGCAACTGACCAGGCCACATACTTCAGAAACCGTGCTGTTTAATCTCTGTGAAAATTCAGCAGGCAGTTCATCTGTTATACACTGGTATCAGAGCAGTCTGCTGGCAGTCATGACCGGTCTTACGCAGGCCTGACGCAGGGCTGACGCTGACCTTAGGCAGGCCAGACGCAGGGCTGACGCTGGCCTTAGCCAGGCCAGACGCTGGTCAGGGGCTTGCCTGACGTCCTTGCGCAGTGACCTGCGTGGACTGCAAAAGCACTCAACTATGGTTTTATCTTATGGGGTCAGACTGATTCAGCTCATTAAGGTCCACGGTCTGTACCTTAAAAAGAATCTTAACTGCAGGAAGCTCCGGTCAGGTGCACTGCAGATTTTGCCTTTGTACTTTATTTTGCTCTTCGCTGCTTTGTAGTGCAGCGGGCATTTACCGTGATGCCATGTGCAGAGCCCCAAGCGGCCTGCATGACATGCTTTAAACTGTTTTCTATGCTGTTTGTAAAAGAGCTGGTAGCAAGCCATGCTCAACGCAGTTCTGTATGCAACATTCAAAAGGTTTTGTAACGTGGCTGCAGATGACACACTGTCAGTAGCCGTAATGAATTATTGTAGTTACCTTTCCAGTTTTTCCCTGCAGGCCCGTCCTGCTTTTGTTTTATTTACCCCGTACCACTGCTCCGGAGCTGCCTTGCTGCTCCTGCACTCATAATTTTAAGTACTGCAGTCGCAGGTGCAGCTTCAGCTGCGCATCGGCGGCATCGGCTGCGCATCTGGTGCGCATCGGGTGCGCATCGGGTGCGCAGGCAGCGACATGTTAAGCAGGCTGTCCGCATAATGCGTGATGCAGATGCCGGTCAGATACTGAAATTATGATGTCTCTTTTCTTCCTTTGTAAAGCGGCAGCATCTCAAGGCCATGTAACATGATGGAACATGGCTGTGGTACGGATACATGCTTAACTCTTATATCTTCCATCTTCAGGAGCCGTCATGGTCAGAAATTCTCTGGTCCGTCGCATCGCCTTTTCCAGTGTCCTGTCGAGCCTGCTGGCAATTATAGCCATCACGGCCGTTTTCTATCAGATTTCGGTATCGCTTATCCGTCAGGAAATTCTCCGTGAGAAGCTTCCGGCTCAGGTAAGACTGGTGGGGGCCAATATCCACGCTGAGATCGATCCCTATATTCAGCTCTCCCGATCCATGGCCCGTTCCCGCTATGTCATCAACTGGATGCAAAACGGTCATGATGAGGCCGGCTGGAAACTCTATCAGGATGATGTGGATACCCTGAAAAAAGAGTATGGCCTGTATTCTACTTTCCTTGCTACCTTCACCAAAAATATCTACATCTACAATGGCCGCAGTGAGGGCCCTCTGCAGTTCCAGGGACGTGACGCCTGGCTCAATGAAACCTTGCAGAGCCCTGAGCGCTACGTAGTTAACACTGATGTGGATGATGTGACCAACGAGCTTGCCCTGTACATCAACTACAAGGTTTTTGATGACAATGGCAAGGTAATCGGTGTAGCCGGTGCATCAGCCAATATCAACGATCTCATTTCCATGATCTCCCGCATGAATCTCGGCGGTGGCGGTTCTACTTTCTGTATTGCTGACGATGGTGTTGTTCAGCTTCACTCCAATGCCAAATACATTCTCCAGGCAAAGACTGATGACATCTACCCTGGTCTTTACTCAATTGTCAGGGACATTGTTTCCAAAAAGAGCAAGATCCCATATGCTGCCTACACAGATCCCAAGGATGGCCGGGAGTACATTGTTCAGGCTTACCGTGACAATGAGCTTGAGTGGACCATTATCGGCATGATTCCACGTGAGGAAGTTACTGCCCCTCTGCTTCTTATTATTGAGTCTGCAGGTGTGGTCGGTCTGCTCACCATCATCATGATCGCCATCTTCAACTTCTTCATCTTCAGACTGCTGCGTGGTCGTCTTGCCCTGCTCTCTTACAACATGAAGGCACTGTCTGACTTCTTTGACCGCAAGACCACTGCGCCTGATTTCCGCCGTGCCCGTGTCCCTGATGAAATCGGCGATACCATTGATACCATGTGCAGCATTGGTGAGCGAATGCAGGCTGGTATTACTGACAATGTCAAGTCAATTGACTCGGTACAGAAAGCCGTTGATGACGTAGGCTCAGGCCGTCTCAATACCAGGGTGGAATATACTCCTCAGGATGACTATGCCGCCGCTCTGGTAAGATCCTTTAACGGCACCATTGCCAGTGTAAACGACCTGCTCAGTGCTGTTATGGATCTGCTCCACCAGTTTGAGAACAATGACTTTCGTGGCCGTATGGACTCCTCATCTGCTCAGGGTACCTACAAGGAACTGATAGACGGTATTAACCGTGTGGGTGAGGCCATGAGCACAGTGCTGGCTGCCGACAGGGCCCTGTCAGACTCCCTGCGTCAGAAGTCCCAGCAGCAGACTGTTTCTGTACAGGCTATTGCCAAGTCCATTGAAGATCAGCTGCGCCTTATCGATAACACCATGGCCGCTGCCCGATCCATTACTGACTCCAACGAGGAAGTAGGTCACCGTACCAGAGAGATTGAGGATAATGCTGCCCGCATCCAGAACGTGGTGGCCTCCATCCGTGATGTGGCAGATCAGACCAATCTGCTGGCACTCAATGCTGCCATTGAGGCAGCCCGTGCCGGTGAGCATGGTCGTGGCTTTGCCGTAGTAGCTGATGAAGTACGAGCTCTGGCCGGTGTCACCCAGAACAGCCTTAATGACATCATCCAGATCTCAAGCCAGCTCATTGAAAACATCAACACCCTCAAGAGCTCAGTACAGTCTCAGGCTCACTCCATCACTATGATTGAGACATCATCCGAGGATCTGCGTGCCAACAGTCAGAGCAACTCCAACCTGATTGCCGACACTCAGAACATTACTCAGGAACTCGACGAGATTGCCGAGCAAATCAGCCAGGAAGTCTCCCACAAGACCTTCTAAGTACCGCGCCCACCCGGGCCACAGCACCGCCGCCCTGGCAACATGCCGGGCGGCCGCTACCAGGGCCACAGTGTTACCACTGTGGCCCTTTGTTTTGTCTGCAAAACCACTAATCAACGGCCCAGCATGCCGCCCTGCCAGCTGCCATGCCTGCTCTCGTGCCGATGGTCATGCCGTCTGCACTGCCAGTTGCCCGTCAACCAGACTGACATCCCCTATACGACATAACGCTTTACAAAATTAATAATCTGTCTGTATTTTTTCAGCAGTTCATTATTATCTTTGCCTGCCAACCATGGCGGCATCATCACGTAACCTTTACAAAACATATTACAGATTAATCTGTTCAACAGTGCACGTTGAACGATTGCGCAACTTAAGGCCACCGATATGAGCTCATACCATGCCTGTGTGTGTCATGCCACACCACATCACATCACACAATACCTGCCACAGCGTGCCAGCCTCCTGCACCTGTCTTAATGCCCGAACCTTGCCATACAAATCCAGCCAGGCCAAGGCGTATGTCGAAATATTAGCGCCCTGCTATCCCCGTATCAATGGCGATGTCTGGGGATTAGTGTTTTACTTTCAGCGCCCTGCAATATTGGCCATGCTATCCCTTGCCTGCCAAGGAAGCTCTGCGCTCCCGAACAAACAGGGAAATGGACGCGAGAATACTGACATTACTGCCCAGCCTTTCTTAGCTCATATCAGTTTACATAATTAAAGGTAAAGCGTTTTTACAGAAACAGGCATTTTGGATTTCAGAAACAACTTGCGGCTCAGTCCCTATACTCAACTGCACTCCAGCAGCAGACTCCTGTAGAGGCAGCAACGCCGACTCGCATCGAAAACACAGGTACACAGCTCCCTCCCGCAGACACCTTAGCGGCTTTTGCAGCTGACGATGCTGATAGAGCTTCAGTTGCTGTTACAGTTGTATACGCATTTGAAGATGCTTCATAAATTAGCTTATGACCTTATGGCGGACGGCAGCGCATCCAGTCACAGCTCTGCACATATGCAGGCAGCCGCCCTCATGTCATTAAATGGGATGCAATGCGCTGCAAGGCAGCGCGACGCCAGACAATGCTATGCAATGCGCTGCAAGGCAATGCTGTGTCATGTCACCCCTCGCCACTGCAGATGAGTTAAGGATTTATCACCTGCTCATGCTGTCCTCACCGATAAAGGACGCCACGGCAGTCAACCCATGTCTGAAAATGATATACATGCGTGAGTGGCGGAGAATATCAGATTAATCGGCAAGCCGTTCATTTAGGGGGTTTTGGTGCTGTCTGGCAAGGTGTAGCCGCTTCAGAAGCAAGGGCCAGTGCCAGCCACGCAGCGCAGCTTTCAGATAGATGGCTGAGTGGCTCCGCACTTACAGAGGTAAGTCAGGCAAGGCACTGCACATGGTGTAAGTACGGGACAACAGCCGGTCAGGTGCAGATGCAGATGCAGATTGGGCAGATGGGAGCGTGGCGTGCTGAGAGCGGGTTAAGCGGGGCGGTAATGCTTCATATGGGTATGCCGCGTTGCCTGGCACTGTTATGGCTGAATCATATGGTCATTCATCTGACTTGCGGGATGCTCTCTGGTCTGTTTGAGAAAGGAGAACGCAGAGACTCTATGGCCTGAAATTATGGCAGCAAAAGATGGAAGTATATTTCGTATTTTGGGCTGGATCTTTACGCACATGTATTCAAGTACTTTTGGAAAAAACGGTCGGTTTTATGTATCAAGAGCACTTGTAGTACAAGATATTAATGGCATGATTTTATGAATGGCCAGATTGCCCTTTATATGCGCAAAAGGCATAGTTATCAGCTTTATTAGGTAATATCTATATTGTGACCAGTACTTGCACGGCAGTTTTGAATGCCTAGATATAAACTTTTTATTGAAAATGTGCCCTGATACGTACTTTAGGGTTTGATTTGGCGTTATCATATGCTCCGCCAGTTAGCGAAAATTATTTTCATTTTTTTACTCTGAGGCTCTCATTTCTCAGAGCTGATTACAGGCTAAATGCTGCAGCAAAATGTTGCACTGCTGCCGGAACTGTCCACAATATGGACATGGTTAATGATTACTGGCTCCCCATGGCAAAAGGCCTCTCACGTGCCCTGTGGCACCTCCGTGGTCAATGTCGCATAGGTGGTCACTGCTGCGTCATGGTCCAGAGCGAAGTATGTGTTCATGCGCGCATATGATGCCGGTGCCGTCATGACAGTCTGAGCACTCATTCGACAATGCCTGATTTCTGAAGTTTCAGGCACTCATACTGTATATCCCGTAAGGCTGAGTCCTTGCAGCCTCAAAGAACGTTTACTGTAGGAAATTAATAACGCTGACATCCCTTAAGAGCATTATGGCCTTTGGCACGTCGGCTGTGCTGTTTTGCTTTTCCTTGCAGCTGCAGCTGAACATTGCTGACAGACACCTGTACTTGTGTGTTTAACCTTACTGTCTCAGGAATTACCGGGTGGGATAAGTATTTTCTCCAATCAGTAAAGGCACTTTACTGTAAGTGTCTGAGGTCCTGAGCAAAGAGTAATGAGCGCGTCTGTGCTCATGCCGCTGCGCGGCTGGAGCATGTGACAGCGGCACAGGTGCCTGCAGCTTAAGCTGCTGCGCTGCGGCTGCGGCAGCAAATGCTGTATGGCAGCCGGACGGCATGGCTGCAGCACAGCTGAAGAACAGCTGCAGCAGATCCGCCGCTGGGCGGTGCCTGTCATAAGTTCATAGTGCGCGTTTAATTGATGCTCAGGAAACAGGAAACAATCGCCCCACAGCCAGGTTATGAGGCTTGCCGCACAACGCGGCTGTGGAGTGACAAACCTTGCTGATGCAGGCTGACTGCAGTACCGATCAGACAGACAACGATCGACATACAGAAAAGAAAGAAGCTGCTGTGTGAGCACTACAGCTGCCGGCAGTACGTATATTGTGGTTGTAAAGATTGCGCAACAGGCGCAGTGGAGCTAGTCATGGCCTCTGATAACAAACAGAAATCCCTGGTCAAAAGGATCTCTGCCATTTCCACAGGATCTGCAGTTCTGGCCTTCGTAGTGATCGCCGCCGTGTTCTTCATGGTCTCGACCTCACTGATGAAAGAAGAGATCGTACACAAACAGCTGCCTGTAGAAACCCAGCTTATTGCCGGTCATATCAAGGCAATGGTCGATCCTCACATTGCCCTGGCCCGCTCCATGGCCACCTCAACCTATACCATTGAAGCTGCCCGCCATACTGCAGACAAAGAGCTTATTGGCGCTTTCTTTAAAGAGCGCGAGTATATACGTAAGAACTACGGCCTGTACTCATCATTCCTTGCTACTCTGGTCACCAGCGAATATCTGTACAATGGCGAAAATATCGGCAAGCTGCAGATGAATGGCCGTGACTCCTGGATTCAGGCTGTTTTCAATCACGAAAACGACTATGTGGTAAATGTCGACTTTGACAGCTTCAAAAAGCAGCTGGTCATGTTCATCAATTACAAGGTTTTTGATGAGAGCGGCAAGCTTATCGGCGTTACCGGAGCATCAACTGAAGCCAATGAGCTTATTACCAGCATCAGCAAGGAAAAGCTGGGCGACAGCGGCACATTCTTCTGCACCAATGAGCAGGGCGTAATTCAGCTTCATCCTGTTCAGGAATACATTCTCAAAAAGAAAATCGATGATGTGGATCCGGGCATTTTTGCAGCTGTACAGCGTGCTCTGAACAGCCCGGACCACAGCACCTACTACACCTCATCTGTCGATGGCGAGGAGTATGTGGTAGTAGCCGTAAAGGATCAGACTCTCGACTGGATTATTGCCGGCAAGGTCTCAGTAGATGAGGTCATGGCCCCGGTTCGTCTCATGCTCTTTGAGACTTCCCTGGTTATTCTGGTAGCTGCTGTGCTCTTCCTCATGCTCAGCCTCTATCAGACCCGCATTCTTACCCGTCGCCTGAGCCTTCTGAGCATCAATACCAGTGCCTTCTTTGACTTCTTCCAGCATCGTACTGAAAAGGCCAGGCTGATCCGTGCCCGCAATCTTGATGAAATCGGTACTGCTGTAAATATGCTGTGCGACATGAGTGAGGCCATTGAAAAATCCATGATCGATAACAGCAAGGCCATCGCAGCTGTTAAAAACACCATTGATGAAGTCAACAATGGTCACCTCGACTCCCGCGTTAACTACAAGTGCCAGGATCCTTATACCAGCACTCTTATTGAGTCCCTGGATGAGACCATTGAGACCGTTAACCACGTTCTTGATAACGCCGTATCTGTACTGGAGAGCTATGCAGGTAACGACTTTACCGCGCGCGTGGACAACAACGGCTATCAGGGCCGTTACCAGTCACTGCTTGAGGGTATTAACCGTGCAGGTGAGACCATGTGCCAGATGCTTGAAAGTCAGAAGCACCTGTCAGATGACCTGCGTGTCAAATCAACCCAGCAAACTGATGCCGTCAATGAAATCACTGAGGCCCTTAACAACCAGCTGATGCTGATTGATAACACCATGACTGCAACAGCCAACATCACCGACTCCAATAAAGATGTAGGTGAGCGAACTGAGCATATTGCCAACAATGCCGCCCGTATTCAGAACGTGGTTGCCTCCATTCGTGATGTGGCTGATCAAACCAATCTGCTGGCGCTTAACGCTGCCATTGAAGCTGCCCGTGCCGGCGAGCATGGCCGTGGTTTTGCCGTGGTAGCTGACGAAGTTCGCGCTCTTGCCGGTGTCACCCAGAACAGCCTTAACGATATCGTGCAGATTTCAGACAAGCTTCTTGAGAATATCCGCACCTTGCGCAACTCAGTGCAGTCCCAGACCAGCTTCATCAATGAAATCGAGGTCTCAGCTGATGAGCTGCGCACCAGCTCTCATGGCAATGCCTCACTGGTAAAGGGCTCGAGCGAAATTACCATGCAGCTTGAATCCATTGCCGACTCCATTGGCCACGCCATTTCAGACAAGCGCTTCTAGCCCGCCCTGCCATGCCAGACAGGCAATGCCAGGCAAGGCCAGACCATGACAGCCACTGCCAGGCCATGCCATGCCATGCCGGCCCCGCCATCCTTCGCCCGGCGGACAGGCCCGATCAGCCGGCCCTTTGCTGGACCGGCGGGGCTGGTCGTTCGATAGGCTGCAAGGCAAGGCTGTCCCTGGCAGGAAGCACGTTTAAGCCTCTGGCTCGTGCAAAAGCCATAATGATTTCACTGCGCAGCCGCCAGGGCTCACTGAGCTGTCGCTCAGCTGCGCTGATAACCTTTTCTTTTCTGTTGTACAGGTCGCGCCCCACCGGGGTCGCGGCCTTTTTTCATTCTGAACACTCACCATCAGGGCCGCCTGTCGCTCAGAGCACTTGCAGCCCTGTCATCACTGCATTTGCGGCCCACCCTTCGTATGCCTGAGGAGTGTACGCGCCGCTGAAGCCGGTCGTGGCTTTGTTACGGTAGCCGATGAGGCTCGTGCCCTTGCAAGCGCCCCCAGAACAGCCTCAACAACATAATCTCCCTTGACAGGCAGCTGCTGCAGAACACCGGTACACTCAAGCAGTCTGTTCAGGTTCAGACCAACTCGATCAGCCTGATTGTGTCTTCGTCTGATGCCCTGAGCGTCAACAGCCGTAACAATGCCAAGCTGATTACTCAGACCCGTGCCGTATATCAGGAGCTTGACAATATGGCTAACCGCATACCTGCGACGTGTCCTCCAAGAGCTTCTATTAGCATCAGCAAAAATCCATACCACAAATGACATGACAGCCTCAGCTGCCAGCAAAAGACCGCTTCCTGAAAGTACAGAAGGCGGGCTTTTCACTTTATAAAACACATTGCAAAGAAACATACCACTGAACACATCGCATTAAGCTATTGCATTGCGCTATACAGCATTGATCTGTATAGCATCGCGCTGTAATATCCCCGGCAGTTGCTCTCTATTCAGCTCCCAGCATAACGACGTAGTGCACGCTCTCACACCGCTGTACACCTGATTCTCCTGATAAGATCATGCATTGCTGTGCTGTGCTGTGCAGTTACAGGCGAGAATAGACAGACTCATACTTTGCCATTCATCACGACATTCAAACGACGTTCATCACTGTCAGCATCCTGCGTTGTCATTCGTCCAGGCTCCTGTACGGGCACTCGCTGCGGCATAAATGCACTCCAGTGGACTTTGCTGCGCAGTCGCCTGATATCAGTAAGCCCTGCCGTTGGCTAAGCTTGACTGAAAGCTGACTGGAGTATGCCAGATGGCTTAACTGGAGCCCTGTATCAGCTGACGATGCGGTTGACTCCTCAAGAGCCTCTCCCTCTCCATCTGCATAAGAGTCAGCAAAAGCACTGCAGCTGCTTCTTCACTTTACATGCTGCAGATAAAGCAAAGGCAGGAATACTCCTGCCTTCTTTGTCTTATGTTAATGGCTATCAAGGTAAGTCATGTCAGCTGCAGCCTGTCCTGGTGAGCTGATGATGCTTCCGGACTATTCCCAGCCGCGTTTTTTCCTGTCACACACTGCATTGTCACGCTGTGCCATGCAATGCCTTTTGTAATGCAGCACGGATAATTCATGCTACTGCGTGCAGCTGAAGCTGCTTCATGCTACTGCGTGCTGCCTCAGCTGCTTCTTGCTACTGCGTGATGATTCAGCTACTGCGTTATGATTCAGCTGCTGTGTGATGCTTCAGCTGCTTAAGTTACTTCATGGCGCATCATGGCACTTCCCTGTATGTTGGCGCTGCGGCTCACAGGTCTGGGTGCCGGGCCTGGGTCACCTGGTGGAGCCGAAGTTGCGCAGGGCGTTCCACATGCCCTTGACTGCCGCACCGGCGGCGCAGGCCATAATCATGTATTTAAAGCTCTGGTAGACCATTACGGCGTGCTTGAGATTGCTCTCAAAGACCTCTGGCTCAATGCCTTCCTTGTTGGCATTGATATACATGAGCTCGCCGTAAAAGGCCCATGGAATAAGGGCAATAGCACCAAAGAATACGGCTGATGGACGGCGCTTTTCCTTATGAAGCAGCATCATGCCGTAGAGCAGCCAGGCTGAGGCGACAGCGAGCACTGCATATTCAAGTATGCTCTGGGGAGTAAGCGGGGCACTGATATAGGCCACGGCATAGAGGGCTACCATATATGAGCCATTGAGCATGATGGGACGATAATCTTCCATCTTAATAAATCCATGAATACTGTTGCTGTGCAGCCGGGCAACCTGAACTCATCAGGTAATCCCACGGCGGCAACTGCCATAAAAATGAACCCGGCATATGCCGGGCGGTTATCTGTCCTGCGCCATGCTGTCATGTTCACTGGCGCTTCCACTCTCATCAGGCCTGCCATGCATTAACTCAATCTGACGCAGTTGCAGATCGCGCTATCATGCTGATCTGTCTGGCTCCATCAGGTACTGCCATACTGCAGTTTCTGCACTGGTCTTGTGCCGGTACAGGATCGCTCTGTGGATAGCCACAGCGTGCCTTTGCCAGGCATGGCCTGGTATGGCCTGCTTTGCAGGTCTGCTGTGCAGGTCTGGCATGGTCAGGTAATTTGCAGGGGCCTGGGCTGTTATCAGTTGATGACCAGGCGGTAGCCTACACCTGTTTCGGTGATAAGAATGGCCGGTGTGGATGGATCATCTTCGAGCTTGGCGCGCAGACGGCCCATATAAATGCGCAGATAGTGAGGGTGCTCTACATATTCGGCGCCCCAGACACGCTGCATAAGGTAGCGCTGGGTCAGTACCTTGTTACTCTCGGCAATCATTGCTGTAAGCAGGCGCATTTCAATCTTGGTCAGGTGCACCATCTGATCGTTCTTGGTAACGATCATCTTAACGGTATCAACAGTTACGTTGGTGCCCAGGTTGATAATGGAATTGTCGGTATGCTCCTTGAGTATGGTCTGACGGCGCATCTGTACGCGGATACGGCCCAGCAGCTCGGAAATACCAAAAGGCTTGGTTACATAATCATCAGCGCCGCTGTCCAGGGCCTGCACCTTCTGCTGCTCATCAGAGCGGGCGGAGAGCACGATAATAGGCACCATGGAGTAATTGCGCAGCTCCTTGATTAAAAAGAGACCATCGCCATCAGGAAGACCAAGATCGAGAACTACCAGATCAGGGGTGCGGGTAGCCGCTTCTATATTGCCCTGTTTAAGGGTACTGGCAGTGTAGACTGTATATCCCTCGTCCGTAAGCACGGTGTATAAAGTCTTGAGAATATGCTCTTCATCTTCAATAACCAGAATAGTAGCGCTCATAAGCCTGTCTCCTGAGCAGTAGATTAATCACGCCACAGCAGCTCCGGCCTCACGGGCTATGCTGGTGCAGCCCCTGTAATGTATCACGTCAGTCGACTTTTGTTAAAGCCGCCTGCACCGACAAAACACTTTTAAGGCCTAATTCTCAAAGCTCATCACACTGTACGCCCCGACCAGCAGCACTTACACGGCTATTTCACAGAGAAATTCAACTTTACGGCACAAAGCCCGGCCCTGCTTTCATCAGCCCTGCAGTTTTCAGTATGCAGTGCCGTGCAGATCTGTCGCATGCCAGGCGCATGGATGGCGCCTGGATGTCTTATACCTCACGCCTGTTCAGATCATGTATCTTTCATGCTTTACTTATGGCATAGAGCTTCATCTGTGCTTAAGGCATGGAGGCAGGACGCCCAGTCAATTGATGCTGCTGACGGTGCCGCTATGGGACCATACAGCTTCAGCAGAAGCAGCGTCAGCGCACAGCAAAGGTCAGGGCACAGGCTCCTGTGCAGGCAGCATCTGGTCAATGCAAGGCGGGAAGCATGTCAGGATGCATTGAGGGAGGCATGGAGCAGTGCAAGGCTGAATTCCTGCTGGGACGCTGTCTTTGCCTAACCAATGATGATATCGTCCCACTTACCTTTCTTGCGAGGGCCGCCACCGGCGGCCTCAGGGGCGGCACGGGCTGCAGCCTGTGCAGCTTCAGATGGCACATCTGTGACTGCAGCTGACGAGTCATCTGTAGCGCTCATGCTCATAAGAGCAACATCATCAGGGTCATCGGTGCTCATTACATCACTGGCTGCTCCGGCAGAAGCGGCTGCCGCAGCGTCAGATGATGCGGCGGTGGTGGATGGTGCTGAGGCTGCTGTCTTTGATGGCTGTTTGCTGAGCGGGCTGTCTATGTCGGCATCACCAGAGGCCTCAATCTTTTTGAGCATGAGATCCTCGTCATCAAGCTCTGGAGGAGCCACGTATGGCAGAGCCAGGGTAAAGCAGGCACCGCCCATGTCTGAGCGTGATGCCGTGATTTCAGCATCGTGGACACTGGCAATGGTCTTAACAATGGCAAGACCAAGACCAACACCTGCTACATGGCTTTCTTTCTGGCCACGTTTGAAAGGATCGAAGATCCTGCTGGCTGAGCCATCATCAGGCAGGCCCGGACCATTGTCTGAAATGGCCATGGTCACTCTGCCATCTTTGAGGGCTGCGCTGATGACAATCTTTGAGCCCTCTGGGCAGTACTTGGTGGCATTATCAAGGATATTGGCCAGCACGCGCTCGAGCAGTACAGGATCGCCATAGAACAGCGGACACTCAGGATCAATGGCTGTGCTTACCTCATAGCGCTTGAGTCTGTCCTTGAGTGTGGCCTTGGCCATGCCTATAAGCTCATCAGCCGGGATCCAGGTCTTCTTGAGGGTTACCGAATCATTTTGCAGACGGGCCATTTCAATGAGATTGCTCATCAGGGTAACAATACGCTGGGAGCTGTCCACGAGCTCGCGGGCCTCCATCTCGGCTGCGGTCATATCCTGTTTGCGGATGCGGTTAAGCAGAGTCTCGGCATTGTTCATAAGCGATGTCAGCGGAGTACGCAGATCATGAGACAGAGACTGCAGCAGTGAGGTACGCAGACGGGCAGCCTCCATATTCATCAATGTCTGGCGTGACTCCTCCACTGAGCTCAGACGCTCCAGTGTCTGAGCGGTAAGACTCATCAGAGCCAGAATCACACGCTGAGTGCCCGGATCCGACCAGCGCTCTCTTACCGGCAGCTGCAACACGGCCACGCCCAACACAGCTGTAGGAATGACCAGAGGCAGGTAAATATTGTTGTCGTCAGCGCGCAGCGGTGGCATCACTCTTTCGTTGCCAGGCCAGGTAAAATTCAGATCAGGCAGCAATGCGGCCTCTTTTCTGTTTTGCAGACACCAGTGCACTACCTTCTCATCAACATTATCAAGACGGGCCTGCTGGCGGGTAAGAGTCTGATCCTTTTCATGGTAGCTCCAGAACTCACACTCAATGCCCAGATTGGAGTGCATGGTTGAGGTCATGATATTGAATACAGCACGTTCATCCACTACTGAGGCCATGTTACGGGCAGCCTCATAGAGCATGCGCGTCTGCTGCTCACGCATATTGGCCTCAAAGGTCATTTCCTGGCGGTGAGAAATAAGACGGGCAGCAACCATGTTTACAATCAGTATTACCAGGAATGACCAGAAATACTGAATATCACGGGCAATGAGCGATCCGCGTGGCTCTACCATCCACAGGTCAAAGAAGAAGATGGAAACAAAGGCCGACAGCGAGGCTGCAATGGTGCCGTAGCGTACTGAGAAGTAAAAGCTTAGCAGCATATAGCCCATGGCAAAGTTGGTACGGTGTACCATGCCATACAGAGGGTAGAATATGCCTGTGAGAACGAGATTGCCCAGCAGCACCTGCCATATACCCATACTGCGGCCGTCACTGCGGCGGAACATACTGGTAAAGCGGTGCAGCAGTGGGGGCACCTTGACCTGATAGGCCAGAGAAAGAATGCTCAGCTCAGGGGCAATTTCCTTGAGAGAGCGGGACACACGGGAAAAACGCCACTTTCCCGCTGGAATAATGGCCACAATGGACAGATTATGCGAACGGGCATAGCCACTGACAGCCTGAGCATAGGATCCGGTTACAGTATCGGTAACAGCACCAAGTGACTGGGCAAAGTTAAGCATTTCATTGATGGCAAGGCGCTCACGTGAGCTCAGCTCATTTTTCTTAACCCATATGCAGTGCCAGCCTCCGGAAAGAGTATGGGCAATACGGGCAGCCTGACGTATGGCATCAAAGTCAGTTACATACTCAAGAACCAGCAGCAGGCCGAAATTAGTGTCACGTACTGATGAGTGAGGTGTTATATGGCGGCTGAGCTTGGCATCACTGTCCACACGTGAGGTCATAATTCGCATGGTCAGCTCACGCAGGGCAATGAGGTTGCTCTTCTTGAAGTAATTGTGATGGGCTTTCTCCAGAGGCCCGGTCATGGTCAGTTTGCCTGAGTTAAGACGGTCAATGAGGTCATCTGGAGTAAAGTCGACAAGGCGGATTTCATCGGCACGATCAAAAATGCTGTCAGGAACGGTCTCAGCTACCTCAATACCGGTAACACGGGACACAATATCCTTCATACTGTCCAGATTCTCAATATTGAGAGTGGAGTAGACATTGATGCCCTCATCAAGCAGCTCATCTATATCCTGCCAGCGCTTTTTATGCACAGAATAAGGCGGATTGGTGACAGGCATAACATCAACGAGCACAGTATCAGGACGGCGCATGATAATACGTGCAATGTCCAGCTTGTCGTAGGCAAAGCCGTTGGCGCTGACCTTCATGCGCTCGATGATTTCAAAATTGCTGACCAGACTGGAAATATCAGCTCTGTTCTGATTTTCAATCCAGCCAATCACAATATCTTCGCCCTGACGGCTCTTTTCAGCAGCCTCAGAGAGCATGGCAAAGGTCTTACCTACACCCGGTGCCGCACCAAGGAAGATCTTGAGCTTGCCACGCTCATTACGGCGCGGCATGATGCTGGCCCCCTGGGAGTCATCGCTGTCTGCAGATCCGCAATCATCTCCCCCGTCCCCATATCCCGCAGCATCATCACTACCGGCACCAGCATAGTCATTATCACTGTCTGACAGTGCCTCAGCCCTGTCTCGTCTCATTTTCATGGAGCCCTGTGAACCATCTCCATTGACAGATCCATCACTCATCCCCTGACCGGCAGACACGCACTCAGCTCCCTTTTGGTCAGCCGGACCTGCAAAATTGCCGGCCGGAATAAGGCAGCTGTAGGCATCATCCATATCGGAAATGCGGAAGTCATCAGAGTCATCAATATCGGCAGGACGTACAGCACCGGCCTCCATCTGCTCAAGCTCTCTGAGCTTAAGTTCCTCGAGGTTCTGAGGACGTTTGTTCCTGCCGCTGAATGACATAATCACCTCTGTATAAAAATCCGTATCTTTCAGGCCCGCCCCAGCCACACAGGGCACACGACCATCATACCCTGCGACCGCACAGACAGCGGCGGCAGCTGACATGGAATCAGTCATTGGGAATTGCCCCTGCGCCTGCATGGGCGGGCCTTACAGTGCCACTACAGGCAGACAAGGTCAGGCAAAGACCTGAGACAGGCCTGACACTTTGCTCCTTTTGAGCCTTAACTGCGGCCTCAAAGGATACTTATGACCACATAATAAGGTCAGCCACATACCCTGTAAAGGCAGTACCTGTTAAGCACAATCAGCACCGGGACTGCGAACATCACAGCACGAGCTGATAACGCTGTATTTACACACTCCACTCCATGAAAACATATGACCTGACGGCCCGCTTACCCCACTTAAACCACAGACCAGCTCTGAGCCGGGCAACAAGCGCCTCCCGCCCGGAACAGAGAGCCCTTAGACATCTGTGCAAACAGACCACAGGCAACGGCAGCGGCAACAGCAACGACAACGACTGTCCCGCTCAGGTAAGCCTGATGCAAACAATATAAACAGGATGGATGAGGCAGTGAACAGTTGAGTATCGCAATAATGGTATCTGTACTGTACTGGAATGTACTGCACTGAACAGGCTCTCAAACAGTCCGCCGTGGGGAGCAGCCTGTCATGAGCAGGCAACCAGGAACGGTCCAAAGGAAACAGGCACTTTAGCACTTTATGTATGTATACAGAAGGGAAAATTGCGTCAGCAGCTCAAAACGATACATTTGTAAATATAGAGATGAGAATGACACATTTTGAACAATGCGATTTGTATGGGAAAGGTGTAAGAAAAAAAGGTATATAAGGGATGGATGGCGAGTGCCTAGATAAATAATTTTGAGGGGAAAATGAAATTTTTTATTCAGGAGGGTGTACTATGACAAGGAAGCCGCGAGCTGAGAGCTGAAGAACGTCCTGCCGCTCATCATGAAGTTTGACTGCAAAGTCTACGCACAGAGCAGTTACCACTGACAGCAAGCAGGCTCACGACAAACTAGCTCTGCTAAAGAAAAAAGAGGCCCCTCAGGTGCCGGACTGCTCAGACTGAGTTAGAAGTCTGCAGCCCTTTACAGCATGTGAGAAATGAACACCAAGGCCTCATTTGCTCTAGCATTGGTTAGCGTTTAGCTAGTGAGTGCATTGTAGAAAAGCACATATATAATGTGTATTAAGATTCACTGAAAGCGTGTAAACGAGATATAAAAATAAAAATAAACAGGCAAAAACTATGGTCTTAAAACCATTACTGCCTGAATACCAGGATAACAGAGAACCCCCTAATATAAGCCATTTACAGACTCCTGCCACTGGCTCATCCTGCTGAGCCTGTCTGTAAAAAAAATTTACATCGTTTACATTCAGCCCCTACATTTTTACTGAAAAAACAGCTCTCCCACCCCAAATATTGCACCAGGTTCATCAATATGAGCCCCAAACACAGCTTTTGCCCTGAATAAGCTATTTAAAGCCATAAAACTGTCGATGAACAATCATGTTCTCAGGACCGATCCGCAACATGCTGTTTACATCCTCTGACAGCATTTACCAATTCCCATATATCTCACTCACCTCAAACTCCCCGCACTCTTCCCACCAGGCAATGGCCAGTCAATACGGGCAGCACCGGTCAAGGCGTTGACTCCATACATCGGATGGAAGTCCGGTGAATAACGGGAATTCCCAAAATCGACCTGCCTATGACAGCAACCAGTCTTTGCCAGCTGCCAACACTCCGTTTACATCACTACAGCACTTCGTCAGCTGACAACACTCTGTTTGCAGCAATACCCGGCCTTTGCCAGCCCCAAACATTCTGTTTGCAGCAATACCCGGCCATTGTCAGACGCCAACATTTTGTTTACATCACTCCAGCACTTCGTCAGCTGACAACACTCTGTTTACAGCAATACTCTGCATTTGCCAGATGCCAACCTTTTGTTTGCAGCAATACTCTGCCTTTGCCAGACGCCAACCTTTTGTTTGCAGCAATACCAGGCCTTTGCCAGACGCCAACCTTTTGTTTGCAGCAATTCCCGGCCTTTGCCAGACACCAACATTTTGTTTACATCACTGCCCGACATTTCCCTGAACAACCACATAAATGTAAACAATCAGCCCGGGCTCCGGCCATTTAGCTCATCTATATATCAGCCCCGTTCATGTAGCTGAACACCTTGTAAATAAAGAGGCAACACAAACAGCTGGACTATCCCTGCCAGCCGAACGACTTTAGGCCCATCAGGCCTTACGACTTACCACAGTGCTGCATGTATGGCCAACTGAATTGACTTATGGACAGATAAACGGATGGCAGGTCGGATGCACGGATCGTCGGCTAGCATGTACAAGCTGCTTTGACACACTCCAAATCCCAGCACCTGTTTACACTCCATGCAGTGACGATCCAGCCCCTGCTTTGGCCCATGTTCGTGCAGGCTCTGACATACCCTAAGCGTTATGCCGCACCAGACGCAGATAAGTCAGCTCGCTCCCACAATAAATAAGCAACCAGGGATCGGGCGGCAAGAAAGAGAATGGTCTGCGGGGCAACGGCTGCCAGGTGCAGACATGTAAGGAGCAGAAGAGGGATGCGGTCAGCTTATTTACAGGAATGATCTATTACCGTACAGTCTCATACAGATAAGCAATACATGACAATGTGAGTAGCTGACTGGCCGATAGGGAAGAGCGGCGCTGGCCTATTGGCTTTTCGATTGGCTGGCTGTGCTCAGGGGCAGCGCAGTTGGCGCCATAAACAGGGGGACGCTCAGCGGGCAGCGCAAAGCTGACATGATGGTCTTGATGAGGATACTTGCTTTTGTGTAAACTGGTGGTAAGGATACTCAGTTGGATATCGAAAAGGTGAACAGCAGAAAGGAAGGTATGCAGGAAACCGCATGTAAATCACAGATGTGGTGCTGGATACACGATTGACGGCCCATAATAAAATCCCTTTTTTTTCCAAAAAAAGACTGACTTATTTGTGAATATTAAGAAGAAATTTAACTTCATCACAAAGATCAGTCTTTTTTATTTAAAAAAACTATTATACAGTGGATAATCTGCTAAAGCTTTAACCAAGTTTATCCTTGATGGCACTATTCTACCATGGAACAGAGTTAAAGGGGTTATTATGGTTGTTATTAAATGCACAAACTGGTATAAAGAACTTGATGTTCCTACCAGAAAGAAATTGGCAGCCTGCTGTGGGATCCAGAAGAGTCATTTAGATAAAATATTTAACTCTAAGCGGGAGCCAACTTTAGAAACATCCCTTGTTGTTATAATGTTTTCTCAAGGGTATATCTCTATTGACGATATGATGCCATCTCTTCGAGATGATCTGAAATGTTTCATAAACTCTTTGAGAGTTACCCCAAGGAAAAGAGCTAGAGCGACACCTGTCTGTGCCGCTGATTCCAGGAGAACAGTTCATGATCAAAGAATTACAAACATGTAATATATACGCCCGCCAGGCGCTTTCAACGCGGAGAAAAGACAGATGTTTCCTGACTTGTATCGGATGCATCAAGCTTTTGGCATGCGCCTGTCAGGCGCATGTTAGATTCACGTACTGCGTCAAGTTGTATATTAGCACAGTTAGTGAAGAGGTCAATCAATTATGCCAAAAATTGCTACAGAACTCTCGTATTTAGACATCAAAAATATGGATAAGTGCGGGACATTTGCCATTGGTTATGTATCTGGGCTTTCAATAAGAATCTCTTCTGTAGGAGCAAGAAAAACATATGTTTTTCGATACAAGTTTGATAATAAAGAATCTTATATCAAAATCGGTAACTTTCATCATATAGATATAAAAACGGCAATTGATGACGCTTACAAATACCAGGACTGTCTTGATAAGGGCTTGGATCCTAAGATCCTGCAGAAGGTAAATCATGCAAGGTTTCGTACCGACATTCTAAGCATGGAGCAATCTCTTCATGGACAAGAGCTATATTTTTCCAATAGAAGCAATAGAAATCCTCAGTATCAATTAGATCAGGTAAGAAGTATTGCCAGCAACGCTGATGATGATGTTGTTAAGGCGAAGAATAAAGAGAGTAATAGTAATACCTGCAAAATAATAACAATTGAAGCTGCTGTATACGAATATCTTGACTATTTAGAAGCAATGCAGGCTTTTGAAAACAATAGACGTGGTTATTCTGAAAGAAAGGGAATGGTTAAAAATCACATCTTCAATAAGATAGACCCATCTACAATTCTTAGCAGTATTGAGGCTACGGATTTTAATAATTGCATTTCGGCTATCTGGTCAAAGCATGCAAGTCTAAGCAGCAAACTCTACAACTTTATCATCAACTTTATTGACTGGGCAACTGCGAACAATTACTACGATGATCTTATGTTTAAGAGTCATTTAAAGACTCTTATGGCTCCTTATAGGAAGAGGAAAGCAAGTTCAGGGCACAATCCCTGTCTTGATTTTAAGCAGATACCGTACTTCGTCAAAGTTCTTTGGGAGAATGGCTCAATATCAGCTATGTGCTTTATTTTTTCGATACTTACTGCTGCAAGATCTCAAGCAGTAAGGATGCTTACATGGAAGCAGCTTGATCTTGACAATTGTCTTTGGCACATACCTCTTGAGAACGACAAGTCAAAAGTAAAGGACAGAATACGAACTATTATTCTTTCTCCGCAAGCAGTAGCGCTTGCAAAACACATTAACAAGTCGTTCTTTGCAGATGGCGCTGATAGCGATAGCTTTGTTTTCAAGCAGAAGACCAATAAAAACTGTCTGTCAGACAATGCTTTCAGATCGTTGATTCTTAACTTGAATAAAGCCCAGACAGGAAAAGGTCTTGAACCTTTTGTAGACAAAAACTGTCTTGATGAGGCTGGGAGGCCAAGGGTAATAACTCAGCACGGAACAGCAAGGTCTACTTTTAAGACATGGAGTAAGAGTGATGAACTGGGTAATCTAAGTAAGTTTAACCAAGAGGCAGTAGAAATTTGCCTGCTTCACTCACGGAACGACCCATTACGGGGAGCTTATGACAGATCTACTCTTGTTATGGAAAGAAATAAAGTGATGAGTGCATGGGGGAAATACTGTTGCTCGCTTATACCGGAGTTTAAGTTTGTCTAATTGCGTAGCCAGCAGAATGCCGTGTTGTGCCCATCTGCACTGCTGCTGGTATTCCTGGTAGATCTTACGAAGAAACTAATCATAGCTTGCGGGAAGGAGGGCGACTTTCCGGCAGCTTCTGACACCTTATGAAGGGGCTCTACCTACCGCCTGGTAACACTCTTTCCCGCTTACCATCCAATCCGGCACAATCCTCCTTATGCTTTTATCCAGGCAAGCTTAATCAACAGCAGCCTTAACTTAATAATCTTAGGGCTTACGGGAAAGAGGTCTATTCTCATGAGGCTATGCCTAAAATCAATTCAGTCAAGAAAAGATCACCTTCCCTTAGAGCATATTGCAACCTCATCCTTTTCAGGGGTGACATTCTTTGTTTTTATCTTCTTTTCTGAGAGTGATTTAACAATAGCTTTTGCCAGATCGCCAAAAGATGAATCCTTACTCATATCTGAAGCCTCTCTTCCAGTCGTGATCTTTAATAAGGCCGAGTTGCAACTCTCAAAGAATCCATCTAAGCTTCTAAATATTGTGGAGTCATTTGGGTCCTTTAAATTACTATTGAAAAGATTTTCAAGACTGCCAGGAAGATCATGGGCTAATAAAGTAAGTTCATCCCTTAAACCTCTATATGATGTGCTTATTTCGTTTTCGGCCTTATTTATATTGGAAAAACTATCCATGGCTCCATATACACGCATATCTGACTGAGCCAGCTTCTTGAAAGCAGATAAAACTTGGAGAGCTGAGCTAAAACCCTTATGACACTTAACCCAGTACTCTGGTACAGAGCTATAATCATCATCCAATGAATTCTTGATTTTATCCTTGATCAGTTTATTATCCAGCTTATATTCAATGTAATAGGCAGTATCAACAAAAGCTTCTCGAGAGGGGTTTTTTGCAAATTCGCGAATATAATTTTTTAACTCTACGGGGAGGCATGCGCTATCAATGTTGCTTGTGATTCTGTTCATTGCATCTTTGTTATGCTCCCATACTTCCGGTATCAAAGGGTGTTGATAATAAATATTGTCCTTAAAACATAGTTCCGTTATCTTATTTAAGTTTTGGTATGCCCGAGAATTAAAAAAATCATCAGTATTTAGCTGCAGGGTAGTCTCCAGGATAGAAAGATATTTTTGATCGCTAACCCTACTAACATCAAATGGGCAAGGATTATTCATAAAGCTGGTGAAGTACCCGTTTATAAAAGTGTCAGGATTAATACTATCAAAGCAATCTTTTATTTTATTTAATGATTCCATGTCTGGAACCTCTATAAAGTTATTAATAACTGTTGAAATTGATGGTTCATGGTCGAAAAGCGTAGAGAAATGTCCTGCGATTCGAAGAGCTTCAGAAAAATGCTTTAAATTCTTTTTTGCTTCTTCGATCTGTGAGGTAGCTCTATCACGATCAATATTCTCAAAAGGTTTGCTAAGATCTTTGCCAAAAACGGCTACCATATAGTCTTTTGTTGTTTCACGTATTAATTTAGAAGAAATTGCCTCCCATGATCTAATCGCGGCTGCTATTTTTTCTTTCTTTGGAGAGTTTTCTGTTCCTCGAGTGACAGGCATTATTTTGAGTATAAAGCTGTCCAGTTTGTTGTTTTTCTTGTATTCACCAACCAAGTCCAACGTCGCATTAAAGAAGAGACCTTTAGGAACAAATAAATTACCCATGACTTTATTTCTGACATTTGTTTTTAACATGTCATCAAAGAGTTGGTTCGGAAATGATTTATATGCAGGAGTTTCTTTCAATATGTCGGGAAGTTCATAGCTGTCCATGATTTCCTTAGCAAGGCGAACATAGACTTCATTTTTATAGTATTCGTCACCAAAGTAGTTTTGGTAATGAAGCTTATGTAACTTATAAATGCGATAGTATTCATCTTTAACTTTATGGTCCATAAAAGCTAACTCCTTAGATAAAACAGATAGAATCGGCTTCCCCACGCACAGCGTGTGGTCAGTATGGTGGAGAGTCTATATCTCTCCTTATCTTCCATGTATGTGCTTAATGCACAAGCATAAAGCTGGGAAGCAGCACCAGCTACCCCAAACTTTCTCTTTTCCCGCCAGCTAAATCTGCAGCAGCACACCCTCCTTATGCTTTTAGCCAGGCAAGCTTAATCAACAGCAGCCTTAACTTAATGAAGGCTCATCTTAGGGCCAACGGGAAAGAGGTGTATTGTTGCCGAATTCCCGTCCAGTGTATCAGCGACTTTATCCCCCGTCTTAAATGGCCCTCTCCCCGTAAGACTATGTGCAGCTCTTGCTGCAGAGCTCATTCTTGCCTACAGGCCTCTCCGTGGCACCAGCTGCATCAAACTTCACTGCCTGCACTCACTCGTCGGGATAAAGCTGGGAAGCAGCACCATACATATTTCATCTGTTGAATCCAAAAAAAATAGGGCAGAAAGGCCCTATTGAACATATGACTACACTGTTAAGTACAATCTAACGGTAAAGCAACTGCCCTATTAGGCAGCTGACGTTAATTGAGGAATAAAACACACGAATGATGAGCGACGTGAGGTCAGAATATTAACGTTCCATACCTTTCTTCACATCATTGGTCTTTTCTTGTTTTGTATTAGCGTTTTTCCCTGGACCATTTTCAGCGAGTTTCTGAAAATCTCTATACGGTGCTTCTAAAACATATGCAACTTTTTCAACCAGCTTTGGGAATATTTGGATTGTATTTTTTACAGCTGCATTGATGTATTTCTGGAACTTATCAGCTATTGACTCTTTGACATCTTTGACATCTTTGACATCTTTGACATCTTTGACATCTTTGACATCTTTGACATCTTTGACATCTTTGACATTGGATTTATTTAAAGCCCCAATCTCTTTGACTTGCTTGACATGAACATCAGCAAGTTTCTGGGCATAATAATTTGCGACTTTAAGTTGATCCTTTGAAACGACACCGTCCTTGAGTAATGATCTTACAGTGTCTGTTAATAAAGTTTCTGATCCGGCTGCGTTAAACCTGTCATATGTGTTAAATCTATTTTGTTTTGTTACGGGAAGTCCGAGTTTTTCAGCAGCATAGTAGGCTGCTAATATATGAGCGATTTTTTGTTGATATCTCGGTAACTCATGAATTCCCGAATCTTCAATAGGTAATAAGCTTTGATTTACGTCGCCTAATTTATATAATTGTTGAACCGCGCCGGTAGCAGAGAGGCGATCGCCTGTAGGTCTAAAATCCGGATAATAACTTTGAACTGTTCTGTGAATTTCGGTAAAAGTATCCTGTTTTCTTTCAGACACTTTTGTATATTCAAGATCTAAATCTTGAATGCCAACAAGATTTAATGTCTTTCCAGTTTCAGGGTTGAAAATTTTATGTGTTGGAACGTTTTCAAAGTTTTGTATTGGCTTCTCTCTATTTATTTGTTCTAATTTATCGAAAGAAATCCATGGGCCTTTATCGACAGGAAGCTGGGAGGATATAGTAGAGGGCATTAAATCGCCCTTATCAGCGTCGAAGAAAGAAGTAGAGGGGCTATTTAGACGATCATAGGAGTAGGAATTTTCTTGACTTTCAAACGACTTAAGAATCTTCTCACAATTCAAAAAACGTTCCTCTGAGTATGTTGAATAGCTCAGATTTTCTGCCGTAGTTTCTATCGTAGCAAGAACAGTAGGATAAGTGTTTCTCTGTGCGTGTCTATTTAATTGCATGGTCATAATGAAATAAAAAAGTTAATACAGCAAAAGCAGACATTACAAGTAATGTCTGCGTAAAAAAAAAAATTATGAGACTGTCGTCTTTACTCGCATATAGGCTTCAAATTTGGCCAAGCTGTCGAGCATTTGTATTTTGGTGAGACAATCAAGCTCATTATTCTCAAATTTAGGAATCAAATTATTCCTGAGTACTACTCCTTTTCCGAAGTCTGAGACGGCTTCAAATTCAGGAATTAAGGATGGTTCGTCTTTCAGTCTCTTCAACGCTTGGGCTGCCAGTATTTCCTCTGCGGTTGTGACTGCCTCATACTCATCAAGGAATTCATCAATAGTCATTTTATCCATAATAATTCTTCCTCATAATTACGTCGTTGTGTTCAGCAGGACATCTGCTGAACTGTTAGGATAATAGTATCAAAGAATAAAACAAATGACAAGCGTCTCATGTGACTTATATCTCATTTTAATAAATAATCTCAAACAAGGGTCATGTGGTTATATAGTAAAAACGTCAACTAAAGACCTGGATTCAGGCACAGCAAATACTTCAAAGATTAAATATATTAACCGGTTATTATTGCTATTTTTCCAACATTTTCATTGCAATTCTAACCGCAACAGCTGACTTATCTGCGTTTTTATTTAGATCTTTGCCTGTTATAACTTTTGCCATATCAGAGGCTATATTACAGGAATTGTTAAGAATTTTGGTAATACTTTGCCTGGGGATAGCAAGTAATTTATTAGCAATGCTTTTAATATGTTCTGGCTTTGGATCTTCACCTGTAATTTGCCACCGCATATCCAGTAGAGTTATATCGTTAGCAAGAACAGCTGTAATCCCATTTTCAAACTTCATATCTTTTAAAGCTTTTATATCCTCTGGTACTTTATCCTGGTGTTTACCAATTACCGAGCTCTGCAGGAAGTCCATGCTTATAAAAGCATCCTGACTCCCATCTCTGCCTGACAGCATTATGATATCGGAACTGATATCAAAATCCACTCTTAAAGTGCCTCTAACAGAATCAAGCTGGTTTATTCTTATCAGCCTCTTATCTGTCTTATCTTCCATGTATTTGCTTAATACATCAAGCTCTTCATTTGCCACAGAGCAGAGTAATCCTGTAAACGCATCAAGGTATCCTTGCCTTGGTTTAGTAACATTATCAGAATATCCGTGTGCATAGGGCTGATTGTGGGAGGAAATGCTGTTTATTAACTCCCTTTCAACATTATGCTTTAAAGCAAGATAGTCAAATTTCATAGACAAACTCCTGGGGAAACTATAATTGTTGCTGCAGCCAGCAGCTGCGGCACCAATAACTTTCTTTAAATGAATGAAGGTAAACTTCACTGCCTGCGGGAAGAGGTGGTTTTGTCTGCCATTCAACTCCTGCATACACGCGCTGCACGTGCACGAGCTTGTGCCGCTTTGTATCTGGCTATGGTCCGTTTGCTAAGGGGCAGGCGGGAAGGAGGTACGGGCACCTGCTGGCCACTTTGCTCCAGGGCGTCGATTGTCCTCACCAGATCGCTGGCGGCGTCACTGACCTCTTTCATTCGCTGCTCAGCAGCATCAACCATGGCCTTTTGTATGGCTGTTGGCGGAGCCTGGCGTGTTATCTGGCCGGTTCGTCTTTCAAGGTGAATACGCTCGCTTGATTTGCCTCTTCCGTACTTCATGCGTTCGATGCGCCTCGTGGCATTCAGCTCAATGCCGTTCTCTCTGGCAATCGCGGCGTAACGCTCCCGCATTAGCCGAAAATCGTCTTTACGCACGTCTAATCTTTTCCCTTCGTCGCTCACTGCTCTGATCAGGAAGTGAACATGCGGGTGATCCGGCTCATTGGGAGTAGCATCAGTTTTCGCATGGAGCACGAAGACATAATGAAATCCGTTGACTGCAAAAAACTCATGCCCGAACTGCCGGGCAGTGTTCGTCAGTGCCTTGTGGTCAGTACCAGGAGGGGCTGAAAGAATCATGCGCCTGGCCGCAGCTGGAAGCTTGTCTGTGTATCTCGGGTCATCTTTGTCTGCTGGCAAACCATCAGCACTTTCCCAGCCCTCAACCATGGCTTCCATCACCTCCTTGTCGAGCTCCCAACCATCGTTGTTTTCGACATCTACCAGCCCATTGCGGGCAATGTACAAGGCCGCCTGTTTGAGGTGTCTGCCTGTCTTGATGCCACGGCTTGGTTTGTCGAACTTAATTACTGCTTCTGGCGTGTTGTGCACAACGCCCTCAAATTTGGATACCTTGCTCAGGCCGGAGCCCTTGCTGTAAGCAGGTGTTCGCCTGAACGAGGAAGCCCTGGTTCCTGCCGAAGATACCTTTCTCCCGCCTGCCTTTTTAGAACCTGTGAGATGCAGGTAAACGCCACCGCTTTGCTTTTGCAGTCTGGCTTTTTTGATTGGCTTAAAAAGCGGGTCGTCTTCATAGTTGTGCTCGAAATGAGCTTCAAGTGCTTTTTCCAGTCTCTTCTGAGCACGCTCAAAATCCCGGATTTCCTTTGTGCTCATAAACTCTCCTGACGTATTACCTTTCCATAGTTACGCTTTTTGCTGCTTTTGACGAAGGTGTATCTAATGCTGCAGAAGACTTTTTGGCTGTAATTGCTTTTGCTAAGTCACGGAACTTATCATCAATGCTGTTTTGAACAGCAATGGTATCCCTATTGGCACGTGCTTGTGTATTCCAGGATTCACAGAACTGGTCCCACAGGCCAGGTCTATTGGCCGAAGAACTTATGGCCTTATTTAAGTCTATGTTCTTAAGATAAACAGGTATTCGGGAGGAAAGTTCTATAAGAGTGTCATAGTCTTTTTCTGATATCAATCTTTCCATGACAGAAAGAATTCTGTCTTTTGGTTTAAAAGGTTTAATTTGCAGGTTTTTCCGATTTGCTCTTGTATCAAAGACAAACTTGCGGTCCCAATTTGAAAATATTGACAAATCTTTCTTATCTAAAGTAACGCCAAGCTGAGCTGTGATCATCATTGCGGAAGATGCCATAACTAAGTTACTGGCTCTATCGGTATAAGCTTCAGAGCTCCATTTATTACGAGAGTCTGTTAATTCTTTGCATTTAACGAAACCCAGCTCGTTCATAAATTTAAAGGCGTCAGGATCACCTCCGCCATGGAAAAGCTCTCTTGTGGCGACCTGGGCACAGATAATTGCCCCAGCTCTTAAAAAGTCATTTTCAGATTTAAAGTATTTTGGTGAGGGGATAACAAAATTACTGCCATCGTATTCATTAAAGCCAAAGTCCAGTCTGGAATTTAATGGCTGAAATTGAAGCCTTATAGTAGGGTCGGAATAATTATCTGTAAAATCTAACTTGATATTCAGGTGATCCAGCCATTTTTCAAGCTTGTTAAAAGCAGGCTCAAGCTCTGCTCTTACTTCGTTTGTATTCAGAGCATTAGGTTGCTTAATATCACGAGTAAGGTAATTAACAAATTTAGGAGTCCAGTCATCCTTTGCGCCATTATGATGCTTATACTCCTTAAAAAGCTCCAGATAACCACCGTTCTCTGGATTAAGAGGGTCTTTTATCAGCAGCTCGCCATTGTTCCTGTTGAGAACTTTATCTAAACATGCCAACGAAAATTTAAATTCCCGTCCAGGTAAGTCATCTCCTGTACCCAAGGTCAGACTGTCGCCTGCAAACAAATAGGCCCCTCCTCTAATAGGAATACCATATTCTTTAACCATCAAGCATCCGTCGTTAGTTATACCGAAATATGTGTTAGCTAAGTCAATTTTAAATTTGTTCCTTCCGGCATGAACATTTATTATTGGGGACCTGGCAGTTATTTCTTCCCATGTATAATCAGCTTTTGAAATCTGCACATCAATTCTCCTATCACTATATTTTATGGTTCGGCAGCGATATACGGGGAGGCATATTGCTGCGGCTTACTATCTTTCCATAGTTACGCTTTTTGCTGCTTTTGACGATGGTGTATCTAATGCTGCAGAAGACTTTTTGGCTGTAATTGCTTTTGCTAAATCATTGAGTTTTGCTCTAAAACTATCATCATTTGATGTAATGCTTCTGTCTTGTATTTGATTATTGCTCCGAGATTCACAGAACTTTTCCCAGAGGCTTGCTTCGTTTTTGGAGGAGGCTATGTTTTTATCAACATCCAGATTCTTTAGATATGCGGGAATTCGAGATGAAAGTTCTATTAACGAGTTGTAATCTTCTTCCTTTATTAGTCTGCTCTGATACAGGTAGCTGTCCACTGAATCTTTGATAATGCTCTTTAGATTGTCCCTGTTCTCAGTTGTATCAAATACAAGCTTTCTGTCCCAATTAGAAAAATGTGCTAAATCAGTTTTATCTAAAGTAACACCGAGCTGGGCTGTGATCATCATTGCGGAGGATGCCATCACTAAATTATGAGCTCTGCTATCAATTGTTTTTCCTTTAATGTTGCGGGGAAATGAATTGTGTTTAACTACCTCTAATTTATTGATAAATTTCAGATCTTTGTCCTTACTGCCGTGAAAAACTTTGTTAATAGTAAATTGTGCGCAAACAATAGCCCCTGCTCTTAGGAAGTCGTTTTCAGATTTAAACATATCCATAGTGGGGAAAGAGACGTAGTGTTTTTGGTTGTCAGATTTTGGAGATACCCCAAACTCACTGTGTGAGTGAAAGTACGGTGAAGGGTAACGTTCGTGCCTTTCACTATCGTTAAGAATTAACTCTACATTTAAGTGATTAAGCCAGTTTTCCAGCTTATCAAAAGCAGCTTTGTAATGATTATTGTCCTTATTGATATCAGTTGGCGTAATTGACATGTATGGTTTAGCGATATTGACATCAAACCTTGGGCTCCAGTCATCTGCTTTTCCGTTGTGACACCTGCACGCTTTGAAGACTTCTAAATAGCCACCATTCTCCGGATGAAGAGGGTCTCTTATCTTAAGCTCACCATTAGTGTCCAGCACATTGTTAAAGCTGGCTAATGGTAACTCGACATGTAAAAATCTGGATTCAGGATCATCATAAATCATTGGGTCGCATGGCAAGCAGCTGATAAAGTTTTCAACTACTGGTAATACAACAGGAAGTTCGAGTGCCAAATTGCCCTCATTATCTAATTCATAGCGTCCTAGCGTATCTACAAGAAAAGTTGCATTATCTATATGGAACTTAATTGTTGGAGGACAAAGACCATCTTCTAACCATATATAGTCATCTTTGGAAATAAGCATATCAAAGCTCCTTTGTTTTCAATCATGCGCTGTGTTCTGCACCAGCAGCTGCGGACTTCCCGGATGATTTAGCGAAGACGCTTATTATGGCAGGCCGGGAGAAATGTTTTGCTTGCTCAGCTGTGAGTTTCCACTATGGCTTTGTGAGAACTATGGTATTAAAAAGGGCAGAGAGCAAATAAACCCTCCACCCTTAAGACGTAATTAAAGGATAATCATTTAATTTTAGTGCCTTTAGCAAGATTAACCTGCTTGACTACAAAAGGCCTGACAACCTTATTTTCAAAGTCAGATATACTCATTTTTCCTTTTTCAATTTCACTGAAATTGCACTCATATATTGCCGTAAGAACCGGGTTCTTTATGATATCTGGAAGGTGTGTGAGAAACTTCAGTGCTTTATCAGTTATTTTTAAGACCTTGCGTTCAACTTTCAAGTAGCCCTTACGTTTAAGCTCCTCAATAATTTCGGCCCTGGTTGCAGACGTACCAATACCATCCCCGTCTTTAAGATATTTCTTATGGTCAGGATGAGAGACGGTACTTGAAATATTCTCCATTGCTTTAATAAGGCTACCCTCATTATAAGCAGCAGGAGGACGCGTTCTGTCTTTGTTGATAGTGGCAGTTACCAGCTCCACTGTATCACCCTTACGGCATGCGGGAAGACGTTGAGTGTTATGTGTGGAGCCTTGATTAAGTACCTGCTTGTAACCACTTCTCAGCAGTACTGAGCCAGAAGCTTTAAGAACAAGAGGGCCTGCAGCCATTTTAATGTCTGTTGTTGATACCACAGGCTTGATAAAAAACTGAGCAAGGTAAACTCTTACTATGTAAGAGTATATCTTATGCTCGTCCTCGCTGAGTCTTGATTTATCTAAAACCTGAGTTGTAGGAATAATTCCATGGTGAGCGGTAATTTTGCTGTCATTCCAGGTACGGGACTTGATATCCGGGTTGGCTTTTAAGATCAGATCTGAAAGGTCCGGGTTTACCTGGAAAAGGGCTTTTAAAACATCAGGAGCCTCTTTATGCTGAGCTTCAGGAAGGTAAGAGCAGTCAGACCTTGGGTAAGTTGTAAGTCTGTGTGTCTCATACAATGACTGACAAACCTCAAGTGTTTTCGAAGCCGAGAAGCCAAACTTATCAGCCGCATACTTCTGGATATCGGCCAATGATAACGAAAGAGGGTGTTGAAGCTCGGTCTTATCCTCCTTTACTTCAGTAACCCTGATTTCTTTACACTTATTAAGGTTATCAAGCAGAGCCTGAGCAGAGTGCCCATTAGTGAGGTAGCCTGATTTATCCAGAACGCCCAGTCCATCCAAATCAAGGTCAGCCATAAACTTAATACCGTCATATTCCAGCTGAGCCTTAATTTTAAAGAATGTGTTAGAGACAAAGCTCCTTATTTCCTTATCACGAGCAGCAACAAGGTTTAATGTAGGAGTCTGTACTCTTCCTATACTGACAAGTTCATTAGCGGCCGAGAGGGTAAAAGCTCTGGAAAGATTCATGCCTATAAGCCAGTCGGCCCGCTGCCTTGCTCTTGCAGCATTGGCCATTCCCTCATAGTGTTTGTTCGGCTTTAAAGACGAAAGAGCCTTCCTGACAGAAGCCATATCCTGAGCACTTGAAAGATAACGAAGAGCAGGCTTTTTGTATTTGAAGTGTTCGAGTATTTCATCAACAAGCAGCTGTCCCTCACGGTCAGGGTCCCCACAGTTGACGACAACTGAGCATGCTTTAATCAGCTTGCCTATCGTTGTAAGCTGACTGCGTGCAGCTTTGTCGCTTTTAGGGATATTTACCCATCTTTGAGGAAAGACGGGTAAATCTTCGTAGCGCCATATCTTTTTATTCTTACTGTTAACCGGGACGCTTGAGCCAAGGTAGTGATCCGGCTCAGCCAGCTCCAGCATATGGCCAAAACACCATGTGACCCGGTCACCATTAAGCGCAATATAATAGCCTTTCTCCTTGGACCTAAGCCCCAGAGCATCAATAATACATCTGGCAACAGAAGGCTTCTCAGCAATGAAAAGTCTCACCTTGATCACCCTTTATTTAATATATCTCTTGCCTACAATTTCACCATCGACAAGAACATCAACATAAATGCGTGTAGGCGCTAAGTGTTTAGTATATTGTTTATCGCCGACCTCAATAGTCTCGTATGGATGGCGCTTTTCTTTACTTTCAAAGACACGAGCTGGAGTTGTTGCTACAGCCTGGCAATATGAGACTTCCGTGACCTCATTCTTAGCAGACCATCTTGTACATTTATTAAAAGCAGGCATATGTACTTCAAAAGCTGTTTCGTAGCTTACAGTTGAATTTTGAGCCTGATCTACTTTCTGCGCGAGATCATCAGGAATCTTTTCCTGACAGTAGCTTATATGAGGAAGCGGAGTATAAATAATAGCTCCGCGGCTGTCTGCCTTAGTAGTTCGCTCCAGAAACAGCTCATGAGGCTTTTTGCAGGATGGGCCAGGAAACCCTTGTGGAAGGCAAAGATAGATTGCGCACTCATTATTTCGATCCGACATAATGCCTGGATTAGCTGAAAAAGCAGCACCTGGAGCTGAAAAAAGCGCGACTGCGGTTATAGATGCAAAGATGTGTTTGACCCTTTTCATATGTGTACTCTCTACTTATTTTTCATGTATGTATTGTCTTTTTGAGCTTTCTCAAAGGTAATACCTTTAATACCGGGCTGCAGCAGATCAAGCAGTATCTTCTTTGCATTGATAGTTAAAGACTTTTTAACCTCTCCATCACTGGTGGTGTAACTGTCCTCTTTAACCTTTCCTGACACAGATACAGCCATTCCATCAGCTAGTATTTCAGCAAGCGGGAAAGAGTTTTCATTGAAGCAGTTAATCTGATACCAGGTAGAGACAAACTTCTGATCAGAGTTTTCAACATATTCAGGATGAAAGCCCCTGAAGGTCAGCAGGCCAACTTGCTTGCCAGCATTATCTCCTGACTTGGGTGTAATGTTTTTATGCTCAGGTTTATTAAAAATAATAATTCTATAGTTCTCTACATTTTCAAGGTTATCAGACATAAAGCTCTCCTTAAAGATAATTGTTTAAGATGCCATGTAACCGGGATAAATGATTACAAGCCAGTATATTAGACCTAGTCATTTGTGTCATCAACAAAGATGAAGTTCTTAGAAAAACTGTGCTTTTCTTCATCTGAGTTATCAAGGTCCATAAGAGGTTTTTTTACCTTTTCCTTTATATTAGCCCCTGTAGCGCCATCCGATGCTGGAGCAGTTGTGGACTCTGTTTCAGCAGCAGCCAGGGCCTCTGTATCGTTATCAGTACCCGATGCTGCAGGGGCTTCGGACTCTGTTTCAGCAGCAGCCAGGGACTCTGTATCGTTATCAGAACCCGATGCCGGAGCGGCCTCGGACTCTGTTTCAGCAGCAGCCTGGGCCCCTGTATCGTTATCAGTACCCGATGCCGGAGCGGCTTCGGACTTTGTTTCAGCAGCAGCCGGGAGGGCGGAGGCAGCAGCTGCAAGATCATCGGACTCACTCGATTCAGGTTCAGACTTAATAGTCTCCTCCTGATTAAACTTGTTCATAAGCTCAAGATCTTGCTGTGATTGCTTTTCAAGTATCGGCTTAACAAAAAGGTCATGATAAATCTCACGATCCTGCTCCTCATACTTGGCAACCATATCATTCATAAGGGCTTCGACATCTATGTCATTTTTGGAGGTATCAGAGCCCCCTCCAAGACCAAACTTCTTAATAAATTCGTTTACATCATGAACCGGTATCTCAGGGGCTTCCCAGTTAATTCTTTCAGTAAATACCGGATCTTCAAAGTACTTGATCTTGTCGCAGAGGATTGGCTTGCAATTCTCCATTGAAACAATCTCACGCCACTGACCGAGCTCCTTAATTTCCTGCGGGAGCATAAGTGCTCTTTTCTGTTCACTCTCGCTTACAGAGCGTGATCCGTTACCGCCAATACCACTGTATGAATGTGATTTGTTCTTACTGATAAATGTCTCATAGCCAAGCATCTCTGAGTACTCGTTAGCATCAGACTGAACAACAGGCGAAGGTGCGTACATAATCATGAGAGCATGGTTAGCCATTAAAGTAATGGCTCCAGACTTTCCATACTTATCTTCCAGCTGAGACTTGTTCTGGATAATGGTAAGTACGCGCATGTTATAACCGGCCTGGTATGAAATTGCCTGTTGAATCATGTTGACCTTACCTATAGCGGTAAACTCATCCATGATCATAAGGCACTGGTACTTCAGGCTTTTGTCCTGCTGCGGCAGGACACGGGTGTTAAGGTTAAGCAGCTGGTCAAAGAAAAGGTTAATTAAAACTGCAGCATCCTTTAATTTGTCAGGGGTAACGCCAAGATAAATTGACATTCGTTTTCTTCTGACATCTCTCAGGTCAAAATCATTAGCTGATGTTGCCTGGTCCACTCTCGGATTCTGGAAAATAAGCAAAGGTGTATTAAAGGTTGCAACAATGCTGGACAGAGTGTTCTCAGAATTGCCAAGAATACGGCCCAGAGAGTCCCTGCAGCCTGATGAATAGCTAAATCCCTTTTCTTTAGCAGCAGCAAGCATGCCCTCAATATGCTCCTTAAATGGCTTTCCCTTTCCGCTTGCCTGTCTAAGGATCTCGCCAATGGTGTTTGGGAGATCTGGCGTCTCCAATACCAGAAGGCACAGTCCTCGGAAGAGGTCCTTGGCCTGCTCGTTCCAGAACTTGTCTTTCTCATCACCTCCTGAGTAGAAGGCTGCAGCAATAGCATCAATATCGCCCATTCGTGAAGCAGGGTCATCGCTGATATAGGCAAGAGGGTTATACCTGTGAGTTCTTCCGTTGGTATCAAACGGGGAGAACAGGTAGACCTCCTGTCCATGTTTTGCTCTGTATCCGGCTGTAATATCAAAGTTTTCCAGCTTAATATCGAGCACTACCAGGCTGTCTGAGTAATTAAGGCAATTAGGAATTACAACACCAACACCCTTGCCAGATCGTGTAGGAGCAGCGAGCATTACGAACTGGAAGCCGCCATAGGTTAGATAATGGTTCTGAAATTTACCTACCAGGATGGTCTTTTCAAGACCCTTAGGAGGGTCGATAAGGCCCGCCTGCCTGACCTCGGCCAGTGTTGCAAACCTGGCGTCACCGTGAAGTGTCTTTTTCTTCTGATTTGTAAACACAATTACTCCTCCGGCTATAAGGGCAATGATATAAGGAGCAAAAGCACATATTTGTACAGATACTCTTAAGAACTTATGAGGATGGTTTTTATAAACAGCAAAATAGTCCCAGATTGTCATCAGGCCGACATAATTAAGGGGCATTTTATTGAGTTTAAAAAACAGGAGTCCAGATCCGTAAGTCAAGCCTGCCCATAGTAACGCAACAGCTGCCACAATAAAGACAGCCTGGCCAGCTTTCTTTTTATTCATGTCACTCTCCAGTTATCTTTCCCTGGACTTTGAAGAATTATCAGGTTCTTTAAGCATATCGACTAACCTTACAGGTTGAAGGTCGAAATGTTCATATAAATCCAGGCTGCTTTTTGCAGCTGTACTGAGGTCTTCTCTTAAATTGTTACTGTTATTAACAGTATCAGTGACCTTGTCCTTATTTTCAGCAATGGCTGCAACACGTGTCTGTACCAGGCTGTCGACTGTTTTAAGAATATCCTCAGACTTAGTGCCTTGTACCTTATCCAGGACGGAGTCAATAAAGCTCATCGAAGGAGTGTGCATCTGAATAACCAGGTTCTCATGGTCCTGTTTATAGAAATCCCATAGACCTTTATTAAGTGGTTCAGTCTGCTGATCTTTTGCAAGGTCAATATCTCTTACCAGCTTCGCTACCCGGGCAGCCACGTCAAAGGCCCGCTTTACTCCGAGCTGATCGCTTTTATAGTCTCTGCCACTCTCATCCATCTCTATTCTGGCAACACTGAATCGCTTTATATCATTCTGTGTCACCGGTACGCCAGCCTGTGCAGCAATCATGGTGCCTGCAATATCACATGCCATATTCCTCCATTGATTATCTTTTAAAGAGGAAAGTTCATGTTTGCTTATCTTAATAAGAGGCTGCTCAGGAGGTTGTTGCAGAGGGCTGCTGTTAACAAACAGCAGTTTACTCTCTGACTTATCTAATTCCTTGGCAGCCTGTTTTAAACTTGACTCAAAAATGCAGTCCCCTATTAAATGCGCGCAGGCTTTTAAATAATCATTTTCTGAGCGGAAATTAATAGGATAAGGCATCTTTACAGTCTTATTATCAGGAAAGTTGCTATCATGAAACTTCTTATAAAGGTTTGCATGTCCTGATGTTAAAGGCTCGCGATGGTCAGCAGACCAGCTCTTTTCATCTTTGTCTTTATAAGGGTCTTTATCGTTTATAAAAGAATGTTCTAATTTTATACCAAAGTGGTTAAGTAGTTTTTCTATTTTTTCAAACGCAGGAGCATATTTGTCATCATCGAAGACAGCCATGGCTTTATTTTCATAGGCGGCTTCCCTGCCGAAATGATCAAGTACAGTCCGTAATGATTTATCTTTGATTTCATCAAGTGATACTAAAAATACGGACGATCCACTCTCGTTGATAATATCTTTGTGTGTTCTTGGTTCTTCTAATAATAACTCACCGATTTTAGAGATAAGCTTTTTTTCATCTTTAAACTCCAGATTACGCTCTTTAACCATAACAAATGGTATTACACGCAGGTCCCTGGTACTGCCATCGCTATAATCAGCCAGGGGGTACATGACATGTTCTTGATTTACGACATTAATTTTAGGTAACTCTCGTTTAAGCCCGAGATCAAATATAGGTGGATTATATCCAGTAATATAATTTGCTGAATGCCCTAAATAACTGTAATTCTGCATGTAAGCTTTCAGAAAACCACCTTTCTCTGGTGAGAGAGGTTCCTCTACATGAACAGGCCTGTTCAGCTCAGAAACGTAATCATTCATAACATATCCTTTAACCTGTTTGTCATCGTACAATGGCTGCCTTAATCTTGTGCCAGCAGCAGCTGCTGGCCACCTGTGGTGACTGGCAGCCTCATGACAACGTTAAGGAGCGCTTCGGCCCATCCAGCGGCTACTTGCCCTCCGCTTGCTGTCTTAATTTTGATTAAGAATAAGATGCTAGAAGAGGTAATAACGGCAGGCGGGGAGAGAGGTCAAGATACACGCAAGTTATCTTTCCCTGGTGTTTGAAGAATAGTTTTGGTCTCTAAGAGCAATGGTTAGCTTAGAGATATCTTTATAAAATTTATAATCAATCTGTCTTCCTGTAGCCTGGGCAAGGTCTTTTCTCAGGTCTTTACTCGTATAAACAATATCTATTGCGTCCTTCTTATTTTCAGCAACAGCAGCAAGACGTGTCTGTACAAGGTTGTCAATTGTCTTAAAAACTTCCTCAGGATTCACTCGTGTCTTAAGAGCATCCACATATTTCACATCTTGAAGCTTATCCAGCACGGAGTCAACGAAGGCCAATGTGGGCGTATGCCTTTGAATAGCCAGGTTCTCATGGTCCTTTTTATAGAAATCCCATAGACCTTTATTAAGTGGCTCAGTGTGCTTATCTTTTGTAAGGTCAATATCTCTTACTGCATTCGCAACCTTGGCAGCAACATCGAAAGCGCTCTTTAGTCGAAGCTGATCTCTTTTATAGTTTTCGCTGTTATTGTCAGTTTCTATCCTAAACTCATGAAATCTTGCGCGGTCACGTTTTGTTAAGGGAATACCTGCCTGTGCGGCAATCATGAGGCCTGCAGCATAAATTGCGACATCTTTCCATCTAGTCTCTTGTAAGGAGGCAAGTTCATCTTTGTTTATCTTGACAAGGGGTTTGTTATTGTTTTTTTCTAAGCTTGATCCTAGAACATGATCGGCCACTACATGATCGGCCACTAAATGTGAGCAGGCTTTTAAATAATCATCTGTTGAACTAAAATTAATTGGATAAGGCATTTTTACAGCCTTTAGATAAGGCAAGTAGGAAGTCTTTGGACTATAGAAAGCACTGTACATAATGTCATGCCCAGAGTCAGAAAGAGCCTTGTATTGATCATACCGAGCCTCGGATACCGCGTCTGTTTCAAATCCATTAAAACCCCTGAAAGGGGGATTATCTTTTAAAATAGAATGCTCTAATTGTATATTAAAGTGGTTAAGAAGTTTTTCAGTTCTTTCAAATACTGGGGCGTATTTATCATCATTAAAGACAGGCATGGCATTCTTTGCAGAGGCATACTCTCTGCCAAAATGGTCAAGTACTTTGCTTAATGATTTATCTTCTATCTCATCAAGGGAAACTAAAAAGAGATTTTCTTCGCGTCCTAATCTATCCGTCATGAACCAGTCAGTAAATTCATTCGCGACCCTGATGTCCTTATTCATTACTTTGGCTGCTTTATTTTTAAGACGCAAGATGGAGTGTTGTCCGATCATTCCGCGTTGACAGGCAATCTCGAATGGTATTACACGTAAATCTCTGGTCTTCCCATCGCTGTAATCAGCAACAGGGAAATCGACTTTCATTCCAGTACATACATTAATCTTAGGTATATCCGGGTTTAAGCCAAGATCGTCAATACTTGTAACACCATAATGCCGACAATAGTTTTTAATTCGTTCATTATCTGTACTAGGTATGTAGTCGTGAATTAAAGCTTTCAAAAAACCACCTTTCTCTGGTGAGAGAGGTTCCTCTACATGAACAGGCATGTTCAGCTCAGAAACGTAATCATTCATAACATATCCTTTAACCTGTTTGTCATCGTACAATGGCTGCCTTAATCTTATGCCAGCAGTAGCTGCTCGCCACCTCCGCATGCTGTCTTAATTTTGATTAAGAATAAGATGCCAGAAGAGGTAATCACGGCAGGCGGGGAGAGAGGTCAAGATACACGCAAGTTATCTTTCCCTGGTGTTTGAAGAATTGTTTTGTTCTCTAAGAGCATCGGATAGGTTAGATACATCTTTATAAAAGTTATAATCAATCTTTCTTCCTGTAGCCTGGGCAAGGTCATTTCTCAGGTCTTGACTCGTATACACAATATCTATTGCGTCCTTCTTATTTTCAGCAACAGCAGCAACACGTGTCTGTACAAGGTTGTCAATTGTTTTAAGAACATCCTCAGATTTCACTCCTTGGAGCTTATCCAGCACGGAGTCAACGAAAGCCAATGTGGGCGTATGCCTTTGAATAGCCAGGTTCTCATGGTCCTGTTTATAGAAATCCCATAGACCTTTATTAAGTGGCTCAGTGTGCTGATCTTTTGTAAGGTCAATATCCCTTACAGCATTCGCAACCCTGGCAGCAACATCGAAAGCGCTCTTTAGTCCAAGCTGATCTCTTGTATAGTTATAGTTGCTATTGTCAGTATCTATCCTGAACTCATGAAATCTTCGGCGATCCATTCTTGATAAGGGAATACCAGCCTGTGCGGCAATCATGAGGCCTGCGGCATAAATTGCGACATCTTTCCATCTAGTCTCCTGTAAGGAGGCAAGTTCATCTTTGTTTATCTTGATAAGGGGGTTGTTATTATTTTTTTCTAAGCTTGATCTTAGAGCACGATCCCCCACTAAATGTGAGCAGGCTTTTAAATAATCATCTGTTGAACGAAAATTTATTGGATAAGGCATGTTTACATTGCTTTTACCATAAGGGTTGGTTTTATAGAACGTTACGTACATAATGTCATGCCCAGAGTCACAAAGAGCCTTATATTCACGGTACCGTGCCCTGTATAACACTTCATCTCTGTCGATAGTAATAGCCTTCGAGCCAGGGTGTTTATCTTTTAAAATAGAATGATGTAACTTTATCTCAAAGTGGTTAAGAAGTTTTTCAGTTCTTTCAAATACTGGAGCATATTTATCATCATTAAAGACAGGCATGGCATTCTTTGCAGAGGCATACTCTCTGCCAAAATGGTCGAGAACTTTGCTTAATGATTTATCTTGTAACTCATCAAGAGAAATTAAAAAGAAATCTTCTTCGCGCCTTAATCCAGGTCTCGTGGTTAAATTTCTAGTAATTGCATGCGCGACCCTGAAGTCCTTATTCATTATTGCGGCTGCTCTATCTTCAAAATTATTACCATATTTAAGATCTAGTCCGCGTTGCATGGCAATATCGTATGCTATTACACGTAAATCTCTGGTCCTCCCATCGCTGTAATCAGCAACAGGGAATTCGAATTTATATTTATTAGAGACATTAATCTTACGTATATCCTGATCTAAGCCAAGATCTTCAGCTCCTGAAAAACCAACTTGCTCACAATAGCGTTCAAACCGTTTATTAAGTTTAAAAGGCTTGTAGCCTTCCATTAAAGCTTCCAAAAAACCACCTTTCTCTGGCGAGAGAGGATCTCTTACATGAATATAACC
Organism: Anaerobiospirillum sp. NML120449; assembly: GCF_023051105.1. GTDB lineage: Bacteria > Pseudomonadota > Gammaproteobacteria > Enterobacterales > Succinivibrionaceae > Anaerobiospirillum. The sequence continues at coordinate 257,706 of NZ_JALKIL010000001.1, read as the reverse complement.
ATATTTATTGTCATCTAGCATAATATCTCCTGTTGTATATTTAGTAGAAGACAGCTCAGCCCGCCGCCTCGACCTGACGCATTGATACGCCAGGTCAGATTGTAGCGGGTAAGTTGAATTACTAGGTACGCTGCTTCTTATTTAATTGCTCGTAAGTATTAAAGAAGAGCTCTGTAATATGGCGTCCTCGCCCGTTCTTCTTGTCATTATGAATACATACAACAATGTCAAGAACATCCGACAGAAGCTTCATAATGACATCAAATGGTAAAGACTGTCCCACCGGAGACTGCATTACCTTGAGTCCAAGATAATCAAACACTCCTTTACACGTACCGGCATGACAGCTGGTAATTGTTCCGCCATGGCCTGAGAGGCACACATTCAGAAAGTCAAACGTCTCACCGCCACGTAACTCTGCAAGCAGAATACGGTCTGGCTTCATACGCAGACAGGACCTCATAAGGGAAGCAGCAGTAATGGTGCTGCTCTCTGTTGCTTCTGACGGGTATAACAGGTTTACCTGGTTCTTGTGGTTAGGCAGGCCCCACATGAGTTCAGGAACATCTTCGATAGTAATAATGCGTTCTTCAACTGGGATAGCCTGCATAAGAGCCTTCATGAAGGTGGTCTTACCTGAACCAGTCTCACCTGCAATAACGATGTTCTTACCCATTTCAACTGATTTGATAAGGAAATTGGCCCTTAATCTGGCCTTTTCCTCAGGGTCGTTGCAAATCATTGCCTGGTGATACATGTTGCAGAGGTTGGCGTCTACATCATTCATCTCCTGAACAGGAACAATATGATCAAAGAAGCTGCCAGAAATATAGTCATCCATAGCTCTGACAGTCTTACCTGGCTTTCTGATTGTTACTGATACAGTGTCATCCTTACAGGCAGGAGGCATAACAAACTGTGAACGTTCACCATTTGGAAGAACAGCAGATACAACTGGTGACGCATCGCTGAACATGGTGTTGGCATAAGTGGCAACAGCCACACCCATACGTTTAAGAAAGTCGTAGCTCAGAGCATCTACGCGATGCTGCTCCCAACGACCACTCTTCTCCACAAAGACGATATAAGGTTCATTAATGCAGATTTCTGTAATGGACGGATCGTTAAAAAATTCATGCAGAGGCGCAAGCATGTAATCAACGGCAGTACGTTTGGCTGCCGCTGGAGAGCCTGGGAGTTCGATTGCGGGCTTATTCATGTTCGTTATCACCCTCCTCGCCCTCTGCGTCCTCGTTAAACTCAGAGTCATAATCTAATGGTACTCCCATAAAATTCAGTACCTCTTCGACACTTTTATCTGAGTTCTTGAGGGCATCATAAATACGCTTTGCATCAACGTCATTAAGCTTGTTGTTGAGTTGCACAATCTGTTTGGCAATCTCATCAGCACGAGCGCGGAAGCGAGCTTCCTTTTCCTTGAGAGCTACAATCTTCTGGTTAATTGATTCTTTGGTCATAACACGGGACATATATAATCCTTAAGAAAATGATATTTCAGATGAGCAGGAAAGACAGAGCTGCTACTTATCTGAAAGAGAGAGGTTGTAAACGTTTGAGAAATTAAGATCACGAGCGACAAAAATGGCTACTCTTTCTCCCTGGTTTTTAATCAAGGTAGGAGGAATATTGCCACTTTGAGCCATCGCCTCTTTAATAATTTCATCAATTCCATCAGTGGTATTGTTGTATGTTACATCACCATTGTTACTATTGCGATTAGCTGTATTAACTACATACTGGAAACCATCCGACACCATAGAAAACAGAAGGGCATTGCCGAATCGTTCCCACCAGTGAAAATCTACAGCACCACCCATACCAGCTCCGCCAAGATTATCTGTTGTAGGGGAGTTAATTGCTATTGAAACACCTTTAGGGGTACGTAACTCAGTCCACAACATAAAAATACGGGCAAGACCGTTCTGTACAGCGCCCTGATATTCACCTATCGCTTTAGTACCCTTTTCAATGAGAAGTGTTCTTCCATCCATTGAGTAAATATTGCGTGGTACAACACAGGTGGTCATACCTGGAACTGTAGTATCTACTCTGGTCTCCAGAATACATTCAATAACAGTTCCTTTAGAAAGAGTCAGGCTCTGGTTTTTGATCAGTCTGGCTGTCTTGGAAGGGGTTGATACAGAGTCCATCATTGAGCTCAATGAAGGTGTTGCAGGAGCCGGTAATGCTCCGGCACCTGGTACCGCTGGAACAGGAGGAACAGCTGAGGCAGCTCCAGGGTATCCACCAGCAGGCCTTACAGCAGCTTCAGCAGAATCTATAGTACCCATCATTGGTGCTGCAAACTTAAGCTCTTCAAGTGTTGGTATTGGTTTACCATCAGGGCCAATATTGGCTGTTTCAGGAGCAGGCATTGGCAATGGCATTGGCAGCTCCTTTTTGGCTGTAGCCTGCTGTGCTGTTTCAGCAGGCTCTGGTTTTGGCTCCGGTTCCGGATCTGGATGAATGTCCTTGACATTAACACGGGTCAAACTATTAGTTGCAGTTAGACCTGCAGTGTTGGCGTCAGAATTTTTCTCTGCAGCCTCCTCAATCGAGGTAGTGCCCCACCAGCCTTTCATATGGGTAGCCCAGGCGATAACCGCGACCAGGAGAAGTAAAGCAACACAGATCAAAACCAATTTCAATCCCCTGGCAGCCTTTGGACGGCCAGCTACAGAAGGCACCCCATTGGACTTGGAGCTGGCAGCCTCCTGATCCTTATTAACATCACTCATATAAGTTATTCCACGATTGTCCTTGAAACGCCGTTTACAGTGCTGTTAGTTTCAACAGTGCTGTCATGCCTTGTAGATGTGTGAACCAGACCTTTATCGAAGTGCTCGTTATAGACGCCCACAACATCGGCACCAGCTCGAAAACGATACTCAGGGTACACACCGTGAATAATTAGAGTGTTGTTCTCAATATGGCTGTTCAACAGAGCTTCACCATCAGAGCTGACGCTGTACACTGCAGGAAAATCGGTATTAGGCTTAAATTTGAAATAGGTAAAAAGGCCATCATCAAAAGCCATTACAGGAGCAATATGTCTTGACCCTTTAGTGGTACCAAAATTCATTGAGTAATAGCAGTTCTTAAGATGAGGGTTGGTATCAATATTAGGGTCTGGCTTTTTCAGCGCCTCTTTCAATCTGTTCTTCTTCATCTCCTGCTCAGAGAGGCTTTTATTTTCTTCCGGGTATTTAAAAGTAAGTTTATAAGTGGCCTTTTTGCTGTCATTGACCAGATAAACATCGAAGTTATAAATGCGTTTGTTAGTGACTATAACAAGATTTGTCGTTCCCTCCTTATCTTTAGGCTTAAGAAAGAACTGATTTTCAGCAGTCGCAAACTCCCATGCAGTGGAGTATCCAGAGCCGTAGTTAACTACTTTCTCTCCGGGGGCAAAGATAACGGTAGTGATAAAGCCGTTAGCTGCATTGATCCTGGTAACATTCTGATCAGAGTACTTTATGTGCTGAATTCTATGGTCCAGTGCAGATCGCTCTGGTACCTGTAGAGCAACAGCTGAATGGGAAGAAAGAGCCAGTACAGTGGAGCAGGCTGCAATAATAGTATTTAGTCTCAGCATTACTTAACTCCACTTATTTCAGGGTCAACTCTGTATGAAGTAACTTTAAATCCGAATGGATTAATCAGGCGATTCTCTTCTTTGACTTCATATGTAGGGAAGTACTCAAATCCGATAGTTGCTGTCCATGTTTGAGAACTCTCCTCAGTATTAGTTTTGTTATTAAAGACAGTTTTAACAAAACGTATAGTAGCAATTGAGTCAGAATTGATAACGATAGAATTAAGCTTGACAAGAATACGATAGTTGTCTTTAAGACGAACCTCTATACTGTCCTCATGAGTTCCAAACTGTGAACTGTATGGTTGAAACACATTCGGCAGGCTCAGTTCACGTACTTTAGTATATTCCTGATTCAGGGTTCTCCAATCATATGTTTCTCTTGCCAGAACATATTGAGAAAGCCAGTATTTATGCATCATTTCACTGGCTGGTATGTCTCGCTTGTTTGCGATTTTCAGGATCTCACTCATGCCAGTACTGTTGTCTACCTTAATAACGTACGGGACAACAGTCTTAAGAGGCATAAGCAACATAATGCTGATACAGGACAGCACGAAACCTGCTCCCATCACTTTGGCAACAGTCCATGCTCTCTGCTCTGACTTGTAAACTTCATGAAGTCGTGAAGTCTCCCATGTGTAACCACTTTTAATAATATCTCTTCCATTGTCTGAGACAGAAGGTAAAGCCTGCGGGGAGGAGACCTCTTCGATATTCTTTTGACCTTTAGTGAAAATACCCATATGTCATACTCATAGAAAGTTGTTGTACTGCTGCTGGAATTCAACCGGATTTATGTCAACCTTGTCACCCTCCGGTTCAGGAGGTGGTGGTGGAGGGGAAGTTGAACAACCAGCTACGGCAATACCTGCCAGAAAAATAAACGGTATCAACATCTTAATCAATTTAAGCTCCTTAATTACGTATATACATGTTGTAAAAAAGCAGAGCCATTATTAGCTCTGCACTAATTTATGCCAAAAAATTCAGACTGGTCGAATTAATAGACAATACCATTAGCATCAAGAGCTCTCATATCAATCTCAAAATCGGCCAGTAATTTACGTAATTCTGTCGACTCTTCTTCACTCAGTACACCCTCTTTGTAATCGGCAAGAAGCGTTGTTACATCTGTGTCAGCCACATACCTTGTAAACATCTTGAAAGCAGCATGATCGTTCTTAATTCTTTCAAGAGCGCATGAACTTAAGAATAATAAGGCCTTGTTGTACACAGCAAGCTTCTCAAAAGCCTCCTGCGTTTCTGGTGGTAGTTTATTCATTTTTAATTACCGTGCTTACGAAAAGAAAATAACCTTATGCTTGTTATTGTATTTCATATACCGACTATTAATCAATGTTTCTGAGTTTTAAACGGCTGATATAATTACGTGATTGCTCCGGTTTGTATCAGATATCACATCTTTGGTTATGTCAGGTAGCGTAGACATAAAAGGAGTCGTCAGGCATTTGCCAATGCACAAACAACTCCTTACATTTACTATATGCATTATGTAATAAAAGGGCGGTAAATGCAGAGCATTACCACCCTTGACCTAACTATCCCAGATATTGAACTGCAAACATTAACGCTCCATCGTTGACACGCGTCGCATGTTTGCTTTTAAAACAGTATCTTGTCCTGCTAACTTATGGTTGTGCTGCACATCAATAAAAGCAAAAGGCTTTGCCCCGCAGTTGATAGAATCCAGGACTTCCTTCCTGAAGTTCTTAACAATGTCAATTCTTTTTGAAACGTAATCATTAATACAGGTACGAGCATCATCATTGTAAATATCATTTAATGTAAACATATAAAATCACTCAATACATATGTTCTTTCAGCAGGGGCTTCCCAGCATAGCCAAACCTGTTAAACATAACCGCTCTGTCTTTACCTTTCTCTACTTGACGCTGGCTGTACCACATCAGACTTGTCAGCCCCTCCAAACTTCTTATCTACAATAGCTTGCGCGAGGTCACTGAAACTGGCAATCCTGGAGTCATGCTTTTCCCTGTTGTCCTCATTCCTGTAAAGCCCGGCATTCTCCTTAAAATAAGCAGTAAAGCACTCTTTAAGATAAGTACGGGTTCTGCCACTATTTGAATTTAGGGGTTTAGAAGATTTAGAGTCATTTGTACCCTTTGATAAATCTTCAACTACAGTCGGTCTAATTCCAGCCTTATCAAAAACCTCTGCCAGTACATTATCGGTATCTGTCCTGGTTTTGCCCGGCTCTAAAAGCTTGTATGGGTCAGTAAACTCTCCAGTAATTTTAGCGACATTTGCATCACATTCAGCAAACATTAAAACAAGCTCACGTTTTAATGAAGAAATGCTCTTCATTGGAAGATGAAGGCCGGCCTCTCCCATTGTTTCAACCCTATCGCGATAGTAAGTTGGAAATCCATGCTCATCTCGCTTATCTGTTAATTCAGTTAGAGGTGGACTTTTTGCGGAGAGATATATAATAAAGTCCCCAAAAATATCTTTGAAATGACCCTTTGCAGCATCCACAATCAGTTGATTCGTGATATTCATCCAGTCTTCAACTGCCTTATCAATCAAATACCCGCTAGGCGTTAAAGTATCCGCCTCAATTTGTCTTCCTCTCTCATCAGCTTGCACAGAGGGTAAATCTATAGGATATCTGTCAACAAGATCCTGATAATTATTAAGACCGAGATGTTTTTTTGCTTCTAAATCTCTCCATGTAGCAATATTCTCTATTCTATGAATACTAAAGTGATCATAGGGTAGTGTTTCAATACCATCTTCAGTATTGACGATGTAGCCAGCAGCAGCGTCACCTAACTTATTGAGAAATTTTTCATCAGGAAAACTCTTATAAGTATCTGTATCTTTTAATCCTTTTAAGTAAGAAAGCTCTGGAGAGTTGTCCAAAGCCTCCTTAGCGAAATTTTGAAACGTCTTATTTTCTTTTAAAGTGTCAATATCAAAATAAACAGGTCTCATAAATAACCTCTAACTCATACAGAAGAAGCTGCTTCTCAAGTAGTAGCAGCTTCTATATATATCTTAGGGCTATAGCCTCGTTATGGCTTGCGGGCGATTCTTTCCCGCCTGCCATCCTGTCCAGCAGCAGACTTCTGTAGCTGCGCCAGCTGCAGCAGTGGTAACTTCCTTTAAATGAATGAAGGTATTCTTCACTGCCTGCGGGAGGAGGTGGCTTTGTCTGCACTTCAAGTCCTGGACTTATCTTGCTAATTTGGACTCTTGCTTTGATGATACTGATTTTCCAGATTGTGCATTATCAGCTCTGCTGGCAATTGATTTAGCTAATTCGCTGAAGGAAGTAATCTCTTGAGTGGCTGAGCCCTTTTCGGCAGTTCTTTCCAGACGTCTTTCCTGCAGAAACTCTTTAGTATTTTCATAGACCTGAAGAGTACGGTAATCAAAATCTACATTATTCTTCAGACCAGGCTCTGCCGATGGTCGGTCAACATCATGACGAGCATATGATAATAAAAGGTCCTCTAAGTACTTGACAGACTTTTTATCATCTTCTGTAGCATTCTTACTGGTTAGATTTTTCAGGGAGACTTCAAGTAGTTCGCTGGAACCTCCTACAGTTTTGTTAATGCGTTCAAAAGCAGCAACAGGATCTGTTTTAAAATCGGCAAACCCCTGAGTTTCATGAGCAGGAATGTCGTTAAAAGCAGCATATCTAATGTCTATCTGTTTTTCGACCTCAGTTGCCTTTGCAGCAAAGATTTCACCAACGTTCTCAATGGATCTGATACGCGAGCAATCTTCATTGCGCATTGGTTTATCGTTATCAAGGCCGTCCATTACTTCTGTTGCTGCACGAACAAAATTTTGGCCATATCTGTCCAAAAGGGTATCAAGCATGGCCATCTGTCTGCATTCTTCAGTAATAAAAAACCAGCCTTTTCTTGCATCTTGAAGCCTTTCTGGAGTAACCGGAGCATTTGGGTTATCAGGATTAAATGAATTATGTCCATATGCCTGGCAGAACTTATCTACTTCCTCCGGCATCTGTTCAATAAGATTATTGGCTCTTTTAAGGAAGTCTTTATGCTCTTTACCATCAAATGTAGATAACGAAAAAGCAATATGCATCATGTCATCATCTAAATGAAATGATGGAGTAGCCAAATCAGGCTCGCCAAAGACGTCATGTGTCTTAAGCTCATCTTTAAAATATTTAAAAAAGTTCTTATCTAAAGAATTGTATTCAAGACCAATATCTCCAAACACAACATTTTGGTTCATACCATATCTATTAAAATCGGCATAATTTGAAACCAAGAAGCGAGTCAAGCAGAGGTCGTTATGGGTTTGAATTTCCTTGTCTTCTAATCTTGTATCTGAAGAGGTCATATCAAATTTCCTGTTTGAAGTTAGCGTTTTGATGTTTGCACTGACCGCTGCAGCTTGAGCCAGCAGCAGCGGCAAATGCTGTTTTGTCATGGCTTGCGGGGATGGATGCTTATCTTGCTGTGGTGTCAGCCAGTCTATGAAGCTTTGTCATTCTTATTACTTGATCCAAGTCCCCAGCTGCCTCGTATGTGATTTTGTAAGCTCGTCGAAGGACTGGAGTTAAAGCTGCTTTCGTCATTAGCTGCACCTCCACCGGTACCGCCCCTGTTAATACTAGTTGCCAAAGGGGTTGTGCTGGATTCATCTTTTGAGGAATCTGATGAGGATTTGGCATTTCTATGGAACAACTGAGGCCCCCCTAATCCCGTTGAAATGCTATTTACAACATGTCCTGCTGCCCATCCTGCAGTTTTAGTTGCCCATCCAGCCTGCCACTCTTTCTCTCCGTCTGCATTAGTACCTCTTTTAGCTATAGATCTGCCTGTAGCACCAAGTACCTTTCCGCCTGCGCCAACTGCCCCTCCTAATCCTTTGCTCAGATTCTTAGAAATGTTAGATAAATCTCTAGAAGCCTGAGTGAAATCGCGCGCGTTTGGAACAGCAAGCTGAGAGCCACCGGTTAACGAACTTGCCAGATTATTTACATTTTTTACAAGGTAGATAATAGCAATAATAATACATATAAAGATAAGGACTTCTTGAATAATTTGACCGGCGCTTGTTTTAGAACCGGATGTTACAAGACTAAATATTTTAGATGTGTAACTCTTTAATACAGTGTCCGATAAAACAGCAATTGCATTAGCAAATATACCGACAAAAAGGGTGTTGATAGTTGTCCTAAACCATCCATCAAACCATGAACGGGTAACTGGAAACATTAACATGCATATGAATAACGGACCAAAGCCAACCATTAATGCAAATGAAAAATTAGCGATTACCAGCAGTAATGCTATAACAATGCATAAAATTGTACCTGCAGCAAGAAAGGCTCCGGCAACTCCCAATAAAGGGAGGGTAACATCAGCATGCCTAATGTAGTCAAATCCAGAATACTTTGAGGACGTATAATCCTCCATTGCCTGCCATGATTCATATGTTCGCTGGAAGAATTTATCAATAACGCCCCAAGGGCTAGTCTCTGTTCCATCACTTAAAACTTTTGCCAGAAAGGTCTCAAGTCCCTGCATTGAACTCACAGCATATGAGAGGTAATTACCGCCTGTAAGGGCGAAAAAAGCTATTAAGCTAATTTTTCCGGCATCAACAATAACATCAGGGATTGTGCCCTGAGCTCTGCCACTAAGTACAAGAAATCCTCGTGCAGTAAAAAACAGTACAATGCCAGTTGAAATTACTGGAGTCAGTAAGTCTATTAGCGATGAGCTTACTTTAGAACCGTAATCAGAAATAAGCAGCTGTATTTCTGCACCAAAATTTGAAAATGCATCCATATCAGATCCTAGTTTGTATTCCTGTAACTACGAAATAGCTCATCGCGCAGCTGATTACCAACACGCTCTGCTCTTGCCTCTCTTTCTGCGTCAATCTGGCGAGCTAACTGATCAGCTTTAAACTGAGCTAGTTGAATTTGTCCCTGTTTCTCGGAGATGCGTATTTGTAAATCTGCGACATCTTTCACGCTTTTGGCATTCTTTACTTCATCAGCAAGACGCGTGAGCTCTAAAGATTGCTTGTTGGCATTTTTAGCGCTCTCCTCAAAAAGGTATCTTGTTGCTGCAATAGTTTTATAATGCTGCTCACATAAACTTTTGTCTGGACCAGCAAACCCATTGATAGTGCAGGCTTTATCAAAGCCTTTTTCTTTGAATATTTCATCAATCCTGTCAGGATATTGGCCGTTTTCCAGATCAGATATTACATCTGCAATTTCAGGAAATACTTGCTCGAGTACATTCATCATTATGTCTTCACCGGTACCGCTATAGCCCTCGAGTTTTTCAGTCATAGCCTGAAGCTGTTTGTATTGAGACTCAAGCATTGCATACTGAGCCTTCATTTGGTTAAGCTGATCAACCATATGTGCAATAGCCGAAAGGTCTAGGGTAGGAATACCGTCAGCACTGGCTTGCGGGGAGGAGAGTGACAGGGATGCCGAGACAACTACTGCGGCAGCAAGTTTTTTAAGCTTCATAATGATTCTCCTATTTGTTGTTTTCATAGAAGTGAGGTAGCCAATTATCCGGGGCTTCACCGTATTGTTTGATGAGCTCTTCGACAAGAAGGATATTATCTGTAGAGCCGGAGAGTATCTTCAGCTCCTTACGGAACGCAGAAAGATCAAGCCTGCAAACCACGGATTTATGGCCCTGCTTAATCAACATAAGACGGGAGTCTTCGCCAAGCTGAGAAATAAGATAGAACTCGGACGGAGTTACCTTAAATCCGTTTATATAATCATCCCTGTCAGCTCTTGGATTCGGCAGGAATATCTGCGTTGCTGACTGCTCAATTACAGCTTTTGCAATCGGGCTGGAGATAACATCTGATGGTGACTGGGTGGCGAAAACACCGAATCCGTTTTGCTTTCTAATGGTCTTAAGCTTGTTGAAGGCAAAGTCACTGAATGCATCATCCAGAAGCCACTTCCAGAACTCATCCATTACAAAGAAGAAGCGGCGGCCGTCAAGTACACTTTCCATCCTGTACAGCAGATAGAAACCCAGCGGAGTCCTCACCTGAGGATTATCAAGGAAGTCTGTACCATCAATACCAAAATTAGGGTATCTGTCGAAATCTAAAGTATCTACAGGGTTATCAAACACCCATGCAAGATCACCATTGCCAATCCATCGGTAAAGGCGTTTTGCCAAAGAGTTCTCTTTTTCTTCCTTGGTAAGACCCTGAGGCAGAAACTGCGGGATGATACCTATACGCCTTAATTCACGTGGCATATCCATAACAGCACGCACTGCTTCTGTAAGAGCCAGCTCGTCACTGATTAAAATAGGCTGCTCATCCATTTTTATCAGCAGCTTCATGAAGGAGATGAGAAACTGAATGTTTGCCTCTGTCTTCTCCAGATAAAAAGGATTAAATCCAGTTGGAATACCATTCTTAACTGAAAGATAGCCGCCTTTCATTGCTCTGATGGCAATCTCTGCACCACAGTCCTTATCAAAAAAGACAGTTGTGAGTTTATAGCCATCATTATGGTACTTCTGTGCCATTGCAATCAGGAAGTTCAATAACACGGTTTTTCCGGAGCCGGATGTACCAATAATGGTTGTGTTGGCAAGTGTCTTCTTATCAAAGGAGTCTTCGCCAGCAGGTGAAGTGTGGAAATTAAAGTAGTAGGGCTGGTCGGAAGGAGTTGTCAGAAGCGCGAGTGCCTCGCCCCATGGGTTTCCATTACGCTTACCCGAGTCGAAGTTATGAAGGGGTGCCAGGTGAGCAAAGTTCTTCGAGGTAATTCTGGCAATACGAGGTCGATAGTCAAAGTTACAAGGTAACTGAGAGAAGAAGGCAGCTGGTAAAGCCAGTGTAGACACGATAGGAAGGAAACCCTCGTCCTGAAGCTTCTTAACCGCATCCTGAGTATTCTGTTTGACAATATCAACAGAATCTCCAAATACCATAAGGCTGTATGAGTACTCTCCTATGGAGAAGTCGCCATTGATAACTCCGTCGATAGCCTCGTCCATTGCCTGTATCTGGCTTACACCAGCATCATTAGATGCGAGCAGCTGTTTCTGTTGAATCTGCAGAAATTTCTGTCCCTCTACTTTGGAGAGGAAGCAGAATGTCTGCGTCTCAATAAAAACATAAGGCTTAACATGTGATTTATCAGGATAAAGAAGACCATCAAGAATTCCTGAAAAGGTATCTTGTGTATAGTCTTTTAACTCAATACACTGAGCAAATGCCTTACTATCTGCTGTTTGGATTTCAAGGGTATCAGCACCGGCAAAAATCTGTACTGCACCTAAAGCCTCATGCAATGGAGCATAAGGAACTCTTACAGGCTGCATCTTACCTGTAAGAAGAAAGTTATAAAATGCAAGCTGATCCGAATATAATTTACCGTTTGACTCATACTCTCCAAGCTTTACCACGTCAAATCTGCTCAATGATCTTTGAAATTGCGAGGAGACATTTTCAAACTCTTCAAGTTGCTTTGCTATATCAGCTTCAATTTCATCCTTAGACCTGTATTTGGAAGTCAGCTTACCTCTTCTTTTCATTATGAGGGTAAGGTAGAGCTCAGTAGCCACCAGACGAGATTTGCCGATTGTTTCGTTATACTTTTTTGATAACTCATGAGCAAATCCCTTTTCTGAACAGCAGTTAAGCTCATCCTGCATGGGCCTGCGGAGGCGGTGCAGCTGGAGGGCATAATTGCTGTTAGAAATAGTTCTGTACAGGATGTTTAGGTTGTTAATTCCCTGGTCAATTTCTATATCATCAGCTGTCTCAAAAGTAATACCTTTTGCAATGAAGGAGCTGATAAGCTCACCATCCCTGCCCATAACAACGCCAGGTGCAACTACAGAAGACAAGGGAATAAAATTATTGATCGCCCCCTCTGCTCGCATCATGTCAATACTTTCTTTAAAATTGGATGCACCCATTCTTTAATTTCCTACCAAGTTTATCTACCTTTCTCTCGATTCATTACTCTTAGCACTCATGCTTCTTTTAACTATCGCCCCCTGCTCAAGTTGCCTTTGCAGGCGGGAGGATATGATTGCAGCAGGCGAGTCTTTATTTCCACGAGATTTAGCCGAGTGTTGAGCAATTCTGGCTTCGATAGAGTCGATTATCTGTTGTTGTATGCCAGTAATACTCTTAGAGTGCCCTTTACTTCTGCAAACCAAAGGGCTGTTCTCAGACTGCTCCTTTAAACGGTCCATGATTTCTTTGACAGGTGTTTTTTCTGGAACTGTCATAATCTTCCTCTCCGGCCTGCCTGAATGTGAGCTTTCAGCGACAGGTTCTTTCAAGGTACTTGTCAAGAGCAGATTCTAAAATCTCTGCAATATGCTGGTCTTTTATGTGATATGAGCAGGTGCCCTTACAGGCACCTGCATAAATTATTTCTTGTATAGCTTTTTCTTAATCTGGTCACTGTAAATACTTGGACCAAAGGATGAAACACCTTTCCAGTGGAGCTTATTTCCACTCCCAAGGAAGTTGGTACGAAAGCTTAAGAAAAGCTGTCTGAACTTCTGATCGTCATTTATGGCTATCTGCCTCATCACAAATAGAATAGGCGGCGCCAGGAGCAGCAGCGGCATGTATATCCAGAATGCGAGAAGAAGGCATACCCCGCAACATCCAAGAAAGGGTTTAATAGGTATTCCCCATACACAGGCTGGGCGCGTAGCTCCTTTAAATAAAGGTGTCTTCTGAACCATATTACCCTACAAGAATTTGAGCCAGCCAAGGAGCTGCGCCAATGAGGATTGCACCCATTAATGGACCGGCAACCTCCATAAGGCCTGCACCCTTGAATAAGGTCTTATAGCCAGCCCAGATTACGGCTACAGTAACTACGACAACCGATACACCCTGAAGAATGTCAAGAATTTGCTGAAACATGCTTTCTACATTAGCGCCGCTTCCTCCGGAAGCAGCAAAAGCAGCCGGTGAGGACAGTAATGCACCAATAACTAAAAGTGAATTTTTTGCGTATAAATTGCGTATCATCTCAAATCTCCTGAAAAATGAGTTCGATTCGTATTTGCGTATGTTGTCTGTAATGATTGAATATCTTAGACGTACTACCTGAACACTATGATTTATGCGGAGAACTACAACTATATGTGAGTTTCTCATACAACGAACACTTATGTATATGCAGGTTTTGCGTATAAAAAATTCTACAAAATCAAACCAGAGGGCTGGCTGGCTTGCTCCAGCAGAGGCCTCTGTGGCTTATCATTAAAATCTTGAATTATTTTGATCGAAGGTACTCTCTCCTTTCCTTTTCTAACCACCTTATCCACATACCCTTCTTTAATCCCTGTTATGAAATTTCCTGAGTAATAACAGGAAAGAGCTGCTTTCAGACTGTCTGACTGACTGTCATGCTCTTTTATCGCACGTCTGTAGCATTCCCCCAGCACTTGAGCAGAGGCTTTAATGTTGAAGCACGGGTCAAGCATCTGCTCAGGTGTTACTCCCATCCTTTCAAAGTTCCTGTTATTGATCTGCCCAAGGCCAACGGAGAAAGATACATTCTGCGTTGCAATCTCGTTGATCTTTAACAGGGCCTCTTCATATGTTTCCGGGTAAAAAGACGGACCATTTACTACAGCAATGGCATATGGTCTAAAACCGCTCTCAATTTCAATGACAGATGCCATAGTGTCGGGCGCTATCTCTGGTGCACACTTGCTGGCAAGCTGCTCAAATTCACTTCGTCCAATCTCTCTAGCATTTGTATCTGAGATTAGTACCCACACAATCAGAAGCATAAACCCTATAAATATGCGGCGCAGTGACTTATGGGAGCAAGAGCTCTGAGCCGGTTCACATTTAGAAAATCCAATTCGCATCAAAGGTTTATGCATAAATAATGGATACAGCCTGCCGCAGCAGAGTGCTTTGATCAAGAATCACGAATAGTCAACTTATGCTGTCGCTACCAATTTGGTTCCCGTTTTATACGTATAAATTACTAAAGCCTTACGCAACAGATACGTATCGCTTTTCGCAGGCCCTATGTCCTCACAGGTCTAATCTATGAAATATGACTGCCCGATCGAAGTTCCCCCCACCTTTAAGAACCTCTTCTACTGCAGCCCAGCAGTTAACCTTACGCTCTTTCCCGTCTGCCAATCACTGATTAGCGAGCAGCACTTATGCAGCTTACGCGAGCTGTTCATGATGCGGCCTCGCCACAAGTGCAATTCCACAGATGCCCACGCCATCAACATGAATCCAAAGTAGCCCCGTCCACCACTTTGATTCATCCGATCATTAACCATAGTTTCTATGAGATATAGCCATGTTTCTATTTCACAACAAGCAGAATTCCGCTAATGTCAACGTATCTGCCACTCTTGTAAATATAGAGGCAGAGAAAACGTTTCTCTGCAATGTTCTTAACTCACCTTCGTTACTTAATAACGCCGACTATTTAAAGTTGAATCTAAATAAAGATGACTTTGCTGGAGAAAAGGCAGGTTTATTTTTTGAGGAGATAAATAACTTTGCAGAGTCTACGGGGGTAGAACAACTTAACACGACGACGTTCCAAATGTTTATTACAGAAAAACACCCAGCAAAGTTGTTTTCTAACAATTCATTTCTTTCATCTATCCTGATATGTCAAATTTTTCCTGAATCTGCTGTAATTGAGATTGCTAAAAGCATTAAAAAGCTATCTTTAAGACGAAACCTAATCCAATCTTCAGAATCACTCCGACACGATACTATTGAACTTAATGGACGCAATCTAGATGAAGTTATTCAGCAGACTGAAGACAGGTTGGAGGCTATCAAAACAAGCAATTCTGAAACCCCACTTGAATCAGGTGGTGTAATTGAGCTGGTAGACTCTCTTAGAAGACTACAGGAGGTAGAAGCTCCAAGGCTGATTCCTACAGGTTTCAAAAAGCTTGATGACTACATTGCTTTTGTACCAGGGACACTCAACACTCTGGCTGCCAGACCAGGTGTTGGAAAGACTGCCTTTGCATTAAACATTGCTGATCACAATATGGCCAAACCTGAAAATAAAGGCGAGGTCCTTTTTGTCAGCCTTGAGTTAAGCATGGACGAGGTGTTCTATCGTCTAATCAGCTCTGTTGGTCAGATTGATTACCGGCTTATACAGCGAAGAGACATGTCATCTGTGTCTTCCTCTAATTGGGCTAAGGCAATTCAAAGAATTAAGTCATACGAACGTAAGCCTGAGAATGCCTCTGACTCTTCTGAAAACTATAGTCTTCTCAATGTCATAACTCCTAAAAAGGCCATAACCACGCCTAATGATATAAGGAGGTATGTCCGCAACTCAATTTCTACTACTGGAGCCCCCCCATCTCTGGTAATAATTGATTATGTACAGTTAATGAGAATGACATCAGAACCGAATGATTTTGAGAATCTCCCTAAAATCTATAATGATGTCTGCTATGCATTAAAGAATATTGCGAGAGAATATGATGTTCCAATTCTTATTCTTTCTCAGGTTGGCTTGTCAGTCGACAGGCGTAATACCACACCAACAGCACAAAATATAGCTGGCTCTACAGGTATTCACAGAGCCTCAGATGTTATGCTTTTATTGCATAAAGAGAGCAATGACTCTAATCAGGTTCAGGTAATTGTAGAGAAAAATAGATCTGGACCTGCAGGAGCAACACTTATACTCGGATATGTCGGTCAGTACTATCAGTTTGTGGATAATAGCTGACACTTTTAACACGTTGTGCAGCCTGACAGAACCATTTAGGCTGCGTTTTTTAATCTAGTCATTAGTGAGGTACACATGCCAATTAAAAGAGAATACACCCCTATGCAGGAAGCTGTAATCCAGCAGACAAGCATCATGATTCTTGCTGAAAGTGCAAGATTGAGGATGGATAAGGATGAAGAAGCATTTGTGGGAGTAAAGGTTGAAGGCGAGCAGTATGAAAAGCTCTTCTCCGATTTCGATATCTATCCTGATCAGTACAAGGAGGAGTGTCTTGCCGACTGGGAGCTTAATCAGAGAGCTCAGGAAATTGCCTATGCAGTTGACAATATTTGCTCTTAACTCAGGAGAAACTAAGTATGAGCGATACTAATTTAGAAACAACTCAGGAAAACAAAACTCAGGAAGCTATTGCGGAGTTTGCAAAAAAACTCAGTTACGCTATCGAAAACGATAACCTGCCATTCTCCAAAAACAGTATGGAAGAGCCATTTAACCCAAAAACTGGTTACCCCTATGGTGGAAGTAACAATGTTATGTTGAAAATGGTGTCCGGAGAGAAAGGTTATGATGATCCTCGCTGGCTTACCTTCAATGAGGGTAAAGAGCTTGGTGGCACTGTAATGAAAGGAGAAAAAGCAACAAAGCTGCTTATTCTGGATAGAGATGGATCGAGCAGACTGACATTCAAGTATTTTAATGTCTTTAATGCCAATCAGTTTAAAGGCCTGAATCTTCCTCCAATTGAAAAGAATGATATGCCCTTCGCAGACAGGCAAAGCCAGTTCGCTTCTGCAAAGGCCGACCATGAGGCCTCAAATCCAAGAGAGTTCGCGAAGAATGAATATTCTAAGCTTAGTCATGAGTCTCGAGTTGCTTTAATCAAAGAGATTGGCGATCAGATGACCATGTCACGCATTGGTGACTCCTCTATAGGTAAGATTTCTGAGGCAAATAAGCAATTTGCTAAAGAATGGCTCGATCTCCTGAAGACTCCTGAGGGACAAAGGGAGGCTGTGTTTATCAGCAATGATGCATTTAAAGAGTTTAAGTATCAAATGCAGTTCGACCCAGTTAAAGATGTTAAGCACGAGCCTATTAAAGATAAAGTTAAGGAAGAGCGAGTACCAAACAGGGAGGATGCCGCAACTGCGGGGATCAAAAGCGAGACTCTTGCAAGAGCTTCTGATTTGGTTCAAAAGGAAGAACGTACTTTAGGCTCTAATGCAAAAGAGAAGCAAGAGAGAGCAACTGCTCCTGAAAATACCGCACCAGATAAATCAACACGCACTCGTGCAAAGCCTAAGGAATTGACAAGATAGTTTCTGTATTTACCTTGGTTTCTCATTAATAAATAAAAAAGCCCTGACTCAATTAGCCAGGGCTTTTTTAAAATCCTAATAAATACCTTTCCATAAAAAGCCAATAAAAAAGGCCCCTCCCGTGGGACCTTTTTATTCTATGAAATATAGTGGCTTTATTATAACACATTAACAATTATTTTAGCCCACCTCGGATATCACAAAGACTGATTTCTTTGTGGTAGACACTATTACTCAGATTATGGACTACAGCAACATGTTCAAAAACAACTTACAACCTTATGAGTCATTCTGTTATGTTTTTTATGATTCTTTAGATGCCTTACTTGAGACTCCTGATATCACAAAGACTGATATCTGTGTGTTAACAAAGCTTACCAATATCATGGACTACGGCAACGAAGTCCCTCAAATGACTAAGCAGCAGCTCGCTGAATTAGTTGGTATTAAACAGCCAAAACTCTCTAAATCCCTTAAAAGGCTTATCAAGCACGGTGTGGTGATAAAGGATGGCAAGAAGCTCACCGTCAACCCTCAGTACTATTACAAAGGCAATCTCTTCAACAGACATAGGGCTCTTGAGGCTCTGAAAAGCAATTATAATCCTGAGCGGGACGTACTTCCTGAGGATCAATTTAAAGAGCTGGAAACACAGCCAGCTAATAATGTAAGTAATGAAAATAATGAACCAACGAAGCCACTTACTGATGCTCACGCTACATGGCTGGATTGGATGGATAACCTGATCGATAATAATATAAGTAAGGACACTTCTACACCTAAGGCCAGTCTGTCATTTGACGAAAAAGACATACCGTTCTAAGGCCTGCCCGCTGCCGCTACAAGGAAGCTCTGTGCTCTTAACCGAGTGCAGGGCTTTATTTTTCTGGTGGAACTGGCATCCTGACACTGGTAAGACACGAAGCTGGTCAGTTACAATACACCTCTTTCCCGTTGGCCCTAAGAGGAGCCCTTCGTTAAGTTAAGGCTACTGTTGATTAAGCTTGCCTGGCTAAAAGCATAAGGAGGGTGTGCTGCTGCAGATTTATTAAGTTGATATTATAGGCATAAAAAAATACCCTACTGAGTGTAACCTCAAGTAGGGTTTCAACTGCAGGCCCTAGCCTGCCACATAACAAAAATAATAGGGCAATGCCCTTGTCCCATTATTATATCCCAGGGGGTTAATATGAGCAATAAAATGATACCCAGAATTATTACGCTGTACTGATGGAGATAATCGCTCGCGCTATCCAGAGTTCAGAACATAAAGAACTCTACCTTGGCCCGGCAAGAAATGGCCGCTACAAGAAAGCCCTGTGCTCTTAACCGAGTACAGGGCTTTCTTTTTCTGGTGGAACTGACATCCTGACACGGGAAGACACGAAGCTGGTCAGTTACAGTACACCTCTTACCCGTTGGCCCTAAGATGAGCCTTCATTAATTTAAGGCTGCTGTTGACTAAGCTTGCCTGTCTAAAAGTATAAGGTGGATGGTGCTGCTGGTGCTGACAGGAGGGTTCCCGCAGCAGTCGTAGCTTTAAGCTGGCGGGAAAAGAATTACTTTGTGGGCTGGTACGGCTGTCATGCCATGATCAGGGGAGAACGCTTATCTCAGCCTTTCTTTTTCCCTGCGGGATAATTCTTTCTTTCGACGCTCGATTGCCCATTTTTGAGCCTGAGATTGAGCACTTTCTTTATTTCTAATCTCTGTATTTTCCCTCATGTTTTTGCTCTCCTTTGCTGCTTTCTTTTTCATTGCAATAAAGCTTTTATAAAATTCTCCTGTACTTATCTCGTCCGGGAGTTCGTTCGAGAATGTAGAGAAATGCTCTTGGAGCCCTTTAGCCAGGCTGTTTATGGAGGGGTCGTCTATTTCAATCATCTCTCTGGTTGCAGAGTCTGCTGATTGTTTAATCCTTGCTCTCGCAGCAAGTTGACCATTTGTCCACACAGGCTCCTCTTTTACTGTTTTGGCCTTTAAGTTTATATAGTGTTTTTCAATAGAAGTATTTGACCTCGCTACACCTCTTACAGCGCGGTCCGTTGCATTCATTGATATGCCGTTAAGCATTGCTAATGCCGCAAAACGCTCTCTCATAAATTTCAGGTCTTTTTTTCTAATGTTAAGTCTCTGCGCCTGATTGTTAACAGATTTGATAAGAAAATGGACATGTGGATGGTCAGGTTCATTAGGAGTATCTTCAGTCTTAGCATGCATAACATATACGTAATCAAAACCATTCTCCCCGAAGAACTCCCGCCCAAATTGTCGTGCCGTCCTCATCATAGCATCGTGATTCGTCCCCGGAGGCGCTGATAAGATAAAACGGCGAGCTGCAGCTGGAGCGTTATTATCGTACTCAATAGAGTCCTTACTCTCTGCTATAGCCATATCATTAGCCCACTCGTCTATAAGGTCGTATAAACGCTCTTTTGATAGAGTTGAACCATCTGGACCTTCAGGAAGCACTTTTCCATTGCGAATAATGTAGCTGGCGGCCTTATGTAGATGACTGGCAGTTTTTATGCCTTTAGAAGCTCTGTCTATCTTGATAACAGCTTCCTTGTAGCTGTTGACAATGCCTTTTGCCTTTTGTACTGCTGAAATCCCAGTGCCTTTCTTATATATATGGGATTTACGATAGTTTGAATTTACTGTGCGGCTACGCCTTTTTTCTGAGACTGATCTGGCAGAGGTGCTTGCAGATTTAGACGAGCTGTACCCCCATCCTGAACGCCATCCCGAGCCCCTGGTGAGATATGTGAAACTACCACCTCCCCCCGCCTGCTTCCTTAGCTTGACCCTTTTTATTGGTTTAAAAATATCTGGCTCATCCGGATATGGAAGTACTCTGCTAATCAGCTTTTCAGCCTCTCTGAATCTTCTGACATACTCGCGATGTTCCCGGGCTATTTTTATAGCCGTATTTTTATCAACATCCATACTCAGAACCTCCGAGCCGCTTTTTTAATCATCTGTCTGACGACCTCTACATGCTCCTTAATGTACTTCTCCAGAGACCTGTTATGCGTTAGCTTTTTAAAATAAGCTACTTCCTCTTTAAGGTTATGTTCGTTTATAAGCAGGCGATGCTTTCGGAAAGAGTTCAACTCTTTTACCAGCTGGTTAAGGTTGGTACCTATAGCCTTAAGCTCCACATTGGACCTTGAAAGAACATCTCTATCTTCGCCGGTGAATGTCGGCATATCCATCAACATTCCCCTGATTATGATAAGTACTGCCTTTGGCCTTGATACGTTGTAATGCATAGCCACAAAGTCTAAGGCCCTTACCTCTTCGCTGTTCAGTTTGACATGAAGGCTTACTGAATCGGAAGATTCACGCGCGGGCTCTGCCTTAACTTCATTGTTCTTTAATGCCCTTGTCAGTATTTCTCTGGCCAGAGTGTTGGGTTTTTTATTTTTGCTGTACGCATATTCAACAAACTGCCGATGCATACCTTCACCAAGTTGCACTGAAAGACGTAAGCGCTCTTTAGATTTAGAGTCTCCCATTTCATATCCTTTTATGTGACCGCTACTTGTAGCGACTTTAGCCAGCTAAAGTGTCTTACACACCAGCAGTAGTCATGTTGATGACTGCCCTGGTGTCCCACGGATGTGCAGGGGGCAACCATAAGGAAAAGGCCGCCCTTTTCCGCAGGTTGCCTATCCTGCCCTAGCCTAAAAATTTCCCAATTGGGAAATTTCTCTTTGCTACCCCTCTATTACTCTATTTATCTTTATCTCCTCTGCAAGGCGCTCTTCTTCCTCGCCTGAGTCCTCAAACTTAACCATGATAAAGCCGTCTGGCATCACTACCTTGTAGAGGAACTCGACATTTCTACCATCAATAGTACCAAGGATGAGTGGCTTGCGATATCGAGTCTTTGCATCATCGTTACTCAGAATTTCATCGGCTTCGCGTTCCAGGTCTGGCCCCTCACCGTCATCAGAGCTGGCTGACGGGGAAGAGTTGCTTTCGTTGTTTGAAAATGCATCTTCATAGTCATCAACATCATCTCTGGAGGAGTCTTCTCCCTCGCTTGCCTCCTGAGGGTCATGTCCCATCCCCACTCCTTCTTCACTGTACCAGCTGCTGTCATAACCAGAGTTTTCCCCCGCTGGCTCTGCATCGGCCTCTGCCGTATGCTCGTTTGAGCTGTTTTCATATGGGGTTTCGCTGCCGCCAGATGACAGCTTCTCTCTGAATGCCTTTAATGTGCTACTGGTAAATAGCTCGGCACTGTCATCATTAAAACCAGCCTGCAAGGCCATGAACTCTTTGAGTGCCTCGCCGTTTTTTTCAGCCTCTTTAGCGAACTCGGAAAATGTGCGGATTGTCTTGAAGTTTTCCTTGTAAGACCTGAGCCAATCAGGGGCTTCTGACCAGGTAAGGTAGTCAGAGATACGTTGAGCTTTCATGCCAAGCTTCTCTGCTATCTCACCCTTCTTTTCACCCAGCTCAATACGGGAGGTTATGAAGTCAGCAATTTCATAGTACTTAAGTTCGTCACGCTTGATGTTTTCACTCATCTGCAGATAGCCGATTTTGCTGTCGTCTTCTACTTTCCTGACGATGGCCGGGATTTTCTCTTTGCCCAGAAGCTGGAAAGCCCGATAGCGTCTTTCACCTGCAATAATTACGTACTGAAGGCTGTCTTTTCGCACAATAATAGGCTGCAAAAGGCCATTTGCTTCAATATCACGAGCAAGCTCCTGCATTTTGTCCTCGTTAAAATCCTTACGAGGCTGTTTGCTGTCTCTGATGATTTTGGACAGTTCTATTTGCTCTACTACTTCCTTTCTGTCCAGATTCAACTTTGATAAATCCATGGGTACTCCTTAGCTAACTAATGAAATAGGTGATGTTTCTTTAAGGCCAATGAGGTTTTGTACATCGCCCTGGCTCAAGCCAGGCAGTGTGAAGCCGAAAGTATGTCCACACATCCAAAGGTGTCTCAGCAGGCGCTTCCATTTATCTGGATGTGCTTGCTTAAGCTTCTCAAGTGAAAATACAACTTCATCTGCAGCAGAGAACTCTTTGTCAACGTCAATCGCCTCCATGATGGTGAACAACACCCTTCTGATTTCTCTCCAACCACTTTTATTGTTATTTACTATCCATACTCCTTTGCCTATATCCTGAGCCACTGCAAAACAGTTGCGTCTTTTAATGACGCCGTAATGCAGTTCACACTCCTCTATAACAATCTGGTCATCATTTCTGGTTACGCTTATCTCATGGATTGGCAGTAGCATGTCTTTGTTCATTGCAACCAGCTTCTCCGCAGTCCGAACCTGG
Source organism: Anaerobiospirillum sp. NML120449 (assembly GCF_023051105.1). Taxonomy (GTDB): domain Bacteria; phylum Pseudomonadota; class Gammaproteobacteria; order Enterobacterales; family Succinivibrionaceae; genus Anaerobiospirillum. The sequence goes on along the minus strand of NZ_JALKIL010000001.1, from coordinate 234,704 downwards.
AGTTCCGAGTGGTCAACCATGTTTGGAATGAAATAAACTCTCGCAGTGTTATTAAGCTGCCCGACTCGATTTACTATTCCTTCCAGACCCTGGATCGACTCTGTGTAGAGCTGGATTGGAGAGATGATGATGTCAGCAACGCCAACAGCACTGTTGCTCCTGATATCCGCATTAGGGTTACTGTCAATCACAATAAGATCAAACTGACTCTTCAGGACACCTATTGCTTCAACGAAGTTAGAGTACATCTGTATCAGCTCACTTTCCTGATTCTCTTGAAGACTGATTAGCTCTTCTTTTGAGTTAATTGCTGAGATAAGCTGAAGATTGCTGTTTTCTTCGCCACCGATCTCTGCCTCTGGATTGATGTCTCGCTCCTCACCTGTTAAGAAGAGATCAGCTGGCTTGATGTTGGACAAAGTAACCATCTCGTTTTTGATCAACACTCTGCTGGCGTTAGCCTGACTGTCAAGATCAATGAAGAGGGTCTTGCACCCGCACTGATATGCGGCATAAAAGGCAGTCTGCACAGCAAGAAATGACTTGCCTACTCCGCCTTTTTCATTACTGATGGTAAGTACCTTAGCTACCATAAAAACTCCTTTAACTACGTTCTAAGCTGCAGGTCCTGGTTGGCTGCGGTGTTTGTGATACAGCCATACCTCTCTTTTTACATAAATTCATATCCGCCAAGTCCTTGCCATATTTGGCAGGCGGTCTGTAAGTATTGACTTCTCTTTGAATCAGAGCTTCTATCTTTTCCTTTTGACCCTGGTGTGCCCGGTTGGTACCGGCCTCCACCTGGGCATCTTTTTCGTTGTCATATACGATGGTCACCTTTTCAGCAGACCTGATAATGCTGGACAGGTGTGGCGTATCAATCCATTTCTTCTCGCCTGCTCCATTGGATATGATGATGGTTGGATGCTGTGGATGTCCCTGCATGTAAGCCATATCAATTAACGCCAGAGCATCAACCCCGCCTTCAACAACCCATACGCTCTTCGGGTCTCCTTTTATCAGCCCTGCGAATTGTTTGTCGCTGTTAGCGAAGTTTGTTTTAGGGTTCATGTCTGTATTTAAGTACCCTCTTTTGGCTACATTTCTGACTTTCCCACTCTCATCAAAGCCACAAAATAAGACCGCGCCTTTTATATATCTGACAAATCCCTGCTGCTCAGCTATCTGAAGCGTTTTGCCGCTTATCCCACGTATATCAGTAAGGTACTTTCTCCCATCTACCTTGTCTTGCTCCCTTGTCATAGGAATACGTGGATACAATGCTGGTTTCGGAACAGCAGATTCAGCTGCTCTTTTACTGACAAACTCAGACAGCGCCGACTTATCAGTTATGGCATCAGGACAAAGAGCCTTAATTACTTCAGGGAACTTCATGTTTGAAAGTTCCATAATCAGCTTGATAATGTCACCGCCTCGGCTGGCATGTTTGTCACAGAACACGTATCGACCAGTGTTTCTATTCCGGTCTACTCTATAAAGCTCACTTTTGGAACTTGAGGAGCTGTAAACGTTGAAAGCATGCTCCTTACCTTTGCATACATATCCCAGACTTTCTATCAGCCTTCTTGGATCAGTTGAGTTAGCCATATCAATCTGAGATTGTGTGAGTTTAGTCATTTGTACTCCTTTCCAGCATATGCAGATTCATGCCTGCGGGAAGAAGTTTTAATCCCGCTGCTCTGCTGCCACGCCGGATTAAATGCTAGTCCTTGCTGTTGTTGTGGGATGATGCCTGTAACCCGGTCATGATGCTGACAAAGTCCATGCCGGTCATCGACTCACATTCATCAGGAGAAGTTACCCGTCCATGACCAACATCATCTTCCTCCGCATGCATGTCAGTGCAGGTTTCGTGGTCATCACGGTAGCCCTGTTCATGCTCAAGTGCAGCCTGGTAAAACCCGTCAAGTTTGGAGAGTAATGAGTTGACTTTATTGATTGACGGCTGTTCAACAGCTTCTGTCTCAGTGTCAGCAACTGTTACTGAGGACTGATTGGCAGGCAATGGATTAACCATCGATTCAGTTGTGTCATTGGCAATGGCATGTTCATTCGCCTGCTGCAGGTTTACTGACCTCTCTCCGCCAGCTGTTACTGATTCTGATGTGCAGAAAGTCTTCGGACTGGTTAAGACAGTGTCTTTGTACTCCTGAACCGTTATAGCGGTGCCTCTGCCATAACCAGGAATGTCGAAAGGGGCTTGCCATGGTCCAACTTCAGGACATAAGTCACGAAGTACCTGGATTTCCTTAATAAGCTCAATTCCCCTGTCTCTGGCATAAGTTGCAGGAGTCTGCTCCAGGCTGTCCATCTCTGCCTGGATCTTTTCATGTCTGGTTATGAGGGTCATCCTTCGTGCAATGTACTCACCGAAAGAGATTACGTACCCGTTCACCTCGCCTAAATAGTCGTTGGAAACAGTGACTTCATCAGGACGATTGTTCAACGCAGCCTGACAGTTGTCTGCCCAGATGAAAGCCTCGTCCACACCAAACAGAGGTGTGTCTTGAGGAGTTGTCTGGATGGAATCAAGTTCCTGCAGCTCAGAGAGCGCCTGCCCAAGGCCAGATACTGGGGCGGCGCTGTGGTCCGCGCCACCGGCGCCGGGCACAGCGTCGTTACTTAGCTCGTTTTTATTGTCGTTGGTATATGCGTTCTTAGAGTCGTTCTTTATATCGTTCTTATATGTGTGCGCGTTTGGAGCCAGGGTGTGCGCGTTTGGAGACAAAGTGTGCGCATTTGAAAAATTAGTGTGCGCATTTGATAAAATAGAGTCCGCACCTTGACCGCTGGTGTGCGCAGAAGTGTGCGCGTTTGAAGATGGGGTGTGCGCATTTGTGTTGCCCGGATCTGTCAGAGCCTGCAGCTCCTTAATAACAGCAGCGAGCTCACGGTCGCCATAACGATGCTCATAGATCTTTATGGCATTGACCATCTCTCTCATGGTATTAGGGCTTGAGGACTGTAAGGCTCTTACCTTCTGTAAGTTGTTGTTATGGCTTGCTCTGACAGCTGTCTTCAAGCGTGATTCAAGGTTATCTCTGTCATCCTGTCCAGCGATACCATCAATTAAAATGGTCCTGAGCTGGTTTGAGGAGAGTTTGAATGCAGTACTGCTTTCACAGGCGAGCTCTGTGCTGTTGAATGCGTCAGTGAGAGTTACCTGCCACTGCTGCTCTTGAGACATGCTGTAGAACTCATTGCGCTTTACTTCAGATAGTTTGCGCGAGGCGTTGTACTCTGCTCCTCCGCATGCAGGAGTAAAGTGCTCGTTGTTCAAAAGGGTGTTGCTCTGAGCCAGTGACTCTTCGTAAAAAGGAATGTCTTGGTTAAGGTCATCCTTATCAATAAAGGTGATCCCCTCGATGGTGTCGATGACGTCAACTGGATTGTGGATATACCCTGGGATTGCATCGAGCTTCTGGGCACGCATGATTCTGGTGAGAGGAGTGTCGACATACTTAACAACCTCGGCAACAGCCCTGGTGTTAAGAATGTCAGAAGCCTTCTGAGACTCCCTGACTTTTAAAAGCCTTGCATAAGGCTGAGTAATGTCAGGTGATATGGCAACGCCACCACCAGCAGCACCAGCAGGTAGAATAAGCCCTTTGTGCTCAAGGCTGTCTATGATGCGGTGAATTTTGCCCTGGGAGAATACCTTTTGAGAAATGAGGTTTTCGCAGTGGGCTCTGACTGAGTTATTAGGAAGGACGAAGTCAACACCAGCCCTGGCAAAGGTGCATGAGGTGTTCAGAAGCCCTGACAGAAAAAGGGCCTCTGAATAAGTCATAGTGTTGTTATCAAGGAAGATAAAAGGAATGAAGCTGCTGCTGGTATTGGCATTAACGCTGATCCAGCGCTTACCATCTCGCAACTCAATATTGATGAGTTCCTGCTCTTTCAGGGCATGGATGTGACGTCCCACATTGCGTGGAGTGATTAATGAGTCAAGACGACGTGAGATGAGCCAGTTCTGCAGGTTGATCTGACCGTTATGCTGCTGAGCCCAAGGGCTTTCGCAGAGATTGGTAATACCAGCAAGTACTACCTTTTCAGCAGGCGAGGCTTTGCTTAAGTACTGCTCTCTGTAGAGACGGCCAAAGGCAAAGAGGCCATTATCTTTTTCCGGGTCAAACTTCCCTGCAAAGGCGCTGTCTGATCCAGACTCAAAGATACGTGAATAGATCCCGTCACTGCGTGAAGAATCGCACTGACAGGTTCGATTTTCACCCTCTGCCCTGAATTGGTGCTGGATACAAGAATCGAACTTGCGACCTTTTGATTACGAATCAACTGCTCTACCGACTGAGCTAATCCAGCAACGTAATTTGAAATGAGATGTTTCCTGGGCGCATGATGGAAACGGCGCTATTCTAGCAAATTTAAGATCATGGGTAAATGCTTGTGCCTCCCAGGGTTGCCAGGTTAACTAATACCCAGGACTGTCCCAAATGCCGTATAAATCAGATCTGCTCTAAATTTTGCCCCATATTCAGGCTGTAATATTTCAAGGAAAATCAATATCTTCCTTCACAGCTCATCATTAAATCTGCCACCCCTGTAAACAGAATGTTGCCTTCATTGTAGTTAAGGCAATGTAATGGCCAACCATCAATCTCTTCTCTTCTACGGCTGTCTCATCCAGTTAATTGCTCCTCACTCTCCAGCCTCATTATCCTAATCTCCTCACTGAGCGTAAGCTCATTTCAGCCGATCCCAGTTTTGAACAGACTGCCCGACTGCATTATGTCTGGGTGCAATGCATAAGTGCATGCCTGATTATCCATCCGGATTTAAAACACTTGAGGAAGCAATGGTGGTAGCCAATACATGCGAGTTTTTTGGATTTGATTCTGAGCTGACAGCCGCCTGTTGCCGCAAGTTAGATTGTGATGTTGAGACCTTAAAGAATATTGCCAGCTGGTTCAAAAAGAACGCCAGCATTGTTCCTGACACCTTTCATGCCAACCAGTTAAAGCAGTTAAACAAGGCATAGAAAGCCGAGCAGCGTGCTGTTGACAGGCGCGATAAGCTGGCTGAGGAAAACAGGGAAACAGGGAAACTCGTAAAGCTCTTAAAGAGATGGAGGAAAGCTTAAGGATCTTAAGAAGCTTCAAAAGACCCCCCGTGAGCTGCAGGCAGCAAACAATCTGCTGAAAAAAATCCATGATGGCATCAACAAGAACTCATAACAAAAGCGCTCAGGCTGTACATCAGCAGTCTTAGCCCCTTATACAATGCCGCTTCATGTACCTGTTAATAATTTATAAAATATTTTAGCATGCACATGACGCAACCTGCGCTCCTTAACGGCCCTTCAAAGCTGTTAAACTCATAAGCAGCTCTTTTCTTCCATTCCAATCCATCCCTCCCTTTTCTTCCATTTCATCCATTTGCTTCCATTCCATCCCTCCCTCCATTTGCTTCCATTCCATCCCTCCCTCCATTTTCTTCCATTACTTCTCTTCCCATCCTTTCATGGCACGGTTCCGTATATTTCCAATTACTTCAGCCATATTCTCCCCATTCTTTCTCTGCCCTCTATTCTCTGTATCCGTGTTATGGCACATTATGGTATGCCCGTACCTGATGCTGGCATAGTCACTGACACTTTCACCTTGGCCAGTCACTCAACTTTAGCTAAGCTACCATAATATACTTTGCATAACGATATGTATTGAATATTCAAAGGCATGCTCATAAGGCTCTGCCATGTATGCTGCCGTGCAGCTTGCAAAGCTACAGCAGGGCATGAATCCACATGCAGTTGGACTGCATGCCGCGTCTCTGCACAGTTGAGAGCAGATTTTGGCAGGAACAGGGCTGATGACGGAGCTGATGACAGGCTGTGTACTGGTTATGTGCAACCTGAAGACAGGTCGATTGATTGTGTGTGAATGGATTGGTGGTGGGATTGATGGATTGATGATGGTTGTCAAAAAGAAAAGCAGGCGCACTACAAGGTAATACGCCTGCCATGGTACAAGGATATAGAGGTCGACAAGGACTCACGGTCAGATGAGTACTCAAGCCTTTACAAGCGGATACTGCTGGCGCTCTGGCAGAAAGAATCGGCCAGCCAGTATGCTACGACTGATGCGCTCCTGAAATAAAGTCCAGACACCGTGATATGGAAGAGATGTCTGCAGTGATGAGATTTGCAGCAAGATAACGCATCTGCAGGTCAGGCAGCGGTTATCAGGAATGGCATTTTGATGCCGGCTTTTCTCACCCCTGGACAAGAAGAGGGGCTGTGCCTGCGCCGAAACGTCTATGACACCATGCCTCTGCATCTTTGCCAGGAACAACGATCAGGGCCTCCAGTGGTCGCGGCAGTCCCTGAACAGTACTGACCGGTATCAATTCCCCCGGTCAATACTAAATCTGAAGCATCTGGCCCCGGTGTTATCTATCGAGGCCAGTACAACACAATGAAACATTTGGTTGCCTGCTTTCCCTGGGATGCAGGTATATCAGCCGCTGCGTACAGGCAATGAGCTCTGATGATATTCATTAACGGCTTAGAGCCAGGTGCAGAGTAAAGCTCTTATCGACTGATGCTGTCAGGCGGTCAGACCTGTGCACCGGCGGATAAAGGCTCGACTTTGCAGCACAGCAACATGCCTCTCTGGCATTGTGTCTTTGGCACAGATACACAGAAAGCTGTTCACAGCATGGACACTGCTCGGGCCTTAATCATGTTCAGGGCATGAAAACATACTCATAACAGAGCCGGTCAGAGCCGCGATATGCTGAGTGTGCTCATGTCAGCAGCAAATTTAGTAAATCCTTATGTTTGTCTTAACAGTCCTTATGTCGGATTAACAGAATGTATGCCTGTTTTAATACTGCCGGAAGCATGCACTAAGCAAAGCATGCCCCGGCAAGACTGTTCTGGACAGCGGGTCAGAACTGTCCATGGACAGATTGCTCAGCTGGACTGAGCACTCAGGCCCCCATTCACAAAGACAGAAACGCTTTACAAACTATCCCATGGAGCGAACTCCTTAAGCGTTCCTGACGGACAAGTTGATGTGGTCAGGATCAAAGCATGGTTGTGTCCGTGTGCCTTATGGCACTCCTGTGTACGGGTGCAGAGAAAGTGTAATTGATAAGCCATGATTTTACGGGGCAATCTGATACGCTTTTTCATATCTTTAAATAAATTTGGATCCCAGATCACAAGCACATCAAAAACTGGCAGAAAGTTGATCTGGCACACAGATTTTTCTCAAAGCCCGTTACTATCAGCCTTCAGACAATATAAAGCACCAAAATACACCACCATAAATGCAGCAAAAAGTGCATTTGAGCAAAAATTATCAGGATCCTAGTAATAAACCATATCCCATATATAAGGCTTTCTGACCATCACTGGTCACCAAGTGTTGCTCCGATATTAGACAGCCAAAATGCCATGTATCAAACGCAGCCCTGCCAGACGTTACCTCCCAGTAATCTGCAATGATGTTGTGCATCACCTTGCAGCAGACACAGTGCAATGCGCCCAAGCTGAGCCGCCATCAAGAGGAAGCGGTAAACGGCATAGCAGATGACCAGACACATTACATGAAGCCAGCCATCTCCATGGCTGCATGTCCTCACCGCGCTGCTCATCACCGCACATGGATGAAGCACCCCCTTAGCGTCACGCCTTTTACCGGAAGCAGGGACCTTTTCTTTATGTAGCTGTCACCGCCGGATGAAACTGCATTGTCCGCCCTGCCACGTCTGCCCGGCCATATCTGCCCTGCCGTATCCGCCCTGTCATATCTGCCCTGCAGTGTCCGAACTGCCGTGTCCGCCCTGTCATATCTGCCCTGCCGTGTCCGAACTGCAGTGTCCGCCCTGTCATATCCGCCCAGCTGTGTCCGAACTGCCGTGTTTGCTCTGCTATGTCCGAACTGCTGGGGCATCCATGCCACGTCTGCCCAGCTGTGCCCTGCCTGCTGTGTCGGCCATGCTGACTGAGGCTGTCAGATCCTTATAGACCGATGCATAAGCAAGGTTATCTAAGACCAGCATGCTTTTCTGCTACAGCACCCCATCACAGCCTCTTTTCCACTTCAGCCCCAATCTCTGTCTTATCGAGGTAAAGCAATTATTCTCTCTGTGGCTATCTAAGCACATGTACTGGTAACCATCCATGTGACAGCACCTGTATCAATCGTGTCTCTATACCTTCGGTACACAGGTGTACGTATCCCTGAGCAGGCATGTGCCATTTTCTATATGCTCCGGAAGACTGCCAGCATCGACTCTGTCAGCCCTGACACTGCCGTACCTGATAAACGTACAACGATAGCCAGGCCAGCCTTGCAAATAGCTGGCAGCTACTACGCTGTAAGGTTTAACCCACTCCAGCAAAAGGTTACTGGCTGATAAAGACCTGGCTGGAGAAAAGAGCTGTAATGCTTCTTCAGCAGCCTTCTCAGAACTTTCAGGTATAAGGAGACGCCAGGGATGATGCTGCCGTGCAGGCTGAGGACAGTAGGGTTGCCTGTGCAATCTGGCACCAAATCCCTAAAGGGGGTGCCCTTAATGATTAATGAGTGTCCCTCACTGGTGTCAGCTGGTTACTTGAAGTACCACTTTAAACGGAGCGCAAAGCTAAATCTCATGTGCCTCCCACCTGAAAGGTGGGGCTCAGGGCAGATTACATATGGCATCTACCTGCAGCTTCCCATGCTGGTTATGGCATATGGCTGACGCAGTAGTGCTCAATTCAGTTTTCCGCTCTTACGGCATGGTGCACTCACTCTTTTATAGAGCATATGTCTCGATGCTGTAATCAGTATCTCTTAGGGCTGAACCATTGCTCTATATTCAATAAGCAGGATTGTCTGGTGTTGAGGATGAATTTGATGTTTGAGATCCAGTAAGTCTGCTGGATGTTGATGAATTACTGCCACTCCTGCAAATGAGAATGGGTTTTAGGATGCCTTAAGAGCAAAGTGCACATCAGGTCGGCTCTCTTGCCTGCCTACTTGCCTGCTTACTTGCCTGCCTGCTCGACTGCCTCCTTCCTGCTTACTTGCTTGCTTACTTGCTGAGTATTGCTGATGGCATCTGGCGGGCGTATTTCTTGGCTGCCTGCTGCATGGAGCTGCAAATGGTCAGCTTACGGCTGTGATAATGAGAGCGACAGTGAAAAGCGACAGCGAGGAGCAGCAAGGCAAGGAGCCAGAGATCTGATGGAGTACGGCTGTTGAGGGTGGCGTCCAGCGGGATAAGCAGTGCTGTGCGCTGTTGGAGGGACTGGGGTTGTAAAGGGTGTTTTTGGGACTGCGCTTAACTTACAAAGATCATTAAAATGCATGTAAGGACACTACAGTGCATTTTTGAAGTGAATGCAAAAAACGCCTTTATCAGCTGCTTTTTCCTGAGGCAGCGTAGCGTTTGCCGGCTGCAGTGTTACTGGAAGAGTCATGGGGTGCGCAGCAAATGGCAGGATGTTATGTATGAAAGATCTCGTGCCCTTCTGGTGATGGCATGTAAACAATCGTTATTTTTATGAGCTTTACGCACGATTGAGGAGTTTTATGCTGTGCTCGTGCATATTTATGCGGCTTAATGATGTGGCAGCTATGGGCAGCTGCCGGAGCTCTTGCAGACGTGGGCTGTCTGATTATCAGTGTTTGCTGTTTGTGGCTTTTTGTATGGCTCAGGTAAATGATGCAGCATGAGTTTAATATAGTGTAGTTTTTCTACAGACACGACAAAACAGACAAATAAGGGATAATGGTATTTTCAGTCCGGGAGTACACTCACTACTATAAACTTGTAAATATGAGCGTATATAAGGGATATTGCGGCGATGGTTGTGCCGCCATTACAGTACTTTTGGTCAAGTGACAGTATGTCTTATATTTTGAGCCCTGCAGGCGTATTTTTGTGCGTAAAACAAGAAGCAGCTCACAGTGAAAAAAGCCTCGTAAGGCGCATACCTACGGGCTTTTTGAAGCCTTTTGTTGATAATTTCCAGATGCAAAAATCAGGTGATAAAACGTATCTACAGGCAAAATCAAATCCACATCTCGTTTTTCCGTGACCGGGTACCAATATAAATGCATCGTTGACATTTCTCCCCATGGATCCCAGTTATAAGCACTTTTTAAATCAGATTAATCAATTGCAGGAAAGCGCATTCCCACGTGGAACCATCAAAATAATTTACCAATGCGCGATCCTTTTTTACCATTTTTACCAGGTGCGATCCGAAAAAATTAAGCCACACCGAAGCAGGGACGGCCTCACAGGCCAGCAAGCCCGGCAAAGGTGAAATGAAAATTGATTGTTCTTAAGGCAGTTTGTCTAAAGTGCATGCAAAGCCGGCTGAATTCTTTGTGAATCTCCCGACGGTCATCCAGAGGGCCACCGCACCGGTGGCGACGGCACCGAAAGGAACAGAGACCACAGGCTCATATCAACAGAGCGGGTCCTTAAACACAGAATAACCAGAGCAAACGCACAACCGAAAGACAGGTGATTTTAGTTGCCGCAACGGTAGTGCAGGCAAGGACGATGAAAGACCAGCCCGGAAACGCTGTTTCCGACCTGACAGCAGGGTAAAGGCTCCTCCCCTGTCAAAGCACAGATAAAACACTGTGACACAGGCTGTAAAGAATTCAGTTGAAGCATGCAGTAAGGAAAGACTGCCTGCCTGATTAAGGCACGACACGCCCGGGCAGGAACATCAGTAAAAGCCGGTCACTGTAAGGACCGGGATTACCTCAAAAGCATTACCGATTTCAAAAGCTCTTTGATCAGACACTGTCAGTCTGGTCGCCAACCGCCCGGTCACGGACGGCTAAACAAAATCTGGAGTTTGATACCTGCGGTGCGTGGGTTGTGAACTTGCAGGCTATCAAGTATCAGAGAGTACTTCCATTTACCACCGGACAGACATGGTGACTGCTCAACGGCATCCAGGGCGCTTTGCAAACTTCCGCCTCAGATGACAAAACAGTTACCGCCGAGCAAACGGCAGCAGGTCTGCTCAGAGCGCAGTGGATCTCTCAACGACATAAAGTAGGATTGATTTATGGCTAATCGTATTATTCTCAACGCTGTTTCTTATCACGGTAAAGGCGCTATCCAGCACATTGTTCCTGAGGTTAAGCAGCACGGCTACAAGAAAGCCTTCATCTGTACTGACCCAGGCCTGGTAGAGCACAAGGTTATCAACAAGATCACCGACCTGATGGATGAGGCAGAGTTAGCATATGAGATTTACTCCAACGTACAGCCAAACCCAACTGTTGAGAACGTACAGAGCGGTGTTGAGGCATTCAAGGCCTCTGGTGCTGACTACATCATCGCTGTAGGTGGTGGCTCATCAATGGATACTGCCAAGGGTATCGGTATCATCATCGCCAACCCTGAGTTTGCTGATGTAGTATCCCTCGAAGGTATGGCCCCAACCAAGAACCCAACTGTACCTCTCTACACCGTTCCTACCACCGCCGGTACCGGTTCTGAAGTTACCGCCTACTACGTAATTACCGACACTGCCCGTGGCCGTAAGTTCGTATGCGTTGACGCCAACGCTATGTCCTGCGTAGCAATTATTGACCCTGATATGATGATGTCCATGCCTAAGGGCCTGACCGCCGCTACCGGTATGGATGCCTTAACCCACGCTATCGAAGGTCTCATCACCAAGGCTGCATGGGATATGTCCGACATGCTCCACATCAAGGCCATCGAGCTCATTTCCAAGCACTTACGCGGTGCTGTAAACAACACTGAGGAAGGCCGTGAGGGTATGGCTCTTGCTCAGTACCTGGCAGGTATGGGCTTCTCCAACGTAGGTCTGGGTCTGGTACACGGTATGGCTCACCCATTAGGTGCTACCTACAACACTCCACACGGTGTTGCCAACGCCATCATCCTCCCTACCGTAATGAAGTACAACGCTGACTACTCCGGTGAGAAGTATCGTGAAATCGCCCGTGCCTTTGGTGTAGCCGATGTTGATAAGATGCACCAGGAACAGTACCGTCAGGCTGCTATCGACTGCGTAGTACAGCTCTCAAAGGATGTAGGTATCCCTCAGAGCCTGCACGGCATCGCCAAGGAAGAGGACCTCGACCTCCTGGCTGAGAGCGCATTTGCCGACGTATGTACCTCCGGCAACCCACGTGAAACCTCTGTATACGAGATTCGTGAGCTCTACAAGTCCTTACTGTAGTCTCTAATCTGACAACTCAACCATAAGAAAGAGGCAGGCTGCAGCATCCTCCATCCAGCCAAAGCAGCCTGCCTTGCTAACAGACTCACCGCATCTAAAGCTGCCGGGACCGCCCTGCAGCTTTTTTCACTTCAAAAGCCATAAAACCGGATCTGCGCATCCCGCCCAGATCGGCATATCCTGGCCCAGCCGGGCACAGCAGGTAAAGCCCAGGAACATACCGGCATATACCTGCATCCAGGCACAGCAAGGCTAAGCAAGGCCCTGCCCCGGAACCTTTCCCTGCCAGGCGCAGATACAGAGCTCAGGCCGGCCAGTACCTGTGCATCTCAAGCTGCTGCATTAGCCGCCAGCGGTAATGCTATGCCCCAGTCTGTGGCCTGCCTGCCTGACGGCGATGCTATAAGATAATCACCAATGTCCTTCCCTGGCTCTAACCAAATGACCTGCCCAAATGACCTTATAAGCAAATCTGGCAACATAACATAATGGATCCGGCACAATGAAGCTGCATCCCAAAACTCAAAGCATGTCATTGCTCCAGTCTCCGCACAGAATCATTACTTTCAACGTAGCTGCTAATATTGCCCCGACCTGCCCCATCCATGGCACATCCCTGCCCCATCCTTGACCCTTCCACTGATCCAGCACTTACTCTTTCCATGGGCACAATTGGCTACTTGGGGTGCAGTGAGTAAGAGGCTCTAATGACACGTTTGCAGCTGACGCCCCAACCAGCACATGTGGTTTACAATAGACCATGATCATCCATGGCAACTGGCACCCAAATCAGGATACTGCATTGTTTTAGAATGTATCTTTATACAATCTAAAATGTATAGTTAAGCCATAAATTCCCATGACAGCGCTGTAAAGTATGGTATCGAATTATCCGCGTTAACCATTCATAATTGCTTGAAAAACGGTAAAATCATGCCTGAAACACAGCATTTTCATTGAAAAACACCCCATATCAACATCATTACCACCAATTAGGCAGATCCTGCCATGTAATAAGATACGTACATATCCCTAATTACTCCTTACATTTAAAGCTGCATTATTGTGCTTTCTAAAACGGTTACTATTACAGGTAAAGACAAAGTAGGGCCAAGAGAATCTTTTTGATGACATTTGCCATATGTAGTCAATTTGACGACCATCATCTTTTCCTGGATATGGTATTACCTTTCTGCTGGCTGCCACATCATCACCGTGCACATAACTGTCCTTTACCCTCCACCTAACCTAACTTCACCCCATCCAATCCAATCCCATTCCATTCCACTCCACCTCACTTCACCTCATCCAATCGAATCCAATCCCATTCCTCTTCACTACACTCCATTACTTTCCACTCTCCACGCAACGGCCTGCTCCCTGCCATCCCCGGCCCTGACAGGCAGTGCTTGTACTGCACCGTGCCTGCTGAAAAGGAGCCACACATCAGTAAGTACAGGAGCATGGATAGCCGGGCCAATGCAATGATGTAAGGATTCGATGACAGACAGCCATGTAGCTGACTGGTCCCACAGCCGCTATGAAACCTTCAACAGCTGTGAGGGCACTTACTGAGTGAAAAGGCCTTAAATTCAAAGGCCATCGGATTAAATCAGCCTGCACAAGCTCTATTACTGTAACTCGATCTCACATATTTCCACCGAAGAGCAATATGAGTACGTCATGACCATGGCTGTGACTCAAAGAGCCCATGGCTAAGCCTCAAGCCTCTCCCCTAATCAGAGAGACACCAATGCAGTTGAAAGCAATGGGGGTATGCAATAGCTGCTGCAGAGGGCAGAAAGGGAAAGGGAAAGGACGGCTGGTAATAGTCGCTATCTTGAGGCCAGCCACTCACATAATTTCAGTGGTTAGTCTCAAGGACCTGATGGGCGCAGTCAATGATGTACGGGCAGCAGATGGCATAGTCAGCTGCAGTACACCTCACAGCTGTACAGCACAGCTCTTTTCCTGCTCATTGCCAGTTTTGCACTTATGCTCTCGATGTGCATAAAGTGCACAACTAAGGGATTTGCCAGTCATAATGTCCTCTGCTGACGGCACCTTTGCCCTTACATGACTAATGCTGATCTTTCCCACAGGACAAGGCCGATCAAGACATTGCTGAAGGTCAATCTCAGCCATCAAGCTGATTATCAGCAGTTCGGTATGCAATGGGCCGTGGGCAGGGCCGTTGGCAGAGCCATGTTCATAACCATGTGATGCCGGGGAATAAGGGTGTCAGTGGTTACTGCCAAAGGGAGGGGGCACAGTTCTTAATTTGCCAGCACTTTAGTAAGCTCAACGGCTGAGCTCATTGACAATGATCAGCTATCTGAAAGGTACGGTGCCCGGTTGAGAATCACAAATTGTGAGCAGCAGCTGGCCTGACAGGCAAAGTACAGGGCGGATAAGGAACCGCGCTGTTTGGGTACGCTGTCCCTGGAAACATAAGGCAGGTTATATCGGGCAGGATAAGTGTGATAGGAGACAGATTTGGCTCTTTGACACAAATGATGGCGAGACAGGACGGGCAGCCGGTCAGCAAGGCAGCCGGGCTGGCAGGCATGAACGATTGAAACGCCAAATAGAGATTTCAGGCTCGAGAAGGGCTTAGCTCTGTGTATTGGTGAGTCGTGAGCTGAGACCACTTTCATACCTTGATGACGTAGACAGTGAAATAAGCTGGCACAGCTGGTGGAACGGCATTAGAGGCAGGATACAGGGAAAGCAGCCATTGAAAGGACAATCTGATGTTCACAGTTTTTGCGTGAACTGGTGACTCATAAATCGAAAAAGCCGTACAGTCTGGTGACGGTACGGCTTTGAGCCAGATAATTGAGGAAAAAGGGGGACTGCTCATCAAGCCGGGATACCTGCACAGATACCCCTGGTATCACACGGCCTTTTGAGCAGCCGCGCCCTGAAAATGCATCCGTTTATGCGGCCCATGTCAGGTTTTGCATTCCTGTATTTAAAGCTCCCCTGCGCTGGACAGAGCGGCAGCGGATCCATGGGCAGCATGCTGATAACAGATGCTTGAGGTGCCTGTTACTATGGGGCTGGATAGAAGCCAGTTGGCTCGGTAGACAGGTTGATGAGGATGTTCTTGCACTGGGTGTAGTGGTTGAGAACCATCTTGTCAGTCTCACGACCGATACCTGACTCCTTGTAGCCACCGAATGGGGAACCTTCTGGAATCTGATTGTAGGTGTTAACCCACATACGGCCGGTCTGTACAGAGCGGGCTACGCGGATAGCACGGTTGATATCAGTGGAGAATACAGCGCCACCCAGACCATAGATGGAGTCGTTAGCCATGGCAATAACTTCTTCCTCGGTCTCGAAAGGAATTACTACAGCAACTGGGCCGAAGATTTCTTCCTGAGCTACGCGGCACTTGTTGCAGCCCTTGAGGAGGGTAGGACGTAAGAAGCAACCGTTAGCCAGCTCGCCTTCGGTGATACGCTCACCACCGGTCAGAACTTCAACCTTGTCCTCTTCCTTACCGATGCGGACATACTCGAGAATGTCCTTGAGCTGCTTCTCATCGATCTGGGCGCCCATCATGGTGCACTCCTTCCATGGGAGGCCTACCTTTACAGACTCAAAGCGCTTGATGAGTTCTGGTACAAACTTGTCCCAGATGCTCTTCTGTACGAAGATACGGGAACCGGCACAGCATACCTGGCCCTGGTTGAACAGAATACCGAGGGTAGCGCCGTCGAGGGCCTGCTCCATACGGCAGTCGTCAAAGATGATGTTGGCGCTCTTGCCGCCCAGCTCGAGGGTAGCTGGAATCAGGCGCTCAGCAGCTGCGATGGCAACGTCACGGCCGATTTCGGTAGATCCGGTGAAGGCCAGCTTGGCAAAGCCCTTGTGACGTAACATGAAGTCACCAGACTTGGAGCCACGGCCAGTTACTACGTTGAATACACCAGCTGGGATTACATCCTGTACGAGCTCAGCGAGGCGCAGTACAGACAGGGAAGTGGTGGAGGATGGCTTGAATACGGTACAGTCACCGGCGGCGAGAACTGGAGCGAGCTTCCAGGCGGCCATCAGGAATGGGAAGTTCCAAGGAACGATCTGGCCTACAACACCGATTGGCTCACGGAGGGTTACAGAAAGGAATGCGTTGTCGAGGATATTGGACTCGCCTGACTCAGCAAGGATAACGCCTGCAAAATATCTGAAGTGTCTGGCAGCGTAAGGGATATCAATGGCCAGGGTCTCACGGATTGGCTTACCGTTATCGAGAGTTTCGATTAAGGCAAGCTCCTTGGCATTGGCATCGATGATGTCAGCAACCTTGTTTAAAACATCAGCACGCTCACGGGCAGAGCTCTTGGACCAGGTCTCAAAAGCCTTGGCGGCGGCAGCTACTGCTGCATCGACGTCTTCCTTGGATGCATCGGCAAACTTGGCCAGTAAAGAACCATCAGCTGGGCAGCGGCTCTCTAAAGTGGCACCGTCAGAGGCTGGAACCCACTGACCACCGATGAAAAGCTTGTAACACTCCTGGAACTTGACATCTTCCTTGTTCATTATCATGCACCTCATATTTGCATTGAACTAACTAAACTGTGTGCTCAGTGT
This sequence comes from Anaerobiospirillum sp. NML120449, assembly GCF_023051105.1. GTDB lineage: Bacteria > Pseudomonadota > Gammaproteobacteria > Enterobacterales > Succinivibrionaceae > Anaerobiospirillum. Next base: position 217,891 of record NZ_JALKIL010000001.1, on the reverse strand, counting down.
ATTGAAAATATGCTGCGTCAGATTATTAGTTGATACGGTTTTGCATCAGACTTGAGCGTATTGAGATATGGATCCCATGCTCGTCAAAAAGATAAAAATCTATGAAGCAGCGCACAGTTTTTTTGCTATTACCAGAGAAATCACGTCCGTGGCCCCGAAAAAGTGTCGATTTTTGTCTGAAAATCACCTTTTGAAAAACATTATCGACTTAAGATTTCCCTCCATGACGTCCACTCGATGATAAAAGGCAGTCTGTTAATTTCCCTGTAAGCCTTGTATATATGCCATGCACAGCAATCTTGTATACAAGCAGCCACATAAATGATGGCCAAAATACAAGCACCAAAAGTACCATTTCTTAACTCAAAACTGCCCGCATTTTTTCAGACCATATCTTGACAAACTGACAACTTACCAGGACTTTTTGTCCAACAATAACCCCACAAATAGTCCTGCAACAGCCCGTACCATAAAAAGCCATACATCAAAACTGTTACCATTATGAAAAAACAGCACCCATGCCTGCCAAATTCATGCCTTAAGCACGATATTTAACCTGTTTATTAAATCCTGAATCCGGTGCATACTCCCGAATCTCCCCAGCCAGAACTCCTGCCTCGTACCGCCATTCCAGCTCCTCAAATGATACTTTTTGAAGCCTTTTTGCCAGCAAACCGGTACTTTCAGTATCAGCATTATATGGTTGAAAAGCCAGCAAGAGCATTGCCTGGACAGGCGGGCAGTGTTGCATCAAGTCCCATCAGCTCACTGCCCCGCTATAACAGCTCCAAAAGTACCGTTCACCGCGACGTCACCATGTATACAAGTCGAAGCAATCTCAAAGACTTGCAATGAAAGCTGATAAAACAGCCTTCACAACCCCTTAAATTTCAGCCATCACAGCTCCAGATCTACGTCAGCAGCCTAAAAACGACATCACAGCGCAACGCAAACAGAGAATTTCTGCCTTAATCCATGCAACAGGAACCTGGTAATAGGCATCATGCATACAGATCAAGGGCTGATCCCCTCACCAGGACAACAACATAAATGCAGCTGCTTATTTTTAGCCATCAACATCATGCATGCATGCATGCAACAAGCTCACAAGCCTGCATCAAAGAGAAGTACAGTTCCCCAAGTAAAGCATTAGCCTGCCTGCCAGGAGCAGGATGATCGACAACGCACACCCATAGTAATGACCATGGCAATGACCATGTCCCTGCCCAGAGCTCTCTGCAAGCTATACCCCCAACATCACTCTCCGCAGGCCGCTCACATGAATCAGGTCCAGATCACCAGGCTGTAACAAACTAAAATACTTTGTAAAGTACTGTCTAAACCACTGCATCTTTTTCATATACTGCAATGACAAAGGCAGCCCTGAGGCTGCCCTTTGTCATATTGTTAAGCAAACAAGTAGAGATTGGTTCGTGTTCTCATAAGATTAGGAGAAAGACCTAAGACCGGGCACGATCAATATCGGGATATGTAAGGTCACCCGATCAGTACATGGCGTCACGCAGAGAAACACAGCGCTCTATGCAAAGTCGTGCAAGAATCTTGAAGTCCTCTACTATCTGCTCATAGATATACTCGCGCAGCGGCAGTGCTCTGTCTTCATCTGACAGATTGCGCAGGAGGTCCATGCGGTCCATACGTCGATCAAGCTCCAGTGACGGCATCTGCTGATAATCTTCACGTGGCTGTTCCTCAAACTCGTCAAGCAGCCATGTAGTTGAAAGATTGACCGGCAGTGTTTCAGCCCAGTTGACAGGCAGTGAATCGAGGTTAACCTCTGCATTGCGATTCTGCAGATAGGAGATATAAAGGATCACATCCAGTGCATGGTAGCCAAAGGCCGTTGTTTTGGCACCATCTGAGCGGCCCTCATGGGCAAGGCCATAGTAGTCAAAGAAGAACGCAATTACCCTGTCTATATCTTCGAGCAGCTGACCGTGCAGACAGTCGTACGGAGATACTGTTGCCTCACTGCCAAAGCAGCTTGCATAGTCCTGATAGCGGTCATCAAGCTCCATATCAACCAGGTCCTCATCACCACAGCACTCCATATCGTCACAACCACAGGCATCAGCATAATGGGACGCTGAAGCCCCGTCAGCCCAAGCATCAGCACCGAGCGAGCTGATTCTACTGTGCTGAGAACCTGCCAGCACGAAATTGAGCAGTTCCAGGCCAAGGCGTCTCATATCAGCATCACTGTAAGGCATGGTCATGCCCTGCATAACTGAACGCAGGTCCTTGAGGGCAGCCTCACTGTTTGCACCTGATTTAACTGTCTTACTGTCACTCATAACAACAAACTCCTCTGGACAACTGCATTCAGTCTAAAACAACATACCTGGCGCTTACACAGTCTCTCTCCCGGAGTAATCATCTAAGCTCAACGTCATGCCCATGATGCAGGCTACGCTCAACCAGTAGCCTGGACCTGCTATCGGACCAGCAAATGCTCTCATAAAGTAGCAAAGACACAGCCCCGACCATGTTTACCACGGTCGGGGCTGTATCAGACGCAAGGAAAGAAAGCCTTGCGGCCGGAGCCGTCAGGCGTTCAGTGCGGCTATGCTGCCTGTTCGGTTTTCGCACCATGCGGCATGAGCCGTAAGGATGTCAAGGCCGTATGCCTCCCGGCCTTGATTGTGGAGGCCAGTGGCCCGGCTGCTCCATGGCGATGCCGGGGAGCAATGGCCCTGAGGCAGCTGCTGGATCAGCGTTCAGGAGGCGGCTGTGGCAGCTGCGCATGGGGTAACGGGCGATCAGAATGAGCGCAGCACTGTGCCTAACACGTGACCGACGATAACGGCATCCTCAGGCATAGGAATGCAATTTTCCTTAATGTCAGGATTGTCAGTGCACAGGCTTACTACTCCTCTGATGCACTTGAGACGTCGAATGGCCACATCTGAGTCATTGAGTCTGACGCAGACAACACGGCTTATATAGTCCGTGACGTCGCCGCTGGAGAGCTCAAGAAGCACCAGTGATCCCAATGGAATACCCTCTCCGGTATCGTAGTTGAACATGCTGTCATCACAGGCAAGCATGCTGCCCATGCTGGCATTGCTGTCAGTCATTTTCAGGAAATCGGCAATGCTGCCTGTCTTTGCATCTGCAGGACGGGCATTTTGCTCGTTATTACCTGAAAAGACAGACATGGGCTGATTCATGATGGAGTTTATGGAGGAGTCAGGCTGCAGGCCAGCTGTGCCGCCCTGTCCCAATACTGATGCTGCCTCTGCGTGAGCTGAGCCAGGATGTGCAGCACCTGCATTGGTAGCGCCAGCGTAAGCTGCGCCACCATGGCCGCTGCCATACTGAGAACCACCGCAGCCACAGCCCCTGTCTCTGTCGTTATGTGCGTGCAGAACGGTAATGGAGATATCTGCCTCACTGAAGCAGTACATACCGGAGAGCACCCTGGCATCATCAACGGTGATAAAGCCATTGTTGGACGTATCCAGCCAGCGCTTGATGGTACCTGGCTGATAGTGCAGCAGCAAGTCTATGTCCTTGTAGGCAAGACCATTGGCATTGAGGTGATAGGCAAGATTGTTCTTGAGATCAGCCATGTTAAGGGCAGGCACTCTCAAGTTCACAACAGTGCCATCCTTTAACCTTACAGGCTCGCCGCTGACTACTCTGCGTGGCTTAACAATGAGATCACGGTGCTCCATACAGTTCATGGCCTTCAGAGCACGCATGATGTTATTGCCACGATAGCGGGTACAGCCATTACGCCACTTGCCCACACTGGACTCTGACAGACCGGTGCGCTCAGCCAGTTCCTTAAGCGACATGCATGACAGGCCAAGGAAGTATCTGAAGTTGCTGGCATAGTCATCATCGCTTACAGGATTTTCTACGCAGTGAACCAGGGTACCGTCAATGTAAATCGACTTGAAACGGCGACCGTCACGATTGACCGGCTGGGCTGGGTCAATCAGGTGTTCAGGGCAGCCAAAGAGACTGGCAAAGGCCCTGAGCATGCGATAAGGAAGAATAAGCGCCCTTTCTCTGCCAGCTACGCTTGCTTCAAAGCACCAGTAATTTGCCTGGCTCATGCCCAGGGCTACCGATGCCTCGCGCTGAGAATATCCGGCACGCTTACGGTAATAGGCCATGTTGGCCTTGGTCTGGTCTATGGTTACTGGATCCGGATATGGAGGGACTCCCGGATCAATATCACCCTCTCTAAGCTTCATACATAACCTCACAAATCAGGCTCTGTCTGTTGTATGAGACAGATACAGGGGGCATATAGCAAGGACACAACAGCACAAATGCTTTTTTAATACTGCAGGCAGTACAGAAACTGTCACCTTTACTCTCTTGCTCGATCCAGGCAGTCGGGCTTTACATCTTTGCAGCCAGCTACTGCCCTCTCAAGCTGTTTGTTCAAACAATCCGACACCAGTCAGGCTCACAGAAACCTGAAGCTGTTATTACCCATGATGTATGACTGAGTAAAACGTTGTCTGGTGACCACTTTGATACTTTTTAAGTTCAATTTGTTGTATCAATGTGGTCATTATATCTATATCTAGATAAATTGCAACATATACAATACTGAAATCTTTAAAATTATTTATATACAGCTACTATTTATCTGCAGACCGCCTGAGAATGCCACTTTCACAGAAGACAAACGTCTTACACATTAATTTTCATCTATCTTTATTCCAACAAAACCGCCCCTTCTGACTGCCCAATACTTGCCCAGATCCATCTGCCCTGTACCTTATTCCACAAAAAGCCCATTAACAGGCCATTTATTTCAGATATGGCAGCCCGGTCACCCTATCAAAGCCTGCAGCATCCAATGCCATTACAGGCTGCCCGAGCCCCATGCTTTCATGGCAAAAGACAAGGCCCCCTGTGAGGTGCCTTATCAAAAGAACAGCATATTTATCGCATTTATGACTTACTACATATTAATTTACATGGATGTGTTATCTTAATAACAGGCAAAAGCCGTTCATAACTTCAGGGAGCAAATTACAGGGGGCTGAACAGCCCTCAAAGAGAATGCGACCTGACCATCCCATGATAGTCCAGCACGTTACCAAACCATACATCCATAGTCGTTCCAGCTGCATCTCAGTACTGCAAGGCGCAACTCAGTCATGGGCTGTTGCCTTGCAAGGACCTGGCATTCGCCTGTTCTGCAGTACCGCCCGCGCATCAACAAACACTCATTTTTCCCCACTACCATGGTCGCACCGTCCTCTGCACGCAGTTTAGATAAGCCTCGTCCCTTTAGATATTTGCGCTCAAAGAAAAAGGCATGTCCGAAGACATGCCTTTTTCTTTGTAAGTTCATGGTCAGGTGTTACAGGCCAAATCAGCAATACGACCGCATCAGCAGCATCTGCCAGAGCAGCCACCATGAGGATCGTCCCTGAGAGTCAGTCCTGATGCTACGGTGAGCAACGTACCACTATCGGCCCGACATTTCATGCTTCATGAGCTGAGTATCAGCCCTGATAGTCGGCCCTGATGAGTCAGCAATGATTTCCCGGCAAGCCGTCAGATGTTGCTGATAAAGCCATGTCGACTGTTCAGCTTGTGCTGTGGGGCAGCAAATGCATGCTTATCTGTTCAGCTTGTGCTGTGGGGCAGCAAATGCATGCTTATCTGTTCATTTCCTGCATAGCAGAGCAGATAGAAGGACGGATAAATGAGGCCGTCATCTGCGCCCCGCCGCTCAAATCACAACAGGGACAAATAGCCATAGGAAATGGCAAGAGCCTGGGCCGGGTGCGGCTCGGTCGTCACTGCCAACTGTCAGCAGGACTATGGGACGGCGGCTGCCGACACTTCCGGATGTCAGTAGCGCTGTGGCCGCTTCTGCCGTCACTTCCGGATGTAAGTAGAGCCGTGGTCGCTGCTGCCGTCACTGCCCGGTGCAGGTTGCGCTTTGGCCGCTGACAGATTGGCAGCCTGAAAGTTGAGCAAAATACATCGTGACCATAGCGTTAGTGTGCTGTCAGCTAGAGCTGGAAGGTCTGCTGGCAGGATGGATGAGGCTGAAGATACTTTTCCTTGTCGGCCTCGGTTATCGAACGCATGACACGACATGGATTACCTACAGCAACTACGTTATCAGGGATATCCCTGGTTACTACGGCGCCCGAGCCAATAACGACATTACTGCCAATGGTGATGCCCGGCAGCACTAACACTCCGGCACCTATCCAGACGTTGTTGCCAATGCGTATCGGCCAGGCGTACTCAAGGCCCTTATTACGCCTCTCAGTATCAATTGGATGGCCGGCCGTGGTCAGAGTAACGTTGTTGGCAATGAAAACATTATTGCCTATGCTCACCCTGGCACAGTCCAGTACAGTCAGATTGTGATTGGCAAAGAAGTTGTCGCCTGTCTTAATGTTGTAGCCGTAGTCACAGTAGAAAGGAGCAACAACAGTGGTGTTCTCACCGTGACTGCCCAGCAGATCATTGAGCACCTCAAGCTGGCGAGTGCTGTCTGATGGACGAATCTGAGTGTTGTATTCCCAGCACAGATCCTTGGCACGGGCACGCTCAGCTATCATCTTGGGTTCATTGGCGTCATACAGATATCCTGTATCACGAAGCTTTCTCTGTTCATTTAACATGCTTGCTGACCTCAAATGTTTCTCATACCTGCTCAAGGGCAATCATGCAGACGGATCGCACTCATAGTGGTTAAACATGCGCAAGGCTGCATTGTGCCCCATGAAGTCTCATCTGTTGAATTTACAACAACTTTGCTTACCTGAGAGATCTTTGTTCCAATGCCTGATCAGTATCCCAGAATCAGCCCCTGACCATCATAAGCTGAGTCATTTTGGCGCACATAAGCACTGGTCTTTGCCTGTCCTCCTGCCCAGCCTATGTCATAAGCCCGGCATGATCCTGTAAGCCCGCATAGTCCTGTTAGCCCGGCATGGTCATGTAAGCCCGCATAGTCCTGTTAGCCCGGCATGGTCCTGTAATCCCGGCATGGCCTGGTTTGCCTGCCGTACTCATGCATGTGCTCATGGCGATATGGTCAGGCAACGGAGCTGTCTCTGCCAGACTGCTATCCCATTAAGGATTACCCTCAGTCATTATCTGCCAGGCTTGCCACAAAGGCCCCTGTAACTCTTACCATCAGGTCCATTTGAGGTCCATTTAATCCCATTTCGGTAAGGCCACTAATCCCAGCCCGGGTTCAGCTCATTACCAATGCACAGCAGACAGACATGGAACCATTGAACAATGGCATTGCTGCAGCCAGTTACGGCCGGGACGGGCAGCACACAGTCACGTATCGAAGGCGGGCTTTGGTCCTGGGTGCTACGGGGCAGTCGGGCATCAAGGTGTCACCACGGATCGGTTTGTTTGTTTGTTTGTATTTCTGAATTTATACGCCCAGAAAGGCCCCTGAGCCTGTTATATACGTTAATCAGAGACATGGTTATGATAGAATCTGCCTCTGTCGACGTACTTCCATAAAAAGCAACATGGGTGACTAATGAACATACTGATGGCCTTGTCGCAGCGCGAAATCACTGGTGCTGAAGTCTATGCAGCAACCCTGTCTGACCAGCTTATTGATCGTGGTCATAACGTATTTATCGTATCTGACACCCTGACTGTAAAATGCAAAGCACCGTTCTTTCCCCTCGAGTTTAACAACCGCTTTTTATCTGCCCGCGTCGGCCATATCATAAAGCTGTGCAAGCTCATCAAAGAACACGATATTCAGGTAGTACATGCCCACTCACGTGCATCCTCATGGGTCTGCTCTGTTGCCTGCATGATCTGCCGTATCCCCCTCATTACCACCACTCATGGCCGACAGCCTGTCCATGCCAGCCGTCGCCTCATTAAGGCTTTCGGTGTCAAAAGCATATGCGTATGTGAAAACATCCGCACCCAGATCTGTAAGGAGCTGGGCTACGATGAAGCAAGCACCCTGCTGCTGCGCAATCCTGTAGACCCGTCAGTCTTTACTTTCTCTGCCAGTGACAGAGACTTATCCAGGCAGAATACCACTCCGTCCGGTTCCTCCGGCACTGACACTTCAGGCACTGTTGCAGACTCTGCTGCACCCGCAGGCACTGATGCAGACTCTGCTGCTCTCTCAGCTGCCGCTGCTGTCCAGAGCTCACCACGCCCAATCCGTGTTGCCCTGGTAGGACGTCTGTCAGGACCTAAGGGCCATGTGGCCTATGAGGTGCTGAGCAAGTTAAGCCCTCACGAGCATATCCATATCCAGATTATTGGCAGCAAGGATATTCCTGAGCGATTCGACAGCTTCCGCAACCTTGCCAATGTAGAGTTCCTGGGCTACCGCACTGATGTGCATCAGCTGATGCGTAAAGCTGACGTCATCGTTGGTGCAGGTCGTGTAGGTGTTGAGGCCGTACTTTCAGGCCGTCCTCTGATTGCTGTTGGCGAGGCCATTTACGAAGGCCTTGTCACCACCAGCTCACTGGCTGCTGCCCTGTCGTCAAATTTTGGCGATATCAACTGCGTCAATGAGACCCGCCTTGATTTCTCATCCCTTAAGGATGACGTTGAGGCTGCCGTGAACCTGTCCGTCCAGGAGCTGAGCTCCCTTAGAGAAACTGTGCTTCATGAGTTCAACATGGAGCGCATTGTCTCTACCATCGAAGAGCTCTACAGCCGTACCTTTGTTGAGTACCGTCACTATGAGGTGCCTGTTCTCATGTATCACCGCGTCATTGAAAGCGAGGCTGAGGCCGGTGTACATGGTACATGGGTAACACGTGAGCGCTTTGAAAGTCACCTGAAGCTGTTAAAGAGCAAAGGCTATCAGACTGTTACCTTCAAGGAGCTGGCTGAAAACAATCTGATGTTAAAGCGCTTTGACAGGGGCAATAAGTTTATTGTGCTGACCTTTGATGACGGCTATGAAGACAATTACCGCGTCATGTTCCCTGTGCTTAAGAAGTATGGAGCCAAGGCTGTTATCTTCCTGCTCTCTGATTCAACCTGCAATGCCTGGGATGCCGATAACGCTGAGCGCCCTGAAAAGCGCCTCAGCCTGATGACTCCTGAGCAGATTAAGGAAATGGAGGCATATGGCGTTGAGTTTGGTGCTCACACCAGAACCCATCCGCGCTTAAGCCAGCTGCCTCTTGAGCAGGCCCGCGATGAAATTGCCGGCTGCAGGCAGAGCCTTGAGCAGACCTATGGTCATGCCTTTACCACCTTTGCCTATCCTTATGGCGACCTTAATGAGGCTGTTAAGGAGGAGGTCAAAAAGGCCGGCTTTACCTACGCTCTGGCTACTGACTCAGGCAATATCAACATGGACTCCGATCCTTTCCAGATTAGACGTATTGCCATCTTCCCACGCAACAGCATGCTCACCTTCAGACGCAAGATTTCCGGCCGCTACAACTTCATCAAGATGAAGCGCGAAGAAAAGGCCTACGGACATCACAACTGACACAAAGGCCGGCCAGTGCAGTCCACTGCCAGCCCTGTCAGCTACAGAGATGACGGCTCCCGGCCCGCAACAGCACCCCCACTGCCTCAGGCGCCATCATGGCGCCTGAGTCGTTTCCGTACTGTAACTCCCACTACGTCCCGCCATACCCTGTTAACAGACCAGCCCACCAGCCCCTGCCCTGCTGGTCAGCGCCAGCTCAGTCTGAGCGCAGCTGATGCTCAGTCCCCTGCCCCTCGCGCCCGGCTATGGTCATAGCCAGCATCACCGGTGGCTTTTCCCCTCGGCTGCAGAGCCTGCTGCCGCACTCATCCACCATGTCACGCAACTGCCTACGTATCCTGTTCCCAGTTAATCATGGCCTACATCAGCTGCAGCGCCTGACGCCATATCAGCAGACAGCCTTGTCTCATGGCGAAACTGTCATATGTTACAAATGGCCCATTTTCCAGAGACGAAAACTCAGCCCTGAATATTACCGGCATCAAGCTCCCATAAAATACACTGCAATGCCTGCCCTTTGTGTTCATGACTGACAGAGGCGTTGAAGTGAGCGCACCAGTACAGCATGGCCTCGTGCTGCAGGCGCACGCCCTGCTCATCACCGGCATTATGCTCTCCTGAAATGCATTGCCTGCCCTTTGTGTTCATGACTGACAGTGGCGTTGCATTGAGTCTGTTCCCGTCCTAGTCCATGTCCTGGTACAGCATGGCCTCGTGCTGCAGGCGCCCGTCCTGCTCATCACCGGCATTATGCTCTCCTGAAATGCATTGCCTGCCCTTTGTGTTCATGACTGACAGGAGCGTTGCAGTTAGTGGGTTACTGTCCCTGTACAGGATGGCGCCTTGCTGCAGGCGCCCGCACCACAACAGTACTCCTGCAGACATAAGGCAGGCTGCCTGAGTCCTCATAAGCGCCATAATCTCTCTGAGGCATACGGTGCATCAGGTAAGCTCATTGTACTCATCCAGCCCCTGCTGTCAGTGCAGCTTTACCGGCTCTGATCAGGGCTGACCTGTACCTGGATGGTGCTATTTTGGCCCGCCCTGTCAAGGTCAGCACCCTTTGCCCACCCAAAAACCTGGCAGCTCAGGGCATGTTCCTGCCTGGCTGACCTGCTGGCAGATGCTAAGCCTTACCTGGTACCCTTATGGGGCATACGGGGCATGAGGGTGCAGTTGCGGGAATTTTTAGCCGCTTGCATGAAAAGACTTTACAACTATGGTCAGGTTGCGTAGCTTTATGGCTGTTACAGTGCGTCACCGCCTCAGGCTGTGATTGCCAGCTTACAGACCTGCATGAGCCTCAGGCAGAAGGACCTGCCATGACGCCATGACTGTCTGAGCTTTTTCTTTTGATTATTTGAGGTCACTATGTCTAAAGAAGTCATCACTTCAGCCAACGCTCCTAAGGCTATCGGTCCATACTCCAGCGCCATCAGCCTCGGCAATATGCTCTTTGTTTCCGGCCAGATTCCGGTAAACCCACAGAGCGGCGACATGCCAGAGGACATCAAGGATCAGGCCAACCAGTCCCTGTCCAACTTAAAGGCTCTGGTTGAAGAGGCCGGCTTTACCCTCGCTGACGTGGTAAAGACCACTGTATTCCTGGCTGACATCGCCGACTTCACTGCCGTAAACGAAGTTTACTCCACCTACTTTGCCCAGCCATACCCTACCCGCTCCTGCGTTGCCGTAAAGGATCTGCCTAAGGGCGCAAGGGTTGAGATTGAGTGCATCTGCTGCCGCAGCTAATCTCTGCACAGGATAATCCCGGCTGAAGCTAATACCGGCTCCGTCCGTAAGGCCTGTGCCCCGGCACCGTCGGCATGCCTGACTCCCATACCGGGAGCAATGCCTTAATCCCGTGCCCAGACAGCATAGTGAGGCCCCTGTGACCCTCTGCCAGCCCCATGTGCTGACAAGGTCAGACAACAGCTGGTCTGCGCTCCCAGACAGACGGCTGCCTGCGCAGCCAGCAGCCACGAGCTCACAGAAAACCGAACTGTCAGCATTGCTGGCAGTTGCCGCCATGTGCTTCTTAAGCTTGGGCATACTGACCGGTACAGCATGCATGGACTGGAAGCCGTCCTGCACTGCAGGGCTTACAGCACTGGGAGCTGGGTACAGGCAGCTTACTGCCGGTATCAGCAAAAGGAGCAGTCTCCATAAGGGGGTCTGCTCCTTTGCTTTTTAAGGACCCTGCCGGCACTGCCACGCATACGGGACGTCATACCTTACAGGAGACTTGCAAAGCTTGTCAGCCCCAGCCCCTGCGCCCACCAGTGGCACGGACCTCAGGCCAGAGCTCTCTGGTTGTCCCGACAGCCATGGTTATCCCGACCACATGGTTGTCCTGACCTCATGGCTGTCCCGACCTCATGGTTGTCCCGACCAGATGGTTGTCCTTAGCTCTTGGCTGTCCTGACAGGTATGCTCCTTATGGAGGCTATGGACATCCCGCCAAGCCTAGACTCACTGCCAATACTCATGAGTACTTACTGTCCATGCAGCTGTGTATGTCCCAAATCCATACAGAAGAGGGTAAACAGTGGATGAACAGCCATGACATAACTGTCCTCATTGAGATGCATCAGCGGTTTGAAAAGTCGTTATGGCAGCCGTCAGGGCTGAGCTGAGGCCACAGCAAGGCTTTTAACGGGGCTCAGGCAGCGGGCAAAGTTATGGCTAAGGCCAGAGACTATTATTGGCAAAGCCTGCTGCCGGCAAGCCATAGTGCTGGCAAAGACTGACAAGGCCCTGACCTCGGAGCGCAATTACCTGTGACCATGGCGGTGACTATGCACTGATCCGTGCCTGCAGCTGAGCTCATACCCCTGGCGCTGCTGGCAGCAATAGAGCATAGCGGTGATCCGCAGCCAGTGTAATACCTGGCGCTGTAACACTATTGTATGGCCCATGTACGGCCCTGTGGTGGTGCCAGGCAGCTTGCCCTGAAAGTCATGACATTGATTATTTTTAGCACAGGGATATGGCTCAGCTGCCATTTCTGAGCCTCTGTGTCCCGTCCGTGCTGCCTGCACTGATCAGGTGATTAATCCTGCATGGTTTTATCTGCAATCAGCTTGTGCTAACTTTGCAGATCCCCGCTTCATTTGTCCAGGGTACAGCCTGTGAGCAATACCTGAGCTAAGGACCACTCAATACGACACTTGTAAGGCCTGTTGTGGGCCGGTGCCTTTGCCGGTGCCCGGGGCGGGGATGTTGTTTTTCTTTGTTGCGGAGGGCATATGCTCGACTTTTCTACCGTTATCGATCGTCTTGGTACCGACAGCTTCAAATGGGATGTGCCTAACCGTATGCTCGGTGGTGACGACTTTATCCAGATGGGCTGCGCTGACATGGACTTTCTTACCCCTCCAGAGATTAAGGAGGCCATGGTAAGCATTGCCAGCACCGGTCTTTATGGCTATACCTGCAAGAGCGATGAGTTTGAACAGGGTGTGGCCTCATGGATGAAGGAGCGTCATGGCCTCAAGGTAAGCCCGGCCACTATTTTGTATGCCCCTCGCATTGTTAATATTACCTCCCTGTGCGTCCAGGCTTTCTCAAGCCCAGGGGATGCCGTTATCCTCAACAGCCCTTACTACCCTCCTCTTAATGAGATTACCGCTGCCAACGGACGTACTGTGCTCAAGCCACAGCTTGTAGAGCGTGAGGGACGCTATGTCATGGACTTTGAGGATCTGGAGCGTCAGCTTGAGCACCACTGTGTGCGCATGATGATTCTGGTATCCCCTCATAACCCTACCGGCCGTATCTGGACCCGTGAGGAGCTTGAGCAGGTGGCAGAGTTCTGTGTACGCCATCAGATCATTCTCTTTGTTGACGAGATTCACTCTGACTTTGTGGCAGAGGGCGGCAAGTTCACCTCCATGCTGGCCCTTGAGGGTGATATCACCAGATATCTGATTGTAACCAGTGCTCCGTCCAAAACCTTTAATGTCATGGGCTGCCACATGTCATGGATTGCCGTACCTGATGCCCAGATCCGCTCCACAGTCAAAAACGCCCTTGTTCGTCATGGCCACACCGAGCCAAATATTTTCGGCAATACCATGATGAAGATTGCCTACCAGAAGTGCGGCTATTACGTAGATGAAGTCAACAGGGTCATTGACGCCAATGATGCATATCTGCGCAAGGCCCTGCCTGAGGTGCTGCCAGGCGTGATTGTAAAGCCACGTGAGGGCACCTTCCTGTTATGGGTTGATTTCAACCCTGTCTTTGGCAGTGAAAAGGAAACCATGGACTTCTTCCATGACAGGGTCAGAGCCCACTTCCATCCGGGCAGCCACTTCGGTCCTGGCTTTGACAATTTCGGCCGCATCAACATAGGCTGTCCGATGAGCGTACTTGAGGACTTCATCGAGCGCATCAGACGCGCCCGCGCCCAGGCCTGACAGACAGACAGCACCGATCCAGAAGCAGCTCTCACCACAGCTCAGAGCATCAGCCCCGGCCCAGCCCGCTGTCAGCACAGCTGATGGCTGCATGCCGGGTCTCTCTGTTACCACAGCTGCGAGCTGCCGCTCCGGCCACACCGCTAACGCCGCTGCTGACTGCAGCCTCATCGAGAGCCCCGGTCATACCCTCAGCACAGAGCAGATCCTCAGCCTCACCAGTCATGGTGCTGAGCTCTGGCCTGAATTAAAAAAGGCCAGAGCATGTGGACTCTGGCCTTAGAGGATTTGTCATGGAGGAGAGAAGAGCAGTCCTACTATGTCAGTCTGTGTGGTGGTGTGTTCCTGACACCTCAGACATGCTCTCAACTTTGCTGAGTTGACAATTTCAGCAAAAACGGTCTTGCTCTTATCAGATCTGGTCTTACTCTTACCGTGCCGCCCCAATGGGCTTTACCTGGACCTCCAGGGTCATCCCGGCCCATCCATGGCAACCCGTGGGCGCTCAGCGCGACTTATGCAGCTGATGGCTGTGCCATCACTGCTGCGACATCAGGGCCGGGTTCTTGCCAGGACGCTTGATGCCCGGGGCGCTTTATGCCCGGAGCTTTTTGTTGGGGGCTCTTAATGTCCGGGGAGCTTTGTGTTCCCGGGGCTGCGGTATTGCCAGGTTTCAGGCCGGCATCGTGACCGCCCGGTCGGATGCGCTTGTCTGTCCTGAATGCTGATAAGACAGTGAAATCTTGAAATCTGTGGTCCTTTCAGACCAGTCTGGCTTGCGCCTTTGCTTTGGCCTGTGCTGCCTTATCATGGCAGCTGAGCCGGCTGCAGGGAGGCTGCATTTGTCTGCTTTATGGCAGGCAGTGCAGCCTCCTTTTATTTTGTTCCTGGCGGCATGGGACCTGTCAGCTGATGCCGGTGCGGACCTTTGCCGTCAGGCTCCGGGCTGACAGCCTGTGCTGCACAGCCCGGGCTCACAGAGCTTGCGAGGCTCTTAGAGGAACTTCTTTTCAGCGTTGGAGATGAGTTCAACGAGCTGGTATGGGTCATTGCAGGCTCTGATAGCATCTACATTGGCCTTGTCGTCAAGAATCAGACCCAGACGGCCAATCACGTTGAGGTGAGCATTACCATCGTTGACGCTGGCCAGCATGCAGATCAGGTCACAGGCGCGGCCGTCAGGTGCATTGAAGTCCATTGGAGTCTTGAGTCTGGCAATAACCAGAGTGGTGTTCTTAATGAGGTCAGACTTGGCATGAGGAATGGCAATACCATCAGCAATGCCGGTAGGTCCTACAGCCTCACGGTCCATAATGTCCTTGAGGAAAGCCTCCTTGTCAGACTCGTTGAGGTTCTCTACAAGGGCAACCTTGTCAATCATCTGTGATAACAGAGTCTGCTTGTCGGTGATATCGCAGTCCAGCATCATGGTACGAACGTGCAGAGCGGCACGGACAAAGCGGGTAGATTCCCTGGAGGACTGAGCCTGGTCACGGGAGGACTGCAGGGCAGAGAGCATGTTCTTATAGAATTCGCCGTTGAGCTTGTAGTACTTGATGTACAGAACCAGCATTACCAGCAGAACTACGGTAGAGGCAACGAACATTACCATGCGCAGACCGAAGATAGTGCTCTCAGTCTGAGGAACGTTAGGAACGTAACCTACCAGAGTCAGGGTCAGACCGGAGAGGAAGCCGGCAAAAGCAGAGCCGAACTTAACGGTCATGGTCTGCATGGAGAATACGATGGACTCGGAACGGGTACCTAACTTGTACTCACCATAGTCTACGGTGTCAGCCAGCATTACAGTGGTAGCTACCAGTGACATGGCAACACCCATGGAGGCGATGCAGTAGGAGGCACCGGACATGAAGATGGAGGCATCAGCACCTGAACCGCTGAAGAACATGCCCATATAGCCGCCTACCATCAGCAAGGCAGCCAGGATATATACAAACTTGCGGGAGGTAAAGTTAACCACATATGGGAAGGTTACAAAAGCGATGAACTGGAAGACGGCACCGGCAGCCATGAAGTAAGGATAGGACTCCTCACTGACAATTACGTACTTGAAGTAGTACAGGATAGCGCCATTGACCAGATTCTGAGCAACCTGCTGAATAATGGTCAGGATAATGATGACAAGGAGCTGATCGTTCTTAACCAGCAGCTGAATCATGCCCTTTACTGAAATCTTCTGACGCAGTGGAGTCTGAACGTGCTCACGGATATTGCGTACGCAGATAATCTCGGTAACGATAAAGGCGATATTGATTAAGATAACGTAACGGAAGAAGCCGTCTGACATGGTATCGCCCATGCCGGTACCAAGGAAGGTAATCAGGCTCAGACCGAAAATTACAACAAACTGGCCGCCAATCATGGCACCGGTACGAGGGATTACGGACATAATGTCACGTACCTTGGAATCGGTGGAGAAGGCTGGAATAAATGACCAGTAAGGAATGTCGATAATGGTATAGGACATACCCCACAGGATGTAGAAGATACCGCAGTAGATCATGGCCTCGGTCATATTGAAACCGAAGAAATGAATCGGATTGGTAAACATCATGATGGAGATGACGGAGTTAACCAGGGTACCAATGAGAATCCATGGACGGAACTTGCCCCAGCGGGTCTTGGTATTGTCTACAATCCATCCCATGAAAGGATCGTTAAAGGCGTCCCACAGTCGGGCTATGAGGAAGATAAAGCCGACGAAAGCAGCACTCAGGCCCACAGTGTCGGTGAAGAAAATCATAAGGTAGGCAGCCATGACCCAGTAGGCCAGATCCTTACCCACGGCACCAAGACCAAAGGAGACCTTCTCCTTTAGCGTAACTGGACTTTCAGCCATGATATAACTCCTGATACACACAATGAAGTCAAGCTCAGCTTATCCCTGCACCTGCAGCTCAGGCCTCACACAGCCATTACCGCTGCCCATAAGACAGTCTCAATGAGACTGTCCATGTCTCACCTTGCAGAGAAGAGCTTACTTCCCTCTATACAACAAAACGAAATCTTTCATGCCTCACCCCGTCACACTGCGGGGCTGAGCTTTCATGCCTCACCCCCGTCACACTGCGGGGCTGAGCTTTCATGCCTCACCCCGTCACACATCGGGGCTGAGCCTTCATGCCTCACCCCCGTCACACTGCGGGGCTGAGCCTTCCTGCTCAAAATCTCACCATCTCCGGCAACCCACATCACGCCCGCCAGCTCAGGACGCCCAGCCACGACACCAGGCCCCCGCCATTCTTCACAGCACCAGAGTGCCTGCACCTGCAGCAGTATCTGCAATACCTGCAGTTTAGCTGTATTGCGGTGTTGCACTGTTGCGCATATGAAGCTCATGAAGCACAGCTCACTTGTGGCGCACGCGCGGCTTAAGCTGCTGCCAGAGCCACAAAGGGCGCGGCAAGGGGTGCCAGGGCCGCAGCAGCGGCCCGGCCACTGGACCACATCGTACAACACCAATGTAAGCGCTTACAATGCGGACCGCTAAAGGGATGCCAGTGGCATCTTAAGTATCGGATATTCGGAGAAATAAGAGTTTGAGCAGAAATGCTCGTGAGGTCAGATCAGATAGCAACTCCTGTAACAGGAGTGCTTACGCACAGAATTGTCGGCAAGTAACACACCATACTCCCGTCCGGCCTGTTTAAGGCCATGTAATCGTTTACATTGACTGGTAAAAAATAAGGCTGTCCACACCAGCCTGGGGAGGCCTGCTGCAGAATCACTCTGCAGCAGCCAAAGACAGCTTAATCGGGCTTTCACACAATTACCGTTTTTAACGGTGGAGTGCAGCTCAACAGAAAGCTGCACTCCTGTTCCCTGCTGTCATGCAGCCTCAAACACACAAACGGCTGCATTATTAAACTTTTACAGAGCTGTAAAAGTTGCGCCATCAAAGGCATGAGTTTCAATAATGGTTGCCTTGCGGCCAGCCAGAGCCTCATATTTGGCATCGATGGCGGCCTTGACCTGGTCAACCTTTGCAGGATCGACAACAGCTACCACACTGCCGCCGAAACCACCGCCAGTCATACGGACTGCAGCATTCTCACCAATGGCCTCACGGATAATTTCAACCAGGCCATCAATCTCAGGGATGGTGATTTCAAAGTCATCACGCATGGAGCAGTGAGAGGCGTACATCAGGGTGGCAAGACTGGCCAGATCACCCTGCTCAAAGGCCTTTACAGCCTCCAGTACACGATCATCCTCAGTGATGACGTGACGGGCACGACGGTAGGTTACGTCGTCCATGTCAGCCTTGTGGGCATCAAGCATTTCCATGGTGGCATCGCGCAGAGCCTTGACACCCAGAATACGGGCGGCATTTTCACACTGCTCACGGCGCTCATTGTACTCACCGCCTACCAGGGCGTGCTTGACGTTGGAATTGACAATCAGAATGTCGAGATTCTCAGGAACGCTGATCTGCTTGAGCTCAAGAGAGCGGCAGTCAATTAACAGAGCGCTGTCGGCGCGGCCGCAGGCTACGATGGTCTGATCCATAATGCCGCACTTGCAGCCGTTTAAGGCCTCACATGCCTGGCCGGTCAGGGCGATTTGCTGAAGAGGAATATTCAGACCGAAAACCTGGGATAAGAGGTTGCCGAAGGTAACTTCCAGAGAAGCGGAGGAAGACAGACCTGAACCTAATGGGATATCACCGGTAATTGCAATATCAAGTCCCTCGACCTTGTGGCCTTTCTCCATAATCAGGGAGGTCATGGCACGCAGGTAGTTTGACCAGGTCTTGGACTCATGAGCATTGAAAGTAGCGCTGCATACGAACTCATCAGTGTCGTGATTGATGTCTACAGCCAGCAGACGCATTTTGTCGGTGCCGTTCTTACGGGCGGTAATGGCTGTGCCGTACTTGATGGCACATGGCAGCACAAAGCCGTCATTGTAGTCGGTGTGCTCACCAATCAGGTTAACGCGGCCAGGAGCATAGGAAAGATACTCTGGCTTGCAGCCAAAGTGACGCTCAAATTCCTCAGCACTCTTAAGACGAACATCGCTCATGATTAATCCTCTGTAACAGGCAGCACCCTGCCTTTGTACCACCGGAGAGCAAAGCACCGGGGGCTGTGATTTTGCGGGCATGGGCCCGTCCTGCATATGTTATCCGGTCACATCAGGCCATTGCAGAACAGAACAAAAGCTGCTCCCGCCAGCCTCAGACCTTCATCTTCGGGACTCAGAAGTCCCCTGCAGGCACTACAACCAGAAACAGGCACTTACCCCTGTTTTGAATTTGAGGCCATTATACGACAAATACTATCAAAAAAACGTTTACACGCTGTGTTTTTTGACCTGGCTCACAGCACACAAAAGGCCAAATAATGCCTGAAAATGCCCCAAACCCCGCATAAAACCGCCCCTGTAACAGCATGTAACAACAGCCCCGCAGACAAAATACTCCCAAAATGCCGCCCAGCTTGTCATACATCCTCAATAAAGCCCGTATTTATGCCATCCATCATGGCAAAGGCATAAAAAATTACCACACCCATTCATATTTTTCACTCAAAAAGTAACAGTTACACGCAATAATCACGGCCCACCACCCTGCCCACAACACCTGATAAAGCATGATATTTATCAGCTTTACACGACAAAACCACAAACATTTTTCGTTTTACGAACACGTATTCGAAAATTACATTTGTAACATAACATCCACAATCCAGCTCCAACCGTCCCTCCCCCAAAGAAACCAGCTGACAGCATCTCATCCCTGCAGCCCGCAGACAGGCTGCTGCCCCAGCGCAGCAAGTCGGCAATGCCCCATCCCCTGCTTAAAAGCGCGGAGCAACCGGCAGCAAGCCCCCATCCCCTGCATAAAAGCACACCAAAACGGCAGCAAATCCCCAACAGCCTGAACAAAGCAGAGCTGCGGCCCAGTACCTCATTCCCCAGCGCCTCTTCCCGAGCAGCAGCCAGGAGGCTCAATACTGTCAAGGAAGGCAGATTATCCGGATAATGAACACACGGCCTGCATAATTGCCCATTTACCCCATGGGCTGGCTCATGGAGCGCACCATAGATTGACCTCTGGATTGACCTCTTGATTTACATACACCTGAAAGCACTAACGTGTAGAAGGATAAATGGCTGCGCCGTATATTGCTCGACGAACATATATATTGCTGGATGAACATATGAAAAGCTGGTACTAAAGGAGACAGCAAGGGGTTCAGCTATTGCCATGCTTTAACAAACATCAGGCAGCTGTTTGACGGGTTTGCAGCTGTTGCAGCGCTATTTGCCTGCACAGGAACATATTGAGGCGTACGTCTCTTACAGTGAGCGTCAGTGCCCTTTATAAGGTATAAGGTATAAGGTACAAGGTACGGCATTTGGGCCCTGAACAGCATCTGCTCCAGCTGTGCTGCCTGCGCAGGCAGCCAGTTCTGTCGGGAGCGGCCTGATTGCGGAGTGAAGCGCTGACTGTCCAGACAGGAGGGTCTTATGGCATAGGGCTGATTCTGGGGACTAAGAGCGCCTGTCCCTGACAGACTGACTACTGGTGAAACGTCCAGATTATGGAGTGAGGCTATGCCTGTCCCTGACAGGGCTGGCTCTGTTTAAACGTCCAGATTATGGAGTGAGGCTATGCCTGTCCCTGACAGGGTTGGCTTCTGGTGGAACGTCCAGATTACGGAGTGAGGCTATGCCTGTCCCTGACAGGTATAGCTTGGGTGGAGCGGCCTGACATTGGGGGCGAAGAGACGCCTGTCACTGACAGGGATGGCTTTTGAGTACGGAAAGGCTTTACGGGAGGTGTCTGTCTGCTTAATGAGCCCCGCATACTACACTGAGGGCTGGCCATTATGGGCATGGGATCTTATGCTCGTGGACCGGTATGCTTTCAGGATAAGCTGCAGCTGTGCATGGGAAGCTGGCTGTCAGCTGGCGAACCGGCTTTTCAACGCAAGCGTGCCTGGATCAGTTGATGAGCTTGCTACCGGCAGAGCATACGTCCGGTATTCCAGTCATTCTGCCTGATGCAATGAAGCCGTCAGGCCATGCTGGACAGTGTCTGTCAGGTCGTGTGATGAAAGCGGCTATGGCTTAGGCAAAGGTTCAGGTAAGGCTCAGGCAAAGACATAGGCGGAGCTTCTGCTTACTGGTACGGGGATTAGTAAGGTACTGTATCCTGGATTAACAAGGTACAGGTATGTGAATAAGTTAGTTGCAGTTCGAGTATAAGTAAGGCAGAGATATGGTGAAAGAAAGGTCTCAGCTGTTCAGTGCTCATTGCTCAGTGAATGCAAGGGAGAATGATGACCTTTGAACAGGGACGGGGACTGGAAAAGCTCAGGTATGAATGGCTGTAAGGTATGGGTCAGCTGGGGACCTTGAGATGTAAGATGCAGCCTGCTGTACAAAGACCAGGAAGGATAAGGCCAGCCCGGTTTTGGGTCATGGCCAGGTACAAGGATATTTCTGAGAAATGACTAAAGGAGTCCGGGCAAAAAAGGCAGGCCAGAGAGCAGTCTGATGAGATGGAAACCTCCACGCTTTCAGGCCGTCTCTGAACCACCTTGGGGTTGTTGTAGTGCCAGCTTGCGCCGACACTGTTTCTTTGTTTGCTGACCTTCAGTCATGCTGACGGCACAGCCGCAGCATACAAATCTGTGGTAACGCTTACACATGCTGAAAAATTGAACATCGATTTCCTCATGTGGTCGCAGAGCCATCACTGTGGCTCATCGCTGCAGCACCTTCTGCATTAAGCTGCAGCATGAAAACGTATCCGCTCCATGTGTGTCAGTGCCGCACCAGGTTCATAGTAAACCTGACCGGCATCTGCGGCGGAACGTCACGCTTTCATAATAAAGCGCGCCATTCAGACCCTGAGGTATCTGGAAGAATACCTTTAGCAGACCTTGCAGCAAGATCAAATCGCAGCTGCAGGCAGCCTGAGCCTGAATAAAAAACTATGGCGGTTGCAAGGACAATAACCGCTCAATCAATAACCCTTGTCAAAACAGGCTACACGTTAAGTATAGCGCGTTTTGTGACACAGATCGCGCAGAATCACAAACAGTGCGATCTATCTCACTATTTTGTCCAATCTGTATCCAAGTGAGGTTCTCACGCGGCCCCGCAAAGTGGCACGCCACACGCCCAAAGCCCCTCCAAAACGCGCAAAACCAGCGAAAAAACACAGCTATTCGTCATTTTTGCCAGCTTTTGCAGTGTTTTCCCTCATTTTTCAGAGTCGCCATTAAGCCCCATCATGGCAGCCAGGTGCGCCTGTCATGGAAGACAGCAGCGCCAGAGCCTGGAGTCATACTGTTTATCGCCAGGCACGATGTACAGCCAGCCTCCAGCATGCATCACAACTAGATCTGAACAGATAAAAGTGTCTGTGCCTCTGCAAGTCAGAGAGGTGATAAAGATGCTAAAGGTAAAGGGATGGATACGGGAAAATATGCTGGTAAAGCGATGGAAATGGGCAAATATGCTGGTAAAGGTGCCGGTAAATTGAAGGTAAAGGCAAGAGTAAAGTAAAAGCAAAGAGCAATTAACAATAAGGTAGAACAGCCTGTCTCACGGCAAGCTGATACTGATATAAGAAAGTTCGTCAGAATGTGCCCGGAGTCGGGCAGCGTCATAAGCTCTCATGCCGGGGTGGCGCAGTGATGTGGCCAGCAGAGCTTTTGATGTCGTTTAAGCTCAGGTATATCTGTTGGCCTTTAAGAGTCAGCACTTTGTATGACTTAAAGTTTTACAAAGCATGATGTAACAGATCTTATAAGTATGGGGATGGCGTCGCCTGGTGCAGATGTTGCGGAATTTGCCTTATGGCATAGGCTAAACTGATTTGTGTTTCTGTCCGGCCAAGGACACCTTATGAGGCGCGTCCATGGCTGGGCTTGCACAGATTGCCTCCATGGCAGGTCCCGGCACGCAGTTCCTCCATGGCTGGCCACTGCTCGGCTGCAGGCATGGCCATTGAGCATTCGGCTGCTCAGAAACACTGATCTGCAGGGCTGGAGTGCCGCAGCCTCATGTCTGTAGCAACGAAACCGCAGGGCTGCAGTTCTGCAGCAGCTGCAGGGCTGACAGGAATAAGAGCCAGGACATCGCGGCTCAGGGACATGAAGCCGGTCTTACGATCTGTTATGCCTTTGCTTTTCAAGCCTGTTTGCCGCCGTAACATCAGTCACAGCACTGATAATCTCCCGGCCCCATTGAGCATACCGATGCATATGACCTCAAGCCATTTAAAGCACAGGTAACTCTTAGAGCATCTGCACTTTAAAAGGCCCGGGCTGCTTACAGCTGCCGGGGCCTCAGGCAGATTGCACTGCGGGAGTATCAGATCAGAAATCAGCAAGCTCTGTCTGCGGCCGTAAACAGACATTCCTGACCGGCATCAGACGACACTTTACATACAAACTACAATGTACCTTTAAACGCCGCCAGCCTTTAAACGTGTCCGTATGCGACTTAAGGGCAGTTCAGCCGGGCTGATTATTCGCTCCGTCGGGAACTGGCCATAAACCAGGTATGAGCTTACGGGCTTCATACCTTGCCTGAAGGTGAGCACATGCTCCAAACGAGCACTGGCTGTAAATGAGCACAGGCTCTCAGGCTGCAAAACAGACAGGTGCACAGTATACGCTGTCGACGCTGCGTGCCAGGCTCTGCAAAAGACTGCAGTCAGCACGCTGATGTCAAGAAAAGCATGGCTCATAGCTCATGCCAGACTTGTGGTGATGCTTAATTATAAGGCAAAAACAGTTGCAGCATAGTCCCAACATTACATTTTTGTCTATTTGGTAATCAAGGAACAACATAACAACTCTGAAAGCTTCTGATACATCCCGGCAACCGCCGGGCTTCGGCCGGTTTCGGCTGGCCTCGGCCGGCTTCGGCCTATGTCACGCCACCTTTTCACAGCCTGAGCCCGGCCTCTGGCAGTACAATTTCTGTCCAGCAGACAGCCCGCCATACAGCCATAATGTCCGGCCCAGCCCTTTGATTGAGCTTACAATCTGCAGTTAGCAGTACCTTTTCCGCCTCCGCCCTGCTGACGAAGTTTGGGCACTGATGCATGTTCAGGTGCTGGCGGCTTTTATTAAGTTAAACAAGCTTTTTGACCTCAGTCGCTCACGCAATATTGAATCAGTGTACATGCACTTACATAATTACTAACGCTTTACAAACTGGTTGATATAGCATTACCGCTCTGACAATAATTATGCTTTACTAATTTTAAGGTAAAGTATTTTTATTTTGTAAAGCATACTATGCATGGTCCTGATCCGCAGATATTTGAACGGCTGTCGTTGCCCTCTGCAGCATCATTTGCCACAGCTGCAACTGATTTTCTTATGCTGACTGGGTCCACACGCATGACTGGAGATACAGAGGCTTTGTACGGTGGTGCCTTGCTGGCTATGTCGGTCTGAGATAACTGTGCCTCTTGTGATTTCTTCTGGTATGGAGATCCTGTGCGCTGACAGAACTGAGACGGCATGGTGACTGACGGCCCCAATAAAAGCTGGACTGGTGACTTACTTCCCCCAATAAAAGCCGGCATGGGGACTAACGGCCCAATAAAAGCAGGCCTGGTGACTGACGGCACTCAATAAAAGCCGGCCAGCTTAAAGGGAAGGACTTTACTGACGGGGAATTGAAATGACTGTGGAGACAGTGATTTAGATTGATTTTGAGATTGTGATGGAGCTGCGGATTAGAACGTCAAATGTGCCGGAGCTTTGGCTGCGCTGAGAGCTGGGGCCTGGCAGGCTGTTGGGATTGGGATTAGTATTGGGCTTGAGATTCAGATTAGTGCGGGGAATATGATGGGAGGCTTTTGGAGCCGTAAGTCAGGTTGCTCACTGGACAGGGGTCGGGGCGGGATTTGACTTTGATGGGCTGAAAAAAATCGGCCTGGCTGGGTTTCAGTCAGGCCGAGGTGTCGATAATTTAAATTTAGCGAGCCCGGCTTTTGTGCTGCAGCATCAGCCCGGAGGCAAGAGGCTGAGGCATGTCAGTCTGGTTGATCCTGCCTGTTTTGAGGTGCGGCAGGATGCCGGGCTCGCTGTAGTAATCAGAATGCTGCAGATGCCTGACTGGTACTACTTGAGAGTGTAGTGAACCTCATCAAGGCTACGCAGACGGTCAGCAGCCTGCTCTGGTGTAAGGTCACGCTGCTTTTCAGCCAGCAGCTCGAAACCGGCCACGAACTTCTTGACGGTTGCAGAACGAAGAAGAGGTGGATAGTAGTGAGCGTGCAGCTGCCAGCCATCGTGTGGCTCACCGTCAGCTGGAGCATTGTGCCAGCCCATGGAGTATGGGAAGGAGCACTCAAAGAGATTGTCGTAGCGGGTGGTCAGCTTCTTTATGCAGTCAGCCAGATCATCACGCTGCTCGTCGTTGAGCTTGTTGATGGACTTTACCTTGAACTTAGGAAGAATCATGGTCTCAAATGGCCAGAATGCCCAGTAAGGAACCAGAGCTACAAAGTGTCTGGTCTCAACAACAATGCGCTCCTTGAGCTCAAGCTCGCGCTCTGCATAGTCGAGTAATAAAGGACGGCCGTGCTTTGCAAAATATCTGTTCTGCTGTTCAACTTCCTTGGTGATTTCCTCAGGCAGGAAGGAGCAGGCCCAGATCTGGCCATGTGGGTGAGGGTTGGAGCAGCCCATGATGGCGCCCTTGTTCTCAAATAACTGAACCCACTTGTACTGTGCAGACAGCTCAGTCAGCTGGGTGGCCCATAAATCAACTACACCACGGATTTCCTTGACGTCCATAACAGGCAGAGTCTTGGAGTGGTCAGCTGAGAAACAGATTACACGGGCAGTGCCACGGGCTGGCTCAAGCTTGAAGATATCGTCGCCCTCAGGACCGTCAAGTGGAGTGTCCGGCATTAAGGCGGCAAAGTCGTTGGTGAACACAAAGTTGTGCTCATACTTTGGATTGGCATCACCATTTACACGGGTATTGCCCGGGCACAGGTAGCACTCAGGATCATAGCTTGGCTTGACCTCATTGGCAGACTTCTCTACCTGTCCATTCCATGGACGCTTGGCACGGTGTGGAGAAACTAAAATCCACTCACCGGTCAGAGCGTTATAACGACGATGTGGATGATCAGAAACGTTGAAATTACTCATGGCAACAAATCCTTTTTAATCTGTGTGTCAGCTGCCAGACTGCTTTTGCCGGTCGGGCAGCTGAACCAAAATCTCTCCGCTGTACAGGAAAGAGCAGTCAGGATGGACGGTCAATACTGCTGAACATAATCGGTGCTGATCATGTCCTGATCACGTCCATAATCCAGTGCATTTTACTTCCGGGCAGGGGATGCCGGGAAAGGCCAGTCTCGTTAGCCTGCGCATGTTCAATGCAACTGTACATGGCCGGGGCTGCTTATCACAGCAGCATTATCCTTAGAGGCTGTGAGCTGACACTGTACACAGCGCTGACAGATGCGCTGTATGGTGCGCTATGCCCTGCATTACTGCCAGCGCCGCATACTTGCGGTAATGCAGGTCTTCCGGTAATGCAGGTCTGCCGGTGCTGCAGGTCGGCTGCAGGTCTGCTGGATGTTATCTCAGCGGACAGTTCCTGATGGGCGCAGCTGGTGTGACTCGTGAAGTCTTTGCTGCGACGCTGACGTGCTCAGCGCGGCTTCAGCCAGCTACGCCCCTGCGGAGCGCTGATGCCCTGTATCTTAAAGGTGAGAACAGCATCTGATTTAACCAGCTTCAGCTCTCAATGACAGGGCTCAGCCCGAGGTATTTAGTCTTCGTAACCGTTAGGGTTGTTCTTCTGCCAGTTGTAGGCATCACGGGTCATGTCATCCAGGGTGTGGGTAGCCTTCCAGCCCAGCTCCTTTTCAGCCTTGGATGGGTCGGCGTAGCAGCATACTACGTCACCGGCACGACGGTCGGCGAACTTGTGTGGCAGTTCACGGCCGATAGCCTTGGAGAAGGCCTTGACCATGTCCAGAACGCTGTAGCCGGTACCGGTACCCAGGTTGTAGATGTGAACACCAGGCTTGTTCAGGCAGTTCTTTAAGGCAGCTACGTGACCAATGGCCAGGTCAACTACGTGGATGTAGTCACGGATACAGGTGCCATCTGGAGTTGGGTAGTCATTACCGAAGATGGACAGACACTCAAGGCGGCCTACGGCTACCTGAGTGAGGTATGGCATGAGGTTGTTAGGAATACCGCGTGGGTCTTCACCAATCAGACCGGACTCATGGGCACCGACAGGGTTGAAGTAACGCAGCAGGGTAATGGAGAAATCAGGCTCTGCAACCTGTAACTCCTGAGCCATGTACTCAACATCAACCTTGGTCTGGCCATAAGGGCAGTTGGCGCGCTTGACCGGGCTGCTCTCGGTTAATGGTACGGAATCAGGCTCACCATATACGGTGGAGGATGAGGAGAAGATAAAGCTGTGGCAGTTGAAGTCACGCATTACCTGCAGCAGTACGCGGGAACCGTTGACGTTGTTGTCGTAGTACTCAAGTGGCTTCTTGACGGACTCGCCTACGGCCTTGAGGCCGGCAAAGTGGATAACGCCGTCAATCTTGTGGTTCTTGAAGACAGCAGCCAGCTGATCGTAGTAACGGATATCACCGCTGTAGAAAGGAACGGAGCGGCCGCAAATCTGCTTGATACGGGCTAATACAGCCGGTTTGGCATTGGAAAAGTTGTCAAAAATGATTGGCTCGTAGCCGGCCTTGACCAGCTCCACTACTGTGTGAGAACCGATATAACCTGCACCGCCAGTAACTAAAATAGTAGCCATTAACTTTGTCCTCGAATTGTCATAATGCCCGGCCACAGCGACACTGCGCCTGCTGAACCGTAACAGGCCCGGGCTTATGCCCTGCAGCTTTGTCTGATTGCAGTTCAGCCTGTGGGGCTGTAATGGAGACGAGCTCCGTATCTAAATCCAGGCTGCAGCGTCCTTCCTGCTTTACAGGTCAAAGAGCCGGAGGCTCTGTGCCGTTATGCACCGC
Organism: Anaerobiospirillum sp. NML120449; assembly: GCF_023051105.1. Taxonomy (GTDB): domain Bacteria; phylum Pseudomonadota; class Gammaproteobacteria; order Enterobacterales; family Succinivibrionaceae; genus Anaerobiospirillum. Next base: position 189,975 of record NZ_JALKIL010000001.1, on the reverse strand, counting down.
TGGCCCTGTGTGTACAGCCGGTAAATGCGGTGCCAGTGATAAAAACTTTTACGAACACGGTTTCGTAAAACTTATATCTGCAACAGCCCTGAACTGTCAGTCTAACGCATTGTTATCACTCTTTCCGTGAGCTGGTCTGCAAGCTTGGAAAAAGTCGGAACAGCATTACGGAGCTCATGAAACTCTATCTGACCTCAGTGGCACTGAACACCCTGATTTAAAGCCATCTGTGAGCCTGTAAAAAGGCTCAGATACCATGTCTCAAATTTACGAACACTATCCCGAAACAGCATCATAATAATGATAGCTTTAAGGGCTGGTTCAGCTGCCGGTCAGGCCTGTTTATATGCCTGTCATCAGAGTTTTACCTCTGTGTTCACCGTCAGACTCAAAAAATATAAAAATGGCTTGTTTATCAGGATGTAAACGATAACCCGAATTTATGGTTTCATTATAGCCTAATCTGACCAGGGCCGATCATGTTGACGTAACTTTTTTGTCTGCAGTAACAAAAGCTTGCCCCGGCTCACAAATTGCCCGTGCACGCAAGCTCGCCCCATCATTGCCAGCCGGAATTTCTTCGGCCATATGCGCCAATTTTCACCTGCACGGCAGGCAGCACAGCACCAGGGCAAAAGCCAGGATAATGCCCGTCCACGCAATGCAATGCACTGCACTGCACTGCACTGGTGTGCCCCAGTATGCACTGGATGCAGTGACTTGCCCTGGAATTATCCTGTTGCACAGGTTGTCCCCTGCTCCACTAATGCAACTGTGCCCCGTAAAGCCTGAGATACCATGGTCCCTCTGTACAAGACCCTGTACATATCAGCCAGCACATATCTGTCACAAGGTCCCGCCGCTGAGCCTTTTAGGAGCCACGGCACGTCCACAGATATGCTGCAGGCCTCATGGATGACCGTTACAGGCGTGTCATCACAGACGTCCATGAACACTGCCTGCTCGTTACTGTCACTGACGTCCAGCACTTGAACCTCATCGCAGCCATCAAGCGACTGTCATTGCGGCCAGTTCGCAACTGCACAGAGAGACTTCACAGCTCTCGACAGTCTCAAGACAGCCATGGTCAGTTACGGACGGCACTCTCTGCCATGGCCATTGCACAACCATGGCCATGACATTGCTGAGCTATATGATCTGCTGCCGGAATTTAAGGTATTGCTCGTATCTACGGTATGTCATGGCGTGTCACGTAAGGCATGAGGTCTAATGCAAGATCTGTCTTTGTCAGCAGCTGAGCAGAACATTGAAAGTCAGTGACGGCAAATATGCTGTTCAGCCGCCCTGTCAGACAAGGTTCGACAATATATTTACACATGCACAAATCGAAAGATTATTATACAAATATCGGAAATGATGATAACGTTATCATTTCAGCAAAATGCCCTGATACATGCACGGGATAGCAAATATATGCACACCGTACCTAGCAGTTCAGTTTTTGTGACTTACAAAGCTGGACATACTGTGATGCTAAAATGTGACAATGACAGCAGCGATTGCCCAGTTGAGGCTATATAATTCTGTAAACGCTGCCCCGCCCATTAGCAGGCCATAATGGGGCATACTGTAACTGTTTTCTTTCAGATACGAACACAGGTGCGAAAAAGCGCCTTTTTCGGGAAAACAGTACTGCAGGAGAACAACAGCCGTCTTTGCCTGACAGGTCAGCCCCTGACAGGGATCAGAGCATAAAATACGTGCAATCCTGCACTTGTGTTTACGCTGTTATTCTGGCTCATGTATGGTGTTTATCACTCATAACGCTGCCAGTAAAGAATCAGAAAGGCAACTGGGGCAGGAGGCCAAAGGCTGATCTGACTGCAGCGCAAAACTTTTGCTGTGTGGTTAGAAGTGTAAAGGTTCTGCGTGCTGCTCCTTAACTGGTAGTTTACAGCTGCAGAACAACTTCAGGGCTGCAGTATCTGTCTGCAATTTATGGCACAGTAAGAGAGGTCCGGTCCAGCTGTAGATATATACAGCACCATCAGGACCATCTCACCTGGAGTAAATCTCTTCTGAGTGTTGTTTTCATCTGCTTTCTCTGCCAGGTGCATGACGGTGGTGCGAACATTGTCAATGCATCACGTCCCGACCGCTTTGCAGCTGTTGCGAGTGCAGATATAACCTCAGATGCATCTGCTGCTGCAGATGCCACTGCAGGAATAAGGTTTCAGTAAATATCATAAATTCAGACAGCCATGGCTCTTCAGCCACAGCAAATGCACGTTGCATAAAGCAGAAAAATTGGCAGTGCTGTGCAGCGGCTGTCTTAAGACACCATTTGAGCAGCAGTGGTCAGCAGCTGCGTGAATATGCACATGACGCCTGCACACAAAGGCGGGCATGGTAAAGAACAAATAAGGTTTTATCTGCCGGGAGCTGATAGAGGCTTAACTGAAACCTCATAAACACCAGGAAGCTGTCCGGACATAGTTTTGCTGCCTGCTGTAAGGCCGGCCTTAGCGCATAAAGAATGCGGCCTGTAATGATCTATGCAGATCATGGCTCAGGCAATAGCGCCACAAATCAGCGGTGAGATGGGCGCTGACAGGATTGATGGAGTTGAGTTTATATGTCAACCATTCGTGATGTAGCCAGGAAGGCTAATGTTTCTATTGCCAGCGTCTCGCGTGTTATCAACAATTCCCCAAGGGTAAGCCCTTCAGTTCGTGAAGCTGTGCTTCAGGCTCAGCGTGAGCTCAATTTCCACCCTAACGCCAATGCCAGAGCTCTGGCCCAGCGCGATTATCGTACTATCGGCATGGTGGTCTCAGACGTTGCCGATCCCTACTTTGCTACTGCCATCAAGGCCTCTGATGATGCCATCCAGCCTTATGGACTGAGCCTGCTGGTAGCTCAGGGCCATCACGATGCCGAACGCGAACGCAATGCCATTGAATCCCTGATTGCCTACAAGTGCCGAGGCCTTGTAGTTCACGCTATGGCCATTGATGACGATGAAATGAGCATGTACATGGAGCAGATGCCTTCCATGGTGCTCATCAACCGTGTTATTCCCGGCTACGAAACCCGCTGTCTGAACACGGACAATTACGAAGGTGAGCGCATGGCCGTAAATGAGCTTATTGCCAACGGTCACCGCAAGATTGCTTTCTTCAACTCAGAGCACGAGATTCTTGATGCCAGAGAGCGTCTGCAGGGCTATGTCGATACCCTTACGGCCAACGGCATCAACTTCAATCCTGGCCTGGTGTTCTCAGCCCCTCCATCACTTGAGGGCGGTACTCAGGCTGCAAGAGAGCTGCTCAAGCGCTGCACCCCGGGCAAAGACTTCACTGCCATTGCCTGCTATAGCGATGTAATGGCAGCAGGTGCCATACCTTACTTCTACTCCCAGGGACTGAAAGTACCTGGAGATATCAGTATTACCGGCTTTGATAACCTCTATCTGAGCAAAAGCATGTGGCCGGCCCTGACTACAGTCGATAACCCTATTATCAAAATGGCCGAGGAAGCCGTGCTGCGTACCATCAAGCTCTACAGCAATGAAACCGTGGAGGCCCCTCATCGTATGGACGTCTCCCTGGTACGCCGCGACAGCGTACTCAACATCACTGGAGCCTGATAACAGCATTTGCCACCTGGTCCATCACACAGATGTCAGGCCCCCAAAAGCGCTTAAAAAGTCTGAACTTATCAGCCAGATTCGCGCTGTACCAGATACCTGCCTGACACTGGCCATGCATGCAATCACAAGCCACAGTCCCTGATTATGACTCTGCTCCCTGGTCCAGATATGACAATCAGTACTGCAACCATGCCCGGCACTGCCGGGCTTATTTTTAGCCCTTAGAGCACAAGTAACCATACACAAACATTCAAAATGGATGTAAGTGTTTAATGACAGGGGCATTGATGTGCTATTCTTTAAATGATGGAACTGGGGCCTTTGCCGGGCTACAGAGGTCATAGTTACGGACATCAAGTCCATTGGGCCCTGTTATCAAACACCTGCCTGAGCAGCAAATCATATCCAGTCATCCACTGCCGTTTTTCTCAGCTCTGACAGCTGACAGTCACAGCAATGCTTCTGCCAGGCCAGCCCTGCCAGGCCGCTACAGGCCATGCTATGCAAGGCCAGCTATGCCAGGCCACAACAGTCCATGCTATGCAAGGCCAGCTCTGCCAGGCTACAACAGGCTATGCAAAGCAAGGCAAGGCCATACACGGCCACAGCCGGCCAGGACAAGACAGGCCAGGCCAGGCCAGCGTACGTCAGCAACTTAATGACTGTTCATGGTGTCAGGACTTATCAGGCCGGCAGTGCAAGGCAAATCAATGCCACAATTCACAATGCCCAATTGAGCTGCGTTCAAGCACTGTCAGGATCCCTGGTACTGAAACTCATGTCTGCAAAGATCCTCTGTTCACTGTTCCGCTGAACATTAAACTCAACTCGTATCACTTGCTGCAGCCTGCGCTGCTGTGAGCAGATCTGCGGCAACAACTCGGGCTATACCAAAGCTAAGCAGGAATTTTCAAAACAGATGGCAAGGAAAATCAAGCTTCATAAATCCTTTGAAGAGCGTTCCCGACAACACCGAAACACCCAGCGTAATATTTCCTGGGGCACGGGTGTGACTGAAGGAATACCTTTTACCTGGGACCTGCTACGACCTGCTTTCTGGGGCTCATGGGCCGCCATTATTACTCTTTACCTCATCGTCAATCTGCTGCCTTACCGGTGCATCCTGGCAACAGGACGCCTGATTGGCAAACTCATGCACCGCTTCTTCAAGTCCCGCCGTTATGTGGTATCAACCAATCTCAAACTGGCATTCCCGGAAAAAAGCGATGAGGAGCGTGCCGAGCTGCAAAAACGTATCTTTGAAAACACCAGCATAGCCGCTTTTGAAACAGGTATTGCATGGTTCTGGCCCGACTGGCGCCTGCGCCGTCTGCTCATCATTGATGAAAACGAGCTCAAAAAAGCCCGTGAGCTTGGTGAGGCCAATACCCGTACCATTGCCTTTACCTGCCATATGGTTACCCTGGAAATTGGTGCCCGCCTCTATGCCATGGCTATCAAACCAGGTATTGGTGTTTACCGCAGCTCCGACCACCCTGTCTGGGAGTTCATTCAGGTCAATGGCCGTCTGCGCGCCAATCTTGCTCTGGTAGACCGTACTGACGTGCGCTCAATGGTCAAGGCAGTAATGAAAGGCTATCCCATCTGGTATGCCCCTGATCAGGACTATGGCCGCAGCAGCTCCGTATTCGTGCCTTTCTTTGGTGTTGACAAGGCCTGTACTGTAACCGGTCTGCACGACCTTGCCCGTATTAAGGATGTTAAGGTTCAGCCATTCTGGCTGGTACGTGAAAAGAACGGTTACCGTCTGCGCGTACTTGATCCTCTGGAAAACTTCCCAACAGACGACCCTGTTGCTGACACAGCACGCGCCAACAAGGTTATCGAGCAGATGATCATGTCAGACCCTGCCCAGTACCTGTGGATGCACCGCCGCTTCAAGACCACACCAGAAGGCGAGCCATCCCGCTACCCTGACATCGAATAAGCCCCTCCACGGGCAGCAGCGGCAGCTGCAAACGCAGCCGCAATGCTGCCCAGCCGCCAGACGGCAGCGTCAGCCCAACCAGACGCTGCCGCCGCATCATCCTCCACCCTGCCCCGCTCCAATCACCCAAAATAGGCAAGCATCATAAATCCTGCCCAGCTCTAATCCCCCATATACTCACGCTCTGCATCCAGCCGCCCCTGTTGTCGCCAAAGCACAAAACACACAGATCCCATCCATGAAACGCTGCTGCAACAACCTCCATCCCTTCACAGTCCACATCAGGCTGAAAAAACGTCAATCAACGAAGCCTCCGAATAATCCGCCCGCTCTGGCTTTATCTGCCCCTTTTGCGCGTCAGTACAGTGCACAGCTTTGATCCCCCTTTGTGACGAGGTCTTCATTATTGGCCAGTGGCAGTGATGCACCTGTTTAGCCTTGATAACAAGGCTGTATAATGGCCATCACGCACGTGCACAGTCTCAGGAGAGAGAGACCATAAATGCTTAACATTGCACAAGCCTCATTTTATTGAGAGAACAACACGTGCCCGACAGTCCTGCTGACCTGCTTTCATATTAACTGCCGTATTTGCAGATACGGCGAAAACAGGGGCCCTGTCTTTAGAGAATAAACCGTTTTTTTGACCATACTGAGGTTGCTTATGAGGCTTTCCCGAATCAGCAAACTGAGCTCCGCTACCGCTCTGGCAGCGGCCGTTGCCTGCGCGCCACTGCTCAATGGATGCTCCTCGGCCTATGACGAGGCCATGGCATTTGGAGTTATAACCGCCCTGCCATACGAAGTACGTGGCTGCGCCTTTCTGGGAAATGTAGATACCCCTCCACGCATGACCATTGAAAATGCCCGCTATGACCTCAAGCTTAAAGCTGCCAAATTGGGCGCAAGCCATCTTGTAGAGACCTACGCCTATGGCCAGTTGCTCAACCGCCTGAGCGTCGATGTAGGTGTTGCCCTGTCAGGCCGTGCCTACCGCTGTCCACTTGACGTTGGTCCCGTAATGAATAACCCTTATGGCCAGGCCCACATTCAGTACGGCCTGCCTCAGCCAACCCTCAACCTGGACGATCGCTACTTCTACTACGGCCGATAAACCAGCCATAAGCAGAACAGCAACGCAAAAGGCTTATTTCCTTGCGGAAATAAGCCTTTTGTTCATGTTTGAAAGATGTCAGGGCACACCAGCTCAACCTGACCAGGCTCCAGTACACATACCCACTCATCAGCCTGTACTGCCACAGCCTTTCGCACACCGGATCTATGTATCTATAAATAACGTATGCATGCGCTCTGTATCACAAATGTTTTGCTAAACGTTTCAACACATCAACCAATTAACTGTACAGGCGTTAACTTGAATACAAGTGATAAGAGATCGCTTCTTCCCCATGCAACCCCAGCAGCGTTAAGTTGGCTTATTTATGCTGAGGTATTAAATCAGAGGTCCAGATTATGGCAGTATATGTAAATACCAATGTAAGCTCTCTTAACGGACGCAGATATCTTAATAATGTCCAGAACCAGCTGACTACTACATACCAGAGACTCTCCTCTGGCATGAGAATTAACAGTGCCAAGGACGATGCCGCTGGCTTACAAATCAGCAGCCGACTGACAACTCAGATTAACGGCCTGAACCAGGGTAACCGCAACGCCTCTGACGGTATCGCTCTTGCCCAGACCGTTGAAGGCGGTATGGACGAAATCACTGGCATGCTGCAGAAGGTTCGTACCCTGGCTGTTCAGGCCTCCAACGGCACCAACACAGCTGAAGACCGCAAAGCCCTCCAGACCGAAGCCAACTCATTAATGGCCGAAATCAGCCGTATTGCCCAGCAGACCAAGTTCGGTGGCCAGAAAGTTCTTGACGGTGCCGGCGCTGACTCTATTTATGTTGCTGATAAGACCAATGCCAAAATGGGTGTAATGACCCTTCAGGTAGGAGCTAACAGCGGTGATACCATCACCTTCAACGCCCACTCCATGAAAGTAGTAGACATGATTGCGACTGCATATGGTAACAATAATAAGCCTACTAAGGATGCTGATGGCTGGGATGAGGCAGCAAATGGTCAGCTTGGTGGCGTTACCTTTAGTTCCGTAAAAGCTACTCAGGGTGTTATCAATGTTATGGACAAGCTGATTGCCCACGTTGACTCACAGAGAGCTGACCTAGGTGCAATCCAAAACAGACTGGAAAGCTCAATTCGTAACCAGGCAAACGTTTCTGCCAACCAGGCAGACGCCCGCAGCAGAATTCGCGATGCAGATTTCGCTGAAGAATCAGCCAATCTGTCCCAGCAGTCCATTATTCAGCAGGCCGCTACCTCCATGCTCATGCAGGCTAATACCCGTCCACAGCTTGGTCTGTCCCTGCTCGGATAATTTAGTTGTGGCCTGAGGCCAACACAGAATTTCAAAGGGCTCACTTCCTTATGGAGGTGAGCCTTTTTGTTTTATAAAGCAAATGCAGCATGAAGACTGATCGATCCTGTAAGTGCAATTACGACATTTTGGAGATAATCTATAAAATATAATGTAAAGAATATAGAAAACACGCCCCATAAGTTATGTCATGGCAATACTGCAAATCTTCCGAACAAACATTACATAATCAATTGTGACATTACTTTAATCGATGACATCACATGCTTTACAAAATATTACCATGTCGTGGATAAAGTAATATGAAGGAGCAATGGTTTCATGTATCTATATACGACTTAAATATGGGCTGCATATTGATAATCTGTGTTGAACAAACGCAGCGGTAAATGAACCCACTGTATCGGCGTTAATTTAAATACAGGCGACTACGAATTGCTTATTCCCATGCAGACCCCAGCAGTGTTAAGATGGCTTATTTATGCTGAGGTATTAAATCAGAGGTCCAGATTATGGCAGTATATGTAAATACCAATGTAAGCTCTCTTAACGGACGCAGATACCTTAATAATGTCCAGAATCAGCTGACTACTACATACCAGAGACTCTCCTCTGGTCTGAGAATTAACAGTGCCAAAGACGATGCAGCCGGCTTACAAATCAGCAGCCGTCTGACAACTCAGATTAACGGCCTTAACCAGGGTAACCGCAATGCCTCTGACGGTATTGCTCTTGCTCAGACCATCGAAGGCGCCATGGACGAAATGACTGGCATGCTCCAGAAGATTCGTACTCTGGCTGTCCAGGCTAACAACGGCACCAATACTGCTGACGACCGCAAGGCCCTGCAGAAAGAAGCTACAGCTCTTGCCGCTGAGATTACCCGTATTGCTCAGCAAACCAAGTTCGCTGGTGGCCAGATCCTCGATGGCGGCCACGGTGTAATGACAAAAGGTGGTACTGGCCAGGGCTCAAATTCTATCGGTAAGATGACGCTCCAGGTTGGCGCTAACAAAGGCGATACTATCAGCTTTGAAGTTCAGGCTATGAAGTTCTCCCAGATTGGTATCGGCGGTGTAGGTGATACCGAACTCAAGAAGTTCTGGTCTAAGGATAAGGGCATTGTTTTCACTAAGGCTGAGAACATTGGCGCTGCTATTTCCGCAATGGACAAGATGATTGGTCTGGTAGACGGAGCCCGCGCCGGACTAGGTGCAATGCAGAACAGACTGGAGAGCTCAATTCGCAACCAGGCTAACGTTTCCGCCAACCAGGCAGACGCCCGCAGCAGAATTCGCGATGCAGATTTTGCCGAAGAATCAGCCAATCTGTCACAGCAGTCAATTATTCAGCAGGCTGCTTCCTCCATGCTTATGCAGGCTAATACCCGTCCACAGCTCGGTCTGTCCCTGCTCGGATAATTTAGTTGTGGCCTGCGGCCAACACAGAATTTCAAAGGGCTCACTTCCTTATGGATGTGAGCCTTTTTGTTTTAGAAAGTATTAATAAACCTATTAATTACAACAAACAAATTGTTTTGTAACGCGTAACGCTTTCACCTGTGAAATTCAAATAAGACGGTGCTTTGTTCATGTTTGCTGCTCGAAGCACATTTATGTTACCAGGTATGTCATACCGTTTTACAGGCTCATAGCTTTGCCAGCCATTGTGCCACCTGTTAGCACGATGGCTTTGCCGTATTTGCACATGCTATGCCTTAGCCGGTAACGACGCCGTTCTGGAACTCGTTGCTCGAGCCTATGACTGTAACAGCAGCCATGAGCGCTCTCATGGTTGTGGTGATGGTTGTTGTGGCTTAGACAGAGTATTTAAGAATAAGAATAGTGCTGGGTTATGTTAGAGCAGTCTGCATGCATGGCTGTTGTGCCTGTCTTGCATGTGCATTTCGCGTTTTTTGAAATACATACAAATTAGCATGATCTGATCATAAAACTGGATTTTTGCTTCATATATGCAAATATGAGTTCCCGATAAAGCGTGATCTATCTCATAGTTTTGATAAATAATGCATATATATTCAGAATCATGTCTCTTCGGTATCTATTTACATCTTATTTACATCCTGATTTATAAGGACTTTACATACATAATCCCCTTTTATTTGCCGTTTATGCGGGGAGTTGCAGTTACAGAGCATTAGCATAATTTTTTAAAGATGCACAAAAATGCAAGGCATTCAGTGTGGGTTTATCGTGACAAGCACGTGCCACAAACAGCCTGTTTAATGGTTTTTAAGGCATGTTAGAGCTTCTGCCCCATGAGGGATATTCATACGTAATTGGTTAAAGGATAAAGCCTCTGCATCGTTATACTTATACAGGCAGCAGCTTTTACCACACCGTTATCTGCTGTCCATCAATGCTCCGGAGCATTACAACACCTGTGTTACATGGTCCAGAAGACTGCAGAGTTAGGGCAGTCTTTACCAGGACTTATAAGGAGAGACAGAAGCACAGACTGGCCTGAACCTTTCTGATGCATCTGAGAAACAGCAGGATCTGGAACATTTGATTACTAATCAAATTTGCTCTGCGTCTTAGTTATTAACGCGCTTACGTCTGCAGTATGCTGTGCCCCTGCTCTGTTGGGGCGTCCCTTTTACAGGACAACAGCAATACTCAATCCGGTATGACAGTGTCGCATCAGCTGTGTAGTGCATGCTGTCATGCTGCAGAGCAATTGGCAGGCCCAGAAAGTAGCTTGCCTTTCGGCATTACTGTTAAATTGCCGATAATGCAGAGAGACAAACTACTGCATCTTTTTATTAAACACCTGAAATATTGGCTGGCAAAAACTGAAGGTTAGATAAATAACTCTCCTTCAGGGGACCAGGTCTCCCTAAACAGCCAAATATAGCCGCAAGCTGAGCTGAGTATGGCCCAGCCACTCCTTATCCTGGACTGTGTTTTATCAGAGAAGGATTATGGCTGTCTTTGCCAACAGGCTTAGCAGGCTTACCAGCTTTTACTGCTTAAACGGCTATCTGCAAGCATTGGTAAAGCCATATGATTTGCCTGATCTGACCGGCAAAGCACAGATAGAGCTGTGCCGGTCAGATCTCCTGTCTGAAAGCGCCTTTGATCGCAGGCGCTCATGTGCATGCCATGATCGAGATCCGGGCTGGGTCACAGAACTTCTGTGAAATACAGTCCCTGGAGAGATCGGTGCGCATGCACATCAGACATTCAAATGAGTTACATAAACTGCTGGCGGGGCTACATGCCCCGTCATGTAGCCCGGATCCGCAAGACCGGGCTTCCTATAACATAACTCCGGGAAAGGTCCGTACTTTTGCAGTTTTACGGAGCGGCGAATGTGAGCGTCCCTTCCCGGGAGCCTTAACTTTCGGTCAGAGCAAGGTTAGCTGCGCTGACCGGTAGCCCTACTGCCATCAGCGCAAGGTTAGCAGCGCTGACTGGCAGCCTTACTGCCGTCAGTGCAAGGTTAGCGGCGCTGACTGGCAGCCTTACTACCGTCAGTGCAAGGTTAGCTGCGCTTGCCGGTACCAGGTTGTGCAGCTCCGTTAGCAGTGGCTGCACAAGCTTTCCCGTTTTTTCCATTTGCTCTAATCTTATTGTCTTCTTCTGAATTAGCTGCTCTAAGCTGAGCAGTCTGTCACATATTTTCTGCACTCAAGCATCAGGTCTAAGTAATAGACAGCTACAGCATGGCCTTATCTGGGATTACTGGCCGGACCAGGCATGGCCTTGCCAGTCTTGCCTTACATATCATTCTTGCAAGGATTTGCTTTCTTCTCCTTTAATATCGTCTTTTTCATGACAATTTTGAGACAATCTTTATCGTTGGTGTTAATGACAGGAGTATGCATTAGAAATCCGGCAGACAAGAAAAAATCCATGGGCCAGGGGTCATGTAGCATATATTGTTGTACTTCTCGTTTTAGTTATTATTATATGGCGCCGTGGAAAATGTTCGAGGCGAGATATGTGCCATTCAGGCGGTGCCATGCGGCGCTGTTCTGCGGCAAATTGTTTCAGATAATTGCTTTTCCTGATAATCTGCATCCTCAGAGAAAAATAAAGGCCGGACACGGTAAGCGTATCTGGCCTTTATTCTTTATTTGCTCTGCTATGCCATAACTGACTGGCATGCTGCTGCCACTTAGGCTGGGCCTGCTGCGCAGCAATGCGACTGGACTGTCAGTCTTTGTTGAGCACACTGCTGGGCATATGTACTCCCTTGTAATCAAGGCAATACACGAGACTGCTAAGCTCAGGTATCAGATTCAGGATGATGATGCTGTTGCTTATGCTTATGCTTATGCTTATGCTCATGCTTATGCTCATGCTGGTGCTTATGCTTCTGCTTATGCTGCAACGCACACTGATACTGCCTGATAATGCTGGCAGTGGCAGAGCTGGGCTGATGATGGTGTTATTTTGTACTTTATAAAGTGCCTGGTGGCAGAGCGTTAGCCTTGCCGTAGTGAGGCGGTACAAAGCGGGCGGCTGCGTCCTTGAAGATTTCATCAAAGATTACTGCCACATCCTCGCAGGCCTCAGGGCGGTCCTCAATGGCCACAATGCGAGGCAGGTCAGCAAGGCTGACGCGGTGGTAACACTCACGAATGGCAAGATAGGCCTGCTTGAGCTTTACAGTAGTATCTTCGGTAAGAATGCCAAGGCGGGCACACTCATCAAAAATACGTACATTGTCTGACCACAGCACCATGTCAGCATGGTTTGGTGCCTCACGCAGCAACAGGTACTGAGCGATAAACTCAATATCAACCATTCCGCCGCGTCCCTGCTTGAGATCGAAGAGCTTATCTGAGCTGCGATCAAGGTAATTGCGCATCTTCATACGCATGGCGTATACATCGTCACTGAGCTTTACCTCATCACGCCTGGTGCGCAGTACCTGATCACGAATACGGTTAAAGGCCTCAATAACATTAGGAGAACCGGCTACAGGACGTGCGCGTACCAGAGCCTGATGTTCCCACGTCCAGGCACGGTTGAGCTGATAGTTTTCATAGGCTTCGAGATCAGTCATCAGCAGGCCTGAGTCGCCATCAGGACGCAGACGCATATCCAGCTCGTAAATCACACCACCAGACATACGGGTGGTGCACAGATGCATAAAGCGCTGTACAAGTCGCTGATAGAACATGGCTGCAGATACAGGGTTATCACCCGTGGTCATGCCGTCATTAACGTCACGGATAAATACCATGTCCAGATCGGACTTGTAACCAAGCTCAATACCGCCGAGCTTGCCATAGGCAATAATTGCATAGCCCGGATCACTGGCGTCCTTGCCCTCAGGAGTACCGAATTTCTTCTCAGTCTGACGCCATGACAGCAGAGCAATTTCCTTAAGGATAGCCTCAGCAAGCCAGGTAAGGGCATCAGAAATCTTCATTAGAGGCAGAGACTGTGACTGATCGGACATGGCAATACGAAGCACCATGGTCTTCTTGAACAGACGCAGCTCCTCCATCTGCTCCTCAAGGTCCTCGGGATCAATGCGCAGCAGGCGCTCATTGAGCCATCCCATGTATTCGGCTGTATGAGGCGGTGAGGTGAAATAGCGTGGAGCAATCAGCTCATCGAGCAAAATAGGATAGGCACTTATGAGCGCACCGGCGAAGTTGTTGCCGTTGAGCAAGTTAAGCAGCTTCTCACGGGTACCATCATTTTCTACCAGCAGCTGCAGATAGGTGGTACGCAGGGCTACCTTTTCAATCAGCAGTGATACCTTGTTAAACAGAGCCGGAGCATCCTTGTAGCGTGCAACACCCTTGATGATCTTAGGCATCAGTCTTACCAGGGTATCACGGCCTTTAGGTCCTACCGGCATACGGTTGAGAGTGTGGTGCAGGTTAATAATGCCCTGAGCCAGAGCATGAGCATTAGTAGTCCTTGAGGAAGTGGCACGACCTTCACTGCTGCTCTCTGGCATACCAGGCTCAGCCATGAATGGAACCAGCACAGGTTCAAGCTCATCAGCATTGAGGCTTGACTCCCAAAGCTCAGCGCTTTCAGCCAGCTGAGCCTCCCGGTCATCATCGCTGTCGCGCATGATGGAGACAAACTCCTGATGAACCATATCTCTGATACGACCCAGCTCCTCGGTAAGCTCCTCAAAGCTGCCCTTGCACATGCCTATGGCAACACGCATCTGATCTTTAGGGGAAACTGGCAGAGTCTGAGTCTGCTTGTCAGCAAGCATCTGGGTAATGTTTTCCAGACGGCGCAGGTAGATATAGCACTCATCAAGACGAACGCAGACCTCATCAGGCAGCAGCTGCAGCTTGCTGATATTGCGCAAAGTACGGCGCAGACTGCGCTCAACCATCTCAGGGATACGGCCACCGCGCATCAGCTCAAACACCTGGGCAATAAACTCAATCTCACGAATGCCACCTGAACCGAGCTTGAAGTTATCGCCAAGATTACGGCGGCGCACCTCAGATTCAATCATGCGCTTGAGCTTGCGCAGGGACTCAATGGCACCGTAGTCAAGGTAACGGCGGTACACAAAAGGACGAAGCAGCTCAATGAGCTCATCACCGTAATCACCCCAGCGGTGATAGTCACCAATGAGCTTGGCTTTTACCAGAGCATAACGCTCCCAGGTACGACCCTGAGTTTCATAGTAGACAGAAAGAGCATCAAATGATGACACCAGCGGACCGGCATCGCCAAAAGGACGCAGTCGCAGATCGATACGGTAGCAGAAAGAGTCAGCAGTAACTTCACTTAACAGATTGGAAAGGCGCTGAACTACCTTGGTGAAGTATTCCTGGAAGGTGATGGAGCGTGAGCCGCCCTCGGTCTGGCCGTCATAAGGGTAACAGCACATCAGATCAATGTCTGAGGAGAAGTTGAGCTCACCGCCGCCCAGTTTACCCATACCCAGTATAAGCAGAGGCATCTGCTTGCCTTCCTTGTCAAAGGCATCGCCAAAGGCAGGCTTGAGAGTCTCGCGCACTACCTCTACAGTACGGTCTACTATGCACTCGGCAAGATTGGACAGAGAAACGAATACCTCCTCAATCTCTGCTGCACCGGTCAGATCACGCCAGGCAATGATAACCATGCGGCAGCGACGCAGCACACGAAGACGCTTCTTGAGCTCAATGTCGCTCAGACCGGCAACAATTGCCTCATTAACAGCATCTCCAGGATCAAGGGAAAAGGCAGGATCATCAAGCGCTCCCTGAGAAATCAGCTGAGCACACTCACGCGGATACTGAATGAGCGTCTTGGCCACGAACTCTGACATGGACAGGACATACATAAGGTCAGGACGGTGTTCAAACACATCCATCAGCTCAGGCGCAGCCCTCTGCCTGAGACGCTCATAGTAGTTCTGACCATCAGTCAGCAGCTCCTCAGGCAGTTCCGGCAAACGGGCCGGATTAGGGAAAATAGCATAAGGATAATCATTCAATACCAGCATGTAGACTCCTCAGGACAGCCAGTCGGTTATTACCAACAAATTATCCTGTACTCATACAGAATGCAAGTACCGGCCGCACACAGCCGCATATTACGGTGCCTGTCCACTTACAGCGCCACTGCAGGCGCAGCCAGGCCGGCCATGACGTTTGCCATTGCCATGAAGCTGGTCATTGGCACAGCCAGGGTGATATGGCCAGCTCCAGAAAAGACAGCTCCTGCATGTTGCGGGGCTTATGTGCCCTTTCATGCAGGAGCTGTAATAAAGTCCATGGCCGTTAAGACCTGGGGGGAGTAAGGACTACTCTTATTTTGAGATGGTCGCATGCTCTTTGTGTAAGACGGTACAAGGGGATATGTCTGGCCAAAGGCACTATGCGTGCCTCATATGCCTGACCACAGGGACCTGATATCCCTCATATGCCTGGCCAGAGGGGCCTTATGTGCCTCATATGCCTGGCTACAGGGGCCTATTGTGCCTGATATTCCCTTATCCAATATGTCCAGTATGCATGCAGTGATTTGCCTCTTTGATTCTGACATTCATGCCTGAATATGCCGGAGCATGTCAAAGGTCAGTCATTTTGTCAGAAAGGAGTTTCCAGACTGGCGCCCCTGCTAAGGCAATATTCAGCGCAGAACGCATCAAAAGCTTCGTCTCTGGGAGAACTTGTCTTGTTCTTCTTATTATTTTCGCTTTTATAGATATCGTATAAGCGTGTTAATTCAAAATCATACAGCTTCTCAAGCTCAGCTGGCAGGGTATAGCGATACAAATGAGGCATCAGCGGACGTTCCTTTGCAAGCTCAAGGTATCTCTCCTCATCAAAGTCCTCCCCGTTTATCTCCCTGAAAAGCTCACGTACTGATTCATCACTCCTGACTGTTATATAAAACTCTTTGACAATAAGAATACTCAGTACAGTCTTGGCTATAACAGCTTCTAAAGTCTCTCTGAGACCATATCTGTCAACTGCCTCCTGAGCATTACTGTTATTTATGTTATTGCTGCTGTCACCCATTTATCTGTCACTCCATGATAACTAAAACATTTTGTACATAAATGTCATGAATACTAATCTGCCCTGAGCTTATATTTCATGATACCACTTATGATCCCTGAACATTGGCACTGCAGGAGTCCCTTGAATTATGACACTGGTGTTATCCACAACAGACCTGCAAAACCGGCGTTATCCCCATACCTTCAGCCCAGTAGAAGTCTCCATAATATATGTCACAGCCGGCATCTCCGGACCTGTGTCCATGGATGTCTCACTGAAATTATGAAACCTGTGTATGTTTTGAGGGATTTATTTTACCTGTTGCATGCCTTATGACCATAAAACGGGACTTGAACAATTAAGCTGCTGCAGGCAGAAATCAGCTAAGAGGACTTGTTTTCCTTAATAACACTGAAAATACTTGCTACCAGCGCCGCATGCATATAAGCCTGAATAAGAGTGGAAATCAGTTCATTCCCCATCAGGACAGCAACATGACGTGGAGCTAAACTTCCATTGAGAATGGTGTCAAGGATATGAAGCTCATGCAAGTTAAGCCCATTGAGCACCTTGAGGCATCCAAATCTGTAAAAATCATCAAAATCCATATCTGGATCGTACAGCTCCCTCATATCCTCAACTGCACCTTTTTTACTTAACATGTCATCACGCACTTTCATCAAAAAGAAATCCGCAAGCTTGACAGATATATCACAGAACTCAATATCTCCTGAATTGACAGAAACGTCTAGAACCAGTTCACGCCAGCTTTTTCCAGACTCATGCTTGCCGGCAAACTCCTCAAATCTGGCAAGAAACTCATCATCATCAAGGATCTCGGCCCTTGTAGAAAAAACTTGTACACTTTTCCCTATGCGTGATGCGTTAGATATTATGCGCTCAAACATCTCTGCTGCTAAAGCCGTACTGAGCTCCTGTTCACTCTTATGGCTGTCTTCATGATCATGATTATCCATAAACATTCTCCTGGTTTGCTGTTCAAATCAAGTGTACAGTCTGTGCCATAGTTACCTGCACCATGGTTACCTGTACCTGTACCTGCATCACTATACCTTACAAAACGTTTTGTATGAATATTCTGTTATTCCTGCTATCAGGAACTGCCAGTCTCGTCTCTGTCATGCAAGGGATATTTGTCTGGAAAAAATATAAACCACTTATACCTGGACGTACCCTGGTACATATTGCTATTTCTGCTGTTTTTTAGCCAG
The DNA here is from genome assembly GCF_023051105.1 of Anaerobiospirillum sp. NML120449. Classification (GTDB taxonomy): domain Bacteria; phylum Pseudomonadota; class Gammaproteobacteria; order Enterobacterales; family Succinivibrionaceae; genus Anaerobiospirillum. The sequence goes on along the minus strand of NZ_JALKIL010000001.1, from coordinate 172,324 downwards.
GACAGGCATTGACAGGCCCTTTACAAAGCTCAAGCCGATCAAAAAAAACATTTTTGTCAAAACAAAAAGCCATCAGTCGGTTCCTCTGGCTTAAGATCGTAATGTCGCGCAGCGCTCCCTCTGCTGCAGGACAGGCTCATTGACAAAAACGCCTGATCAATAAGATATTACTGCAGATTGTGATACTCATCATTTTATCGGGCACTGTGCTGTAATCATCTCTACTCGATAAGGCTGCATATCCCATACGGCTATCTATGACAGAAGCATATCCTGCCTGCTGCCATAAATGCTCCACAAATGCCTGCCTGGGATCGCGTCAAAATGCCCATTCAAACGTCCGCATTCCAGGCAGCCCCCGACAGCTGTACCACAGGCCCATTAAAACGTATGCACCACCCCCACTCAAACAGCAGCAACACAAGCTTCTTCAAGCGGCCGCGTTAAATGCACTTTTCACCATAATCTTAAATGTCGACTTCAATCACCTGAGAGCAAGGTTGGCAGCAAAGATCTGGAGAACCTGCCTTAATTTGTAAGTGGCTGGGGCATGGGGGATGCACCAATGGCCATTTTGCCGTGATTTTGGGCAAAAAGGCGCACTAATGGGGCGCTGTGTTCTTTTGTGATAAGATTAGTGACCTTATTTTCCGCGCTTGCTTAAAGGAAGGTATTAAAAGTGCGCTTAAAGAAGTTTTTAGATTTTGCTCTGGCCATGGGTCTGTGCTGCTCTGTTGGCCTTGCCAGTGCTGAGGAACAAAATCCTGCTCCAGCTCCAGCTCCAGCAGCTGCCGCCCCTGCCGCTGCCGCCCCTGCTGCACCAGCGGCTGCTCCTGCACCAGCTGCCCCGGCAGCACCTGCAGCTCAGGGTACTCCGGCTGCCCAGACTGCTGAAGCCCCGGCTGCTCCAAAGCCTAAGCCAAAGCCAGACGCCAATGGCTACTGTGTAGGTTGCCCGGTATGGGTATCTGACAATGTAAAGATCTGGACACGTTCCGGTCCATCCGAGGGCTACCGTGTAACCGGCACCCGTCAGATTGGTGATGAGCTCACTTTCCTGCGTTACTCAGACAATGGCCGCTGGGCTCAGCTTGGCCGTGGTGATGACACCTTCTGGATGCCGCTTGAGAACCTGACCCCTAATATGACTGGCGCCCCTCTGGTTCAGAAGCTCTCAGACGAGATCAGCTCTCTGCAGTACCGTCTTGATAACTATGACAATGAGCTGGCCCGCCGTGCCAAGACTGCCGAAGACCTTGCTGCTGCTCTGACCCGCGAGAACAGCCAGTTAAAGAGCACCCTAGCCAACAAGGATGCCACCATCAATGAGCTGGACGAGCTCTACCGTGAGTATGCTGACCGCCTTGAGACCAAGGAACTGGACATGCAGATGCGCTGGTGGATGCAGGGCGCCATGATTGCCCTGTGCGGTGCCGTAGCCGGTGTAATCTTCGTATTTATTCCACGCCCAGCCCGCAGACAGAGACGCGACCGCTACTGACAAAAGTACGAGATCCCTGAGCTTCAACGCCTGCACAATGTCAGGCTGCTCCAGCCCGCAGCCTTCCCGGCCGGACCATTGCAGCCACATTTACAGCCCCATTGCTCAGGCAATCCATTACGAATGCTGCCTTACTGCACAAGGGCACAGGCCGCCTGCTTCAGGGACTCGTGTCACCATGCTGTCAGCCTTTAGCCTCAGGTAAAGCCGTCTGACTGTCTAAGCTGTAACGTCGTACTGGCCAGACCTGATATACAAAAGACTGAGCCAGTCTTTGCCTGCCCGGTCAGGCTCATATTTAAGAAGCTGTTTACCCACCAGGGGTAAACAGCTTCTTTCGTTTCTGCCAGTCATAATCCAGGTGTAAACGGATTAATTTTCAGTCAGTCTCTGGCGATGACCCCCAGGCTGCTCACCGTGCTACGGACAGCAATGCATGCAGGCAGGCAAGCACTCAGACAGGCAGACAGACAGACAGAAATACCGACAGGTAATCCAGCAGCCCCGGCAGGCAAATGAAATTGTGCAAGAGGCAGGAGGCAAGACCTGCCCTTGACCATACAAGCAGGCATGCCTTCCTGCCTGCTTGATTGTATGCATACCTGCGAACCTTCATGCAGCATGGTCATACCACCTGCAGCAGCCTTAGCCAGGACAGTGCTATGGAATTTGTCAGGCATGTGGCAGGCATGTGGCAGTACTGGCTGTCCGGATCATTATCCTCATGGACTGCATGCCGGACTGGATACCTGAGAGTTGTGGGGTGATGCTTAATTTAGCTTCAGCTGTCGATGTGGAGGGGAGAATAAATTGAATGTAAAGAATATGTTGTTAACATGCATCATGGCTGTAAATACAGTGAAAACGAAGCTTGTATGCAAGCAAAATGCGATATTTACGTGCTTTTAGAGAAGATCAGGCTATCTGGTACAAACAAGGTGTAAACAGAAAGCGAAGCCTTTTTGTAAACAGGCTGTTTAGATCGACTCCAAAACTATGGACTGCACTCCCGGTTTATGGTATTTTCCGGCTGGACAAAAAAATAACACTAACCATCGAAAAGCCCATAACTGCGCTGTTTTTTCTCTGGCTATGGTACGTAATGCCGGACTTAATTAACTGCTATCAGAAGTACTGTCCCCGTTTATTACATTGACCGTCTTATGTGGTGCTGTAAATATGATGTTAAGAATCTGCAACATTGTATATTAACCATGCAACTCCCACTCACAGGCGATTTATGCACACAGAGCTTTTGTGTATCATAATTATCAGATGGCAGGCTGCAGCGTTTTCAGTTCTGGCCATCAAGGTTAAACACCTGACCTGTTACCCCTGTCTACGCAACTCTACGCAAACACTCTCAGGGCGAACAGTCAGATAATCAACGCGGGGAGTTCTCAGTGCAGTACCCATGCGCTGTGCAGCAGATAATGCAGGCTGACAAACCCTGCATGAGCTGTTTCCCTGCATGTCCCAGTCATAATTAATTCAAAGTTTTTCTGAGTACTTTCTACACGGCAACTGTAATAGCATGTGCAGACCGATCCAGCCCCGGCAGAGATGTGAGCTGTCGCGATGGATGAAAGCTCAGCAGGAAAAGGTTATCAAAGGCGCATACCTGTATTAACTAAGCGCCAGCTCCATCTTCAGATCCGTGATTTGATGCACGGATTCACCAAATGTTTATCCCATAGCACTGTCTTACGTGAGCTCCCTGCAGCACAGCCGCTGTTTCAGGACCATCGTTACAGATATGACTGTGCTCAGGCCAGCGTTACCTGCAGCACATGAGTCCGGGCTGTTTCAGAAGCAGATTCACCTCTGCTTTATCTGAAAACTGCCAGCCGTTAAGCCACAGATAACTGATACCCCATAAAGGTTTATCAGCCTGTGTAACTGAGCTGCCCCGCCTCTTGCCAGTCATCTGTCAGCCTCGTAAGGACAGTGCCGCCGCAGCGTAAGCCAGCCAGACAAAAATGCATTGAAAGGCCAATGCTCATGCTCAGCACCTGAGGCAGAATATGCCTGCAGCGCCGGGCTGCAAAGATCTGCCATGCAGACAGCTCAGCCATGCAGACAGTGTATGTCTTAAAGTCGGACGGTCTTGCTCTGCATTGCAGTCAAAAGCTGTATGACAGATGGCCCTGCAATGCAGACAACAGCTGTATGACTGATTGCTCTGCACTGCAGACAACAGCTGTATGACAGATGGCCCTGCAATGCACAAATTACTGCCTGAGCAGCTGCAACTTAAAAATATGCAATTTGCTGCAACTCAGCTCCCTGAACCTTAAGGTTAGTGCATGTCATGACCTCAGGAAGCTCAATTGTCTCTATCAGACAGTCCTTATAAAAAACTAAAGACTGACAGCCTCTGCAGATAATGCCAGTGGCATCTCATTGTCATACCATGACAGATAAGCATGAGTGTGCAACAGACGCATGCTAAAACTGGCAGATAAGACTTCTGGCATATCAGGCAGCTTACACACGCTTTAACAGGACGATGCTGCTGACAGGTAAGCGCCGGGCTATTGCCGGTACAGGCCAGGTTACGTCGTATGATGACTGTGCAACAGGCCGGCAACAGCGACAGACACCTGCTTAAGGGCCCCTGTTCCCTGCAGGGCCGGTTACTGGAAAGTCAACAGTGTCCTGATCTGACTTTATTTACAGGCCATACTGTCCAGTCAAATCAGTAATCGACTCAGTCAGACTGAGAAAGCTTTAATGAGGGCTGATAACAGCAATATGTAACCACATGGGAAAAGTTTACTGACATGATCTCACAAACACGCACCGGGAGGCGCTTTGTGAGTGCAGGAGGCAGCCGCATACCATATGCCCTGGCAGCCATGTTCACCTACTGATAAGGGGGTTCATCTATGAAAAATAATGCAGAGCAGCGCAGGCTGATCCGCCATACAGATGAAACCAGTGCCATGCTCAACGAGGTATGGTCACTGGCAGCTCTTGGCAAAAGCACCGATGAAATCATCGCCTTGCTGGACAAGAAGCTGTTCCCTGACCCGGACCCTGCTGTCATAGAGAACATGATTGACTCATATATTCTCAAGTATGAGCAGTTCATGCACAGCTCCGTTGCAGGCTTCTATCCTTTTGTCTTTGTCGACACTATGACTGTAAGCCTGTCAGCATCAGCTGCCGACGCGCACGATCTCAGTGATTTCCCCGAAATCGGTCCGCTCTTTGAGCGTGTCAGCCGCGCTCATAATCACGGCAACGGCCATGCTGCAGAAAAGCCTGTGTTCTCAGGCCTGGTGCAAACTGCAGCAGATGACTGTATCTCCTCATTTTCAAGCCCGCTGTCATTATTTGAATATGATGAGTCTGATGAAGGCTGCGTACATGAGCCATGCCCCGATGGCGGCACCTGCACCCACCCTGGTCATCTCCGTCAGGCTGCCTTTGTCATAGGCCTCAACTGCATGGGCTATAAGGAAATCCTTGATGTGGCTCTGGTTGACCCGGCTGAATGCCATCTTGACGCCAGCTCTGCCCTGAATTTCTGGAAAGCACGCTTTGCCCGTCTGAAGAGCCGTGGGCTTGAGGATCTGGTCTTTATAGTTGGCCCTCACTGCGGTGCTATCAGTGAGGCCATGAGAGCGGTCTGGCCTGATGCCCACTACCAGAAGAGCGTCATGCATCTTATCCGTATGTGCATGGCCCGCATGAAGAGCCGAGTCTGGCGTCCGTTTACTGCCTCATTAAAATCAGTCTATACAGCCGACAGCCAGGTATACTCCCGCCGTGCCCTTGAGGAACTCAAAAGCAGCTGGCAGGAGGAAGCTCCAGAGGCCACTGAGTTCATTACCAGTACCTATGACTCATCCATCGCTCCTATGTACGACTTTGGCAAACAGGTACGGCGCCTGATTTACACTACCAACTCCCTTGAGTCGTTCTACAACAGCATGCGCCGCATTACCAGGGGCATGACCTTTGCCGATGAGCTCAGCGCAACAGCCACACTTATGCTGCGCCTTGATTTTCAGATTTCTCCACAATGGCTTAAGAAATCATCCCCTCACTGGAATAGCGTTCAGTGTGAGCTCTTTGCCAACAAGCGCAGCTCAAAAATCATGTACCGCACCAGCCAGTGGCAGAACCGCTCTACTCCACGCTGCGCTATCTGAGCAAGCTGAGTCACACCAAACTTTCCCGGCATGACATGGCGACCGCAATGCGCCATGCCATGCATACCTGGCGCCATGCAATGCCATTGCCATGGATACCTGGCGCCCAGCAATGCCATTGCCATGCATAGCTGGCTACCAGCAAGGCACGGCGCCGTGCCGTGCACACCTGGCAGCACTGTTACTGCATGGCTTAAAACGGAAAATGAAAACCTGCACTGCTTAAGGCAACAAAGTCTCACTGCCCTTCTGAATAGTCAGGAACATGGACTTAAGAGCACTGTAGCCTGTGCCGTGCTACGCGCGGCCCGGAAATCCAGTGCCAACGATCAATCTGCTGGACACAGATCTGATCCCCCACAGCCGAGCTCAAGCCATGCAGGTCAAATGCAGTCATGCCTGCCCGAACTCCCGACTGTCTGGCTGCCCGGCTGCCTGCATCATTCATGAAGGTACGCATACAGCCAATCGGGCTTACCGGGCGACAGGCCGGGAAGCATACAGACATGTTCAACGGGCATTAGTGCATACAGGTTTGTCCATGCATTAGTGCAGACGAATGTGCATATGCATAAATGCGGACAAATGCAGAACTGTCTGCAGGAAAACACCTTCGGGCACCTCTCTACGGGATCCTGTAGATCCCAGGCATGACAGCAAAATAGATTACTCAAAACAGCCATAAAGGCCTGTTCAGAGTCAAAAGGTAACTTACACACTTTCTGTTAAGCGGCAGTTGCGCAGCAGCTCTGCGCATGCTCTTGCAGCATAACGATATGAATACTGGACTGTTATAAGTACGGCAGCAATACTGCTATCTGCCCTGGCTGAACCTGGCAATACCAGCAGCTCCAATCAAGCTGCCCAAAGCCAGTCATCCAAGGCTCAGCTCATACCCGGGGCGGCACACCTGAATGGACCCTTTAACCTGCATCAATCCTTGCTGATGCAGCACCTGCTGCCAGTGAACAACATCCTTACCTGCGCTCAATCATCCCTGGGTATTTAATTATTTTGATACTGGACAACCTGATTTCCGGCTGACTGCCGGCCTGCAAACTAATAATGGCAGGCTGGCCCGGATAAACCGTGCCATACCCGGATGATCTGAACTGTCATGACCTGACCAGATCTCAACTGAACTTAGCTAAGCTGACCAGGTTCAATCTCCCCGGCTATGACCAGGCCTGGCCTTGTGGGAGCACGCAGCAACATGCACCTCCCAGGATTGCATTATCGACTGCTGCATGCTCAGCAGAATTTCAGCTCTGCTTTTGCCCATCAATACAAAGCATGCCCTTGCATCGCCGCGCAGAGCGTTACTGTTGATTGAGCGGGTGTCACGAAGACATTACAGACAAGAGAAAAATGCAGGGCGGGTGATGGAAAGTTGGCCGTATAAGGTGCAAAGGCTCCATTCCTTGACCCTTGGCGCTTTGCTGATCTTGCTGGTTGACAGGCGATATGGCCTGCAATGTCATATGCAGATCTGCAGCCATGGTCAGGTATGAGCTTGAGCCGGTGCTCAACACAGTTTTATATATTCAAATTCATTTGTTTTCAGGCATGGAAGCAGAATCAAAGATTCATTTTCCATGCTTCTGAATGTTCAGCGTGCAGTGCACGCTTTATTAGAACGAAATAGTGTGAGCTACGGCTTAAAACCGCGATGTAAGGCGGTTACAGGACCCGTGTGCCATGTATAATGTATCTAGCATTTACAGGTGAAATGAGCAGCTTTGCTATTTCTTTTTACAATTTGGGATACCGATCACTATTTGTAAATTTTAACAGTAAGATGTTCACTGCACTTTGTCATACTGTCAGTTAAACCGGTTTTCTGCTCAAATGCAGCTGATTAGCATATTCAGGCCGTTTTCCGGTGGTGACAACCAAATTCAAACAGGCTGCGCTCTCACATGTAAAGCCCGCTGTAAAGCCCCGGACACAAAAAATTCCCTGAAGACCGGGTACAAAAATCAGTTTACGTGCCGTTAGTATAGCCAAGCAGCTGAAGATCAATAATCTCCGGGAGTTCAGATGTCCGTCACCAGGCTGCACAAGTAACACTTAAATAGCCCTACAGGCCCGGACTAGACATCAAAAGGGCCATACCATAAAAGCAGTTTTTCCCTGGCAGCTCGTATCTGAAAGTCCCTGCAGATTCCAGTTCACTTCCATCAGATACAGCTAACAATGTTTCCCCTCCGTGCGTCCTGTCATGGGGTTGAAAGCGCTCTACAGCTGACAGTGATAACTTAATTACCATACACAGGACAGCCTGACAGTTTAGCTGCAAATAAGAAATAAGGCGGAAATGACATGCAGATCTCAAATGTACTCACAAAAGTAAGCAACGCAGTTGCCAGTGGCCTTACCTCTACTGCAGAAGAGCGCAAGCGTTACTTTGGTAATGGCCGACGCGCCTTAACTTTCGATCTTTTCGGCTGTCTCATTAATCATCGTATGCTTACCCACTTCGTAGGACAGGTGGGACGTGAAAACAATATCAATCCTGAGCTTACAGAGCGTAACTTTCAGCTTTATCTCGAGCGCGTCAAGTATGGCAGTGACTTCATGACCTACAGCGATGTGCTCAACATGACCATGGCCTACATGGACATGACATTCAATACCAAGGTATTCTCCCAGGCTGCTCCTGAACTGATGATCGTATACGGAGATATGCGACCACATCCTGACGTAGTTCAGTCTCTGCAGCGTCTGCGTGCTGCCGGCTTCGAGCTTTTCCTGATGGCCAATGCCAATATTCAGATGGTACAGCGCCAGTTTGAAAACCTTGGCGGCGTATTTGACGAAAAGACTGTACTTACAGCTGATGAGTGCCGCTGCTACAAGCCAAATGCCAACTTCTTCAAAGCTGCAGCCGAGAAGTTCAAGCTGCGTACTGCAGATCACTTCCACGTATCATCCGAATACTTCCAGGATATCGTACCTGCAACCCGCATGCGCTGGCTGACCGCATATGTTAACCGCTCACAGACCGGCACCATGCCTGCATTTGAGCCATCAGTAACCCTGAGCACCTTAAATGATCTTGAAGAAGGCTTAATCTACGCCCGCCGTAAGATTGAAGAAGAAGAGCAGGCCGCCCGTGAGCGCGAGGCTGCTGCCAAGGCTGAAGCCGAGGCCTCTGCCGCTGCCAAGGCCCGCGCCGAGCATGCAGCCCGTGCCCGCAAGCTTCAGGCTCAGCAGCAACAGATGCAGCAACGTATGCAACAGCAGCAGCAAATGCAGCAGCAGCAAATGCAGGGCCGTGGAGGTCGCCCAGGTATGCCTCAGGGTCGTCCTCAGATGGCTCCTAACATCATGGACATCAATGATGATATGGTGGAATTTGGCGGTTTAGCCCCTGAAACAAATCAGTACTTCACTCCTCAAAATGACAGGGATATGGAGCTGGCTGCAAAGATGAGAAATATGCCTCCAGCAAAAGCCCGTGCCCTGGCAAAGGCCCGTGAGCGTGCCATGGCAGCTGCACGCGCCCGTACCTGAAACAAACACAGCGCGCTCCTGAGGAGTGCATCAGGCTGCATTAAAGCAGCCCCAAAAGTCCAGGACAGCACAGCTGCCCCGGACTTTTTTGATCCTGCATGCCCCACACCCCACCTGAAATAAGCTACTAATCAGGCCCAGCCCACACGTAAATCCTGCATGACCATGGGTCGGCAGCAAAACAGAGCCACACATTGCAAGCCTGTCCACCCTCGGCAAAGTGGCCCCCAGGGTCTGACCAGTCCCACCATGCAAAATGGGTCCCCCATGGTCTGACCAGGCCGGCCTTGCAAAATGGGACACCCAGGATCTGACCAGGCCCACCTTACAAACTGAGCTTCTGACCAAACCAGCTCATCCCTCCTCCATCAGTCCTTTCTGACCTGCTCTTACATGCTCCACAAAACGTATACTGTTTCGTATTGCCCAATGTCAAAATTTTCGTCAAAGACGATAAACATGCCATAGAATGCCTGTGGGTATGGCATTTGCTGATAGCATTTTCTGATGTCAAATTAATGAGCTGTCTGTCGCAGCCTCGCAAACAGACAGCTCCATGAGCACAGCAATAGCAGCCCCTGGCTCATTGGATGTTTGTCTTTGCCCCTGCACCTGATGCCATTTGCCTCAAGTCATACAAATTAAGCGCAGCATCATCGCTGATACACTCAAGCGTCCAGTCAGTCGATATTAAGATATGCAGCCCAGTTTCAGGTATGTTGCAAACTCTGCTGATCCTGCATCTGATCTGTAGCAAGGCTTGCAACCACAGGTACTCTAAACGGTACAGCATGCCGCCGGGTAACACAGGGTGCAGCATCCTACCGGGTAACACAGGGTGCAGCAGTCAGCATGGCCAGTATTGCCCGACTGCAGCCGCTCTCATTACAACTTAGAGGATCAAATTTGAAACTGTAATACTTTTGAGTTTGTAATGTGAGGAGCAATTGCGCTGTAACATGACCCCACGCTCATAAAATACATATGAGGCATACATGTCTGTTTTTTCATAAGGCGGCATACGCGCTATAATGTTGCGGTCACCGTCCCTATTGTGCCTTGCAGCATAACTTTGCATCTTATGAGATCACTGATATAGCAGATCCCTGATGATTCAAGGTACACGGTCCAGGGACTGAAGTGTTATTGTGTATGGATTCTGGAAATGCCCGGTACAGCCACGGCGGCTTGTCGGCAAATAATAATGGAGTAAGGATAAGCTCATGTACTTAGAGTATTTTGGCCTCTCTGACTACCCTTTTGATGGCTTGCCTGACCGCCGTTATTACTATGTTGGTGGTGCTCATCACCAGTCCTTAAGTCTGCTCAGCGCTGCTCTGTCACGCTCTGGGTGTCTGTGCGTATTTACCGGCGAGTCCGGCTCTGGCAAAACCACTCTCGTGCGTATGCTGATGCGCTCACTGCCACGACGCATGCGTATTATCAGCATAGACGATCCACGCCTTGACCCTCAGATGCTCCTGGCCACCATGCTGCGCGCCTCAGGCGTTGTTGCTACCTCATTTGAATCCATTGCCGAGCTGACCTTAAAGGTCAGACAGATGCTTGAAAGATCCATTGCTCAGGGCATTATAACCACTGTTATCTGCGATGAAGCCCAGGGTCTTTCAGATGATGTGCTCGAACAGATCCGCCTGATTTCCAATATCGAAGGCGAAGCAGGCAAGATGATTAACTTCCTGCTGGTGGGCCGTGAGGATCTGCTCAATCATTTGAACAAGCCTGAGCATGAAATGCTCAGAAACCGCATCAAAATCTTTACCACCCTGCCACGCCTCAAAGAAAGTGAGGTTGGTGCCTATCTTACCTTCCGTCTGCAGAAATCAGGCTGTTTACGCCCTGTATTCACCAACAAGGCCATTGCTGCCATTGCCCGTCACAGTAATGGTGCTCCGCGTCTTATTAATGCCATTGCAGACATGTGCCTTACTCTGGCCGCTCAGAAGAAAAGTGAGCAGGTCAATGGTTCCATAGCCCGCAAGGCTGCTGCCATGGTACTGCACCATCAGCAGGGCGGTATTGCAGGTTATGTACGCAACTTCATGCGCGAGGCCATGTCCCTGTCTCTTTATGCCCGTATCGGAACCATAGCAGGAGCCGCGCTGTGCGCCGCCCTGGCCTTTGGTGGTGCCCTTGCGATCATGAAGTACTACTACCCGGTACAGACGCTGGAGAATGCTCTTATCAGCGACGAGCAGATTAAACAGCGTTATACCATGGTGGCTGACTATCTGCTCAAAGGCCGCAATGCTGCCAGCCGTGAAGTATATTTCTTCAATCACGCTATTTCTCAGTCATACTTCAAGTCTGAAGCCCTGGCCACACTCTTCAAGATTCATGGCTATGCTGTAGCTGATGCAGAGCAGGGTATCAGTAACGAAGTACTGCGCTCAGTTAATCTGCAGCGCTTCTATCAGACCGGCAGCTTTGAGGAAGCAATTTCCTACAATACCCCGGTACTGATTTCATTGATTGATGACAATCTCACCCCTTTCTATGCAGTACTGTATTCCCTTAATGAAGATGTTGGTCAGCTGGTTATTGGCGACTACATGTTCTCGGTGAAAGCCTCCTACATCAAGGATCGCTTCATGGGACAGTACACACTGCTGCATCCTTACATTGGCAATCTCAGCGAGCTCAAGTCCCGTATGACTGACGTGAGAAAGAACGCTGAGAACCGTCTGCGTCCATTCCTTAATGCTTACCGCAACCGTGCCCTCGAGAGTGCCAACCGTGAGGCCTATGCTGCCCTTATCAAGTTTGAAAAGCAGAAAGATGAGGTCAACAAGCTGCGTCAGATGATTCGCCAGCAGGTACTCAGTTCCCTTAACTCCGAGCACAAGAGCGATGCTCAGCTGGAAAAGGAGCTCAAGAGCTCCATCAACTCTGCTCTCGAGCAGAACGAGGAGTTCCAGAGCGCCAGCACCCTGCTCAAGAAGCTTGAGGAAATCAGCGCTGCACGCGAAGTGCGTGCCGATGAAATCAGGACCATTTCTCTGCGCCTTGATGACGGCTACCGCCGCGCCATGGACCTGTTTTTACAGGAGCAGCGCCTGTCTGAGGTTAACCAGCGCGCTGCAGCTCTGCTGACCCTTTCAGGCTATGACGGCCCACGCCTTATCACCGTAGTCCCGGGCGAGGCTGAATCTGAGACCGGGCAGGCCCCAGCCAGCGGTCAGGCAGCAGGCTCCCCAGGCGGCAAGACCACAGCCATTGAGGCCCCTCAGCCAGAAAAAAAGAAGTAGCAGCAAACAGCGGCATATGGCAGCTTGCCAAAACACCAGTTGCCATCCGCCGGACACAATCATTTGCACCGGTATTGCATCCTGTTTCAAGGCAAACAAGAATCAGGCAGCACGCCACAGCTGACATAAGCTGACATTAACTGACAGTATTCAACTGAGCACAAGAGTATCTGACCATGAGTGCTATCACGATAAGCGACAAGGAAAGAGAGGAAGCTCTGTTTGAAGTTTCCTTCAACCGCTGGAGAGCCCTTAAGCTGTTCTCCTTTACCTTTGCGTCCTTTGTTATTGGCCTGGTAATCCTCTACTGGACCCTGGACAGCACTTTTACAGCTAACGTAAACACAGCTCGTCAGAAGCTGCTGGCTCTGTTTGAGCAGACAGTAGAAAACAGCCAGATGACACCTGTTGCAACTGATCTGTTTGAAAATGTCGTGACTTTCCATGGCCCGGCTGACTTTGATAATGTGCAGTTTATTCTGGTGCCAGAGCTGGATTTTGAAAAGGAAACAGCCCTGGAGCGTGTACGTGGCGAGAAGCGCATGGTAGCCCCTGGTGTTTATGAAATACGCTTTGTAAAAGACACAAGATACGAAGACACCACGGACGCTGCCAAGGAAGCCTCAGAAGGCAAAAAATCCTGATTGTCACTTTCTAAAAGTTCTACCTGCACAAGCCAGCTGAACATGCTAATAATCCCGCCTCCGGCAGCTGGCAATAGCCCCACCTCCATAAGCTGGCAATAGACCTCACTTCCGTCAGTTGGCAATAACATCAGCCCCCGTCTGATGGCAATGCTCTCTACTTATGTCTGCTGGCAATACCCCCTACTTACGTCAGCTGGCATAACCCCCATCAATGCAGTGGCCACTCATCTCAAACATACAGCACTGCAATTGCTTCTGCACTATACGCTATACACCATACTATTACTCTTACCTCAGCTCTTACATCCACTCAATGGACCGTCCTAAAGCCCGCTCTCCCGTCTAAGTACGAGCTCATAGCATCTATTTGTGCACCTGCACGCAATACTTATAGCAGCCTTCAATTAAGTGCCAAAACACTCTGTCTTGTCGCTCAGTCAATAGACCAGCGGCAAGAAATGCCTCATATCAAATCAAGTTTACATATTGATGTTTTTCAACTTTCATACATGTAGAATATGTAAGTTTTCGGGCTCCTGCACGGTGCACACTGAAATACCAGTATACATATATAAACATGACAAAGCGCTTATTTAAGCGCCGCGTAAAGCACAACTTTTAAAACATTCTCATATCGTGGTACATAAATTGCTCCATCTATGCACAGACAACACTAACATTCGGTCTGCACATCAAACACAATGCGCAAAGACCTGAGAAGAGTATTATGAACGGTATTTCAGCATCATCAGCCGTTCGCTAAGGAGAGATAGAAATGGCTCTGTACGTCAACACGAACGTCAGCTCAATAAATGCTCAAAGAAAGCTGAGTAATGCGACCTTAAACCTGAATGTTTCATACCAGCGCCTCTCCTCAGGCCTGAGAATTAATTCTGCTAAAGACGATGCAGCCGGTTTACAGATTGCTGACCGTCTGACCTCCCAGATTAACGGCCTAAACCAGGGCAACCGCAACACTAACGACGGCATTGCCCTTGCCCAGACCATTGAAGGTGCCATGGACGAAACCACCAACATGCTGCAGCGTATTCGCGTGCTGGCTGTTCAGTCTGCAAACGGCACTAATTCCGAAGCTGACCGTAAGGCAATTCAGGAAGAGGTAACCCAGTTATCTGCCGAAATTACCCGTATTGCAAGACAAACCACCTTTGCTGGTGAACAGGTACTTGACGGTGCTGGCAAGGGTCTTATTCCTGCAGCAGGCAAACTCCTTACTTTCCAGGTAGGTGCAAATGCTGGCAATACCCTTGGTATGACCTTATCTCAGGGCTTCACTCTTTGTGCTATTGCAGTAGGAGCTAATGTAGCAGTTCAGGACACAAAAGCAAATTACTCTAAAACTGGTATCGTTAAATCCAAGGCAGACGGTCCCGTACGCTTCTCTATTTCTACTGCAGCTACTGCTACAGCAACATTGGCTAATATCGACAAGCTCATTCAGAACATCGATTCACACCGCGCAAACCTTGGTGCTTTACAAAATAGAATGGAGAGCACTATTCGCAATCAGGCTAATATCTCCGAGAATCAGTCTGATGCCCGTAGCCGCATAAGAGACACAGACTTCGCCTCTGAGACTGCAGCTCTGACTCAGAACAACATTATCCAGCAGGCCTCGCAGTCTGTTCTTGCCCAGGCTAACCAGCGCCCAACCATTGCTCTGAGCCTGCTTGGCGGCTAATTGACCCGATTCGATTCTCTTTCTCTTTTATCTCAAAGGCGTGGGCAACCACGCCTTTTTATTAAGTGCTGCTCACTGGACATAGCCTTATCTGGACAAACTTAAAAACAAACACAATGCCCTTTAAATCAAGATTTATAAGGCATTCAATATACTTTTGTCCATGCCATTATAGATATTGAATCTGGCATAGCTGTTGCTGGAAAATACGTAAAGAAACAATAGCTAAGATTCACGTATTTCAATAATACTAAGTAATCTTGGCTAATTGTACAGGATGGCCCCTACAGAACAATTGCGGCCATTCGGTGAAAGAGAGAAGGAGAGAAGATATGGCTTTATACGTTAACACGAACGTCAGTTCCATCAATGCGCAAAGAAAGCTGAGCAATGCAACCTTAAACCTGAATGTGTCCTATCAGCGCCTCTCATCAGGACTCAGAATTAACTCTGCTAAGGATGATGCCGCCGGTTTACAGATTGCCGACCGACTGACCTCACAAATCAATGGTTTAAATCAGGGTAACCGTAACACAAATGATGGTATTGCATTGGCCCAGACCATCGAAGGAGCCCTGGACGAAACCACCAACATGCTGCAGCGTATCCGCGTACTTGCAGTGCAGTCAGCTAACGGCACGAACTCTGCTGCCGACCGCAAGGCTCTTCAGGAAGAAGTAACCCAGCTGTCCCAGGAAATCACCCGTATTGCCAAGCAGACAACATTCGCTGGCCAGCAGATTCTTGATGGTGCAGATGCAGGCTTAATTCCAGATACCGGTGAACTAACATTCCAGGTTGGCGCTAATGCAGGCAATACCCTTACTTTAAACTGGTCTTCAGCTTTTGACCTGAGCAGCATAGGAATTGAGGCTGGCATTCCAGATAACAAAATGACAAACAAGGGCGAAGTGGGCCTTGTTAAATCAAAGGCTAACAACGTTGATTACATTCGTTTTGGTGTATGCACTGCCGAAGTTGCTACAAACACTCTGGCAAACATTGATAAGCTTATTCAGCATGTTGATTCAAAGCGTGCAGCACTGGGCGCTTTACAAAACAGAATGGAGAGCACTATTCGCAATCAGGCTAATATCTCCGAGAATCAGTCCGATGCCCGTAGCCGCATAAGAGACACAGACTTCGCCTCTGAGACAGCTGCGCTTACACAGAACAACATTATCCAGCAGGCTTCTCAGTCGGTGCTGGCTCAGGCTAACCAGCGTCCTACTATTGCTCTTAGTCTGATTGGCCGTTAATAGCCTGGTTATACTTTTTATTGAAAAGGCAGGGATAGTCCCTGCCTTTTTTCATGGGATTAACAGCCAGTTGATTGCACGTGTAACTGTTTTACTGGCACGCCCCTTGCTCTAAAACCTGTATCAGAATTATCTCAGGTCTGGATACAATGCCTTCAGAGGTTACAGGCCGTAGTTGTTCATCTTGGACGGGTCACACTCAAAATATTACGTCCGATAAGGAGAGATACTTATGGCTTTGTACGTTAACACGAACGTCAGTTCCATCAATGCTCAAAGAAAGCTGAGCAATGCTACCTTAAACCTGAATGTATCATATCAGCGCCTCTCCTCTGGCCTGCGTATTAACTCAGCCAAGGACGACGCCGCAGGTTTACAGATTGCAGACCGACTGACCTCACAGATCAATGGTTTAAATCAGGGTAACCGTAACACCAATGATGGTATTGCCCTCGCCCAGACCATTGAAGGTGCCATGGACGAAACCACCAACATGCTCCAGCGCATCCGCGTGCTGGCTGTTCAGGCCGCCAACGGCACTAATTCAGAAGCTGACCGTAAGGCTATTCAGGAAGAGGTTACCCAGCTATCTGCTGAGATTTCCCGTATTGCAAGACAGACCACCTTTGCTGGTGAGCAGGTACTTGATGGCGCTGGCAAGGGTCTTATTCCGGCAGCAGGCAAACTCCTTACTTTCCAGGTAGGTGCAAATGCTGGCAATACCCTTGGTATGACCTTATCTCAGGGCTTCACTCTCAGCGCTATAGCTGGCGGTGCAAACGTTGATGTTCAGAAAACTAAGACTGACTTCTCTAAGACTGGCATTGTAATGACAGGTACAAATACACCTGTAAGATTCTCTGTATCAACAGCTGCTACTGCTACCGGTACTCTTGCAAATATTGACAAGCTGATTCAGAACATCGATTCACACCGCGCAAACCTTGGTGCTTTACAAAATAGAATGGAGAGCACTATCCGCAACCAGGCAAATATCTCCGAGAATCAGTCTGATGCCCGTAGCCGCATAAGAGACACAGACTTCGCCTCTGAGACTGCAGCGCTTACTCAGAACAATATTATCCAGCAGGCATCTCAGTCAGTGCTGGCCCAGGCTAACCAGCGTCCTACCATCGCTCTGAGCCTGCTTGGCGGTTAATTCAGTTTCTACTCTATTTTTTCCTAATTAAGGCAGGGTTAATCCCTGCCTTTTTAATTTCTAAAACTGTTAATGTGACTGAATTGTTACATATTGCCTGGCATATCCCTTGCTCTATAAATTATTATAAGAATTATCTCAGGTCTGCATACTGACATCAGATGGTTACAGGCCGTAGTTGTTTGTATTGGACGGTTCACACTCAATTTCTTACGTCCAGTAAGGAGATGTACTTATGGCTTTGTACGTTAACACGAATGTCAGCTCAATTAATGCCCAGAGAAAGCTCAGTAATGCTACCTTAAGCCTGAATGTCTCATATCAGCGCCTCTCTTCCGGCCTGCGCATCAACTCCGCAAAGGATGACGCTGCCGGTTTACAGATCGCCGATCGACTGACCTCCCAGATTAATGGTTTAAATCAGGGTAACCGTAACACCAATGACGGTATCGCCCTGGCTCAGACCATTGAAGGAGCCATGGACGAAACCACCAACATGCTCCAGCGCATTCGCGTGCTTGCTGTTCAGTCTGCAAACGGTACAAACTCTGAGGCTGACCGTAAGGCTATTCAGGAAGAAGTAACTCAGTTATCTGCAGAAATCTCACGTATTGCCAGACAAACCACCTTTGCCGGTGAGCAGGTACTTGACGGCGCAGGTAAAGGCCTGATCCCGGCAAAAAATAAGTTGCTTACTTTCCAGGTTGGCGCCAATGCCGGCAATACTCTTGGTCTTACTTTATCTCAGGGCTTTACCCTGTGTGCAATTGCCAGCGGAGCCGGAGTAAAGGTTCAAACAACTAAGAATGACTATTCCAAGTCTGGCGTCATTATGACTGCTAATGGTCCAGTACGATTCTCTGTGTCAACAGCTGCCATTGCTACCGCAACATTAGCTAATATCGACAAGCTCATTCAGAACATCGACTCTCATCGAGCTAACCTGGGCGCAATCCAAAATCGTATGGAAAGCACCATTCGAAACCAGGTAAACATTTCAGAGAATCAGTCTGATGCCCGTAGCCGCATAAGAGACACAGATTTTGCCTCTGAGACTGCTTCGCTTACCCAGAACAACATTATTCAGCAGGCATCTCAGACTGTGCTTGCTCAGGCTAACCAGCGTCCTACCATTGCGCTGAACCTGCTCGGCGGTTAACAGTTCTTTCTTGTTTCTATATCTCTTTTCTTTTCTGTATTAAGGCGGGTTTCCCGCCTTTTTAATGCAATAAGGCGCAGCCAGGGGGCCCCGGCTGCGCCTTATCTTAATACTGTGCCTGTGGCGTGACTTGGTTGTCTTTGCCCGGACCAGAAACAAGGAAGCGGAACCTGAGGTAACCCCGGGTTCCGCTTCTCTTGTAGCTTTTAGGCCAGTCTGCTGCCTGACATCAGGCGGGGCAGACTTGTCTAACACAGCTCAGTCTGAATGACAGCGCGATTAGTAGAGTCTGGTACGACGTGCATTCTCGCGGGCCATCTTCTTGGCGTGACGCTTGATAGCAGAAGCCTTGGCACGCTTACGTACAGTAGTTGGCTTCTCATAGAACTCACGAGCTCTAACGTCTGCGAGGATACCTGCCTTTTCGCAAGAACGCTTGAAGCGTCTTAAGGCAACATCGAACGGCTCATTCTCACGTACTCTGATGACTGGCATGTGTAAAACCACCTTCCTTAAAAGTAAAGTTAAAATTTGACCCACCATGGGTCTGAAAGATTACCAGAATCAACCAATTGAGATACTGGAGATCGAAAAATTCGGGTTATTCTACTTGTTTAGCCGGTCAATGTAAAGTGATTTTTGCCCCTGAACCTCAGATAAATAAGGATTTTGTGCCTCGATTGTGCATGTCCGGTCCTGTAGCATTCAAATCTGTGGCAAAACAGCATGTAAACGACCTTCGTCTACGCATTACCTGTGCTTGTTTAACCATGCCGCCGGTGAGCACAGCTGGTGAATAATTCCCACTCTTTCACTGATCCATTATTCAGCCTGGCGGCCTTCTGGCTGGGCCTTCTGTGAAGTTATGCTCGATGGCCTGCTGGCTGGAACTGTTGGCATGTACGCTGGATAGCCTGCTGGCTGGAACTGTTGGCATGTACGCTGGATAGCCTGCTGGCTGGAACTGCAGGCATGTATGCTGTATGACCCGTCAAAGCAACCTGGTACAACCTGGCAAATCCCGCCGCAATAAATAATGTTATTTTTCCCGCCGCCCCTACTTCTGAGAGCCTGTTCCTTGTATCAGGCAGTCAAGTTTACATGCCTTACAGATAATGACAGTTACAGCCGGCTAAATGGGTGCATTGTCCCTTGTCGGGATGAAAGAGGCCGAATGGCAGCTGTTAGTCTGAGCCTTATCGCAGTGGACAGCGGGGTGAGTGTGGCAGTTTTCGCTGGATTCCTGAGGGGACGGGCCGGGCATTTTTTGCAGCCTGTTTCGCAATGTCTGCATTCAGGGTGTATGCAAAGCAGTAGCAACGGTCACTGTCCTGTTTGCGCAGGCGCGCAGCTGTGGGAATTATAACCGCCGTTCAAAATAATGTGAGGGCTGTCTGGGCGGTGATTTTATCGGGCAGTGATGGTATTATTACTATGTTTGGCTGCAGTTTTTTAATGCATCCTCCGTCATTTCCGGCATGAGTCCATAGATGCCTTTTTGCAGGCCCTATGATCTCTGTTTTTTTGCCGGTTGTGGTGACTTAACTTATGTCTTTAAGGCTAGTTCTGGCCTGCCACTGCAGATGTTGCTGCTAATTGAGCAGGTACTGCTGTAATGGATGCAAGTGCTGTTCACTATGAACGAAAGCTCTGCGTTATGAGCAAATGCTGTGTACTTTGAGCGAGAGCTTTGCGCTTTGAGCACATGCTGTGTACTTTGAGCGAGAGCTTTGCGCTTTGAGCACATGCTGTGCACTTTGAGCGAGAGCTTTGCGCTTTGAGCACATGATGTGCATTATGAGCAAGGCTGCTGACCTGTGGTGATTAGAAGCCTGGAATGATGCTGATTATGCCCCTGTTTATCCCGGTTATGGCTGTGTCATATGGCACGGACGAGTACTGCTTTTGATTCCGGCAAGGACAGCCCCGGAATGGACAGGTATGGGCTTTTTTTCTTTGGGACTGAGTCATAGTTCCTGCAGATACGCTGTTTTTCTGTATTTTGAGGTTAACCATGCTGGTACTGGGTATTGAAAGCTCCTGTGATGAAACAGGTGTTGCTGTTTATGATGACAAGAGAGGCCTGCTGGCCCACGCCATCCATACCCAGATACCTATCCACGCTCAGTATGGCGGTGTAGTGCCTGAGCTTGCCGGACGTGACCATGTAAAGCGTGTAGTACCTCTTATTCGCTCCGTTACCGGTCAGGCCGGCGTAACTTTAAAGGACCTTGATGCCATTGCCTACACAGCTGGCCCAGGTCTTATCGGTGCCCTGCTGGTTGGTGCCATGGAAGCACGATCTCTTGCCTTTGCCCTGAATATTCCAGCTGTACCAGTTCATCACATGGAAGGACATCTGCTGGCCCCCATGCTTGAAGATGAGGCCCCGTCCTTTCCTTTTGTCGCTCTGCTGGTATCAGGAGGTCACACCATGCTGATCCGCGTGTCAGCTCCGGGCTCATATGAAATTCTTGGTGAATCAGTTGACGACGCCGCCGGTGAGGCTTTTGACAAGACAGCCAAGCTGCTGGGACTGCCATATCCAGGCGGACCAAAGCTTGAGGCTCTGGCACGTGATGGCGACAGCAAGGCCTATAAGTTTCCTCGCCCTATGATTGACAGGCCAAACTGCGATTTCTCCTTTGCAGGTCTCAAGACCTCAGTACTCAATGCCGTGCATAAGAGCACTGACATTGAACATGACAAGGCAAGCATTGCCCGCTGCTTTGAAGATGCCGTAGCCGATACCCTGGTACACAAGTGTCAGCGTGCTCTTGATCAGGCTCAGATGAATACTCTGGTAGTTGCTGGCGGTGTCAGCGCCAACAGCACCATAAGAAACTCTCTTACAGCTCTTATGGAAAAGCGTAAAGGCAAAGTGTTCTTTGCCCGCAGAGAGTTCTGCACCGATAACGGCGCAATGATTGCCCTGGCCGGCATGCTGCGCTTCAAGGCTGGCGTTACCGCTGACCTGGGAGTCAATGTCTTCCCACGCTGGCACATTTCATCACTGTCACCGCTTTAATGACAGTTGTTGCTGATGCACCATCATGACCTGAGATGATCTGGCTCATGCGTCAGCATTCGTAACAGATTATCTGGTCATTTGATTGATGGCTCCCGGTACTTCCGGCTGTGCCTGGTGCGGTAAGGAATTTTGAGTGCTGCTGAGCACGCTGAAGGCGTAGGGCAGTGCGGAATATGAATATGGACAAGATTTTAATTCAAGGCCTTGAGGTCAACGCCATCATTGGCATCTTGCCTCATGAGCGCGAATTTGAGCAACCTCTCAAGCTCGACATAACCCTGTTTTTACCCCTGCAGGGCTGTGCCAGGAGCGGTGATTTATCACTCTCCATAAACTATGCAGAGGTATGCTCCAGGGTCACCACTTTCATCAGAGAGCGCAAGGCTGAGCTGATAGAAACTCTTGCTGAGGAAGTCTGTCAGTACATACTTAAAACTTTCAGGCCACAAGCTGTGACACTATCCATTATTAAAACCCGCGCCGTGGTTAATACCCAGGGCGTTGGTGTAGAGATAACCAGAAATAACGAGGACTAATGCATGGGCACTCAGGTTTATTTAGGCATAGGATCCAATCTGAACCGCGATAATGCCATCTTATTTGCCATCAAGAGGCTCGAGCCTCTGTTCAGCGACTTCAAGGTTTCACCAGTTTACGAGTCCAAGCCAGTACGCGAAGCTGAGCCTGACTATCTCAATCTGGTAGTAGGCGGCAAGACTGAGCTTGGCTTTGTCGAGCTCTATGAAGCTATTCAGGCTATTGAGGGTGATGCCGGCAGCGAGCTGATGATGCACAACTCAACCAACTTCGGCCTCAAGCACCGAATCGACATTGATATTCTGGTCTATGGCGAAGAGGTTGCTACTGAGCCTTGCAAGATTCCACGTCATGACATTCAGGACTATCCTTTCGTCACCACTCCTTTAAATGATATTGCTCCTGATCTGCGTCACCCTATTCTTGGTATGCAGGTAAGCGAAATATACGAGCAGATGGCTCCTCACATTCCTGAAAATCGCCAGGTAAAGCGTGTTGAATTTGACTTCAACCGCCCTGCCCCTGACTGGAAGGAGGGTGGAAGAGCCTGAAATGCCGCCTACTGATCTGCTGTACAGCATGCACTTACGAGCATGGCAGATCAGGGCTCTGACTGACGCTGCCCGCGCAGATCAGAGCAAATTCAGACCTTACAAGGTCCTACAGGATTAAGGTTTTTCCACCGTTATCATCAGAACACATAAGGATGCTGCCAGCTTTATGCAGGCAGTAACATCAGTGTTGACTGATGATTCCCAAAATCTGGTTTCTCTATTTCCACATGCCCGCACTGTCATGGTTACAGCTGTCCTGAAACAGCCTGACCTGGCAGCTGCGGGCATGATCTTTTCAGCCTGCCAAAGCTCACCACACTGGTCAGGCTGATATGCGTTCAGATGGCGCCTCATGCCCCTGCCATACATGTTTTGCCCTCTGAACAGTGCCCTGGAAAGGAGCATACTTCGGCTGGAGATCGCTGCGGCTGGAGCCGCTGTGGCATGAAATCGCTGCGTCAGGAGCAAGGAGGCTGCAGGAGCCCTGCTGGTGCTGGTGCTGCCGGCTGTTTATGCCGGTTATGGTGCCGCAGATTTGTTCGATACAGGCAGTTTATGCGGGACTGGCTGTGCTGCGCGGCTGCGTTTTGTCCGCAGCTTAGAACTCAGTGAGTTTATGTTTTTGCAAAGTCCATTGGGTGTAGTGAGCATGGGAGTGTCTGTTGATATGCAGGTTTTGGAGCAGCAGCTAAGCGTCATGATGAGGTGTATGCATTTTGACCTTTTGTGTGTCATTGCTGGGTAAATGAGAACATTTCGTCACCATTGCAGTCTAAAATGAGCTATTATCCTTTCCCTGTTCCCATACAGGGGAATAATTTCTCTCTCTAAGACCGTGCGCGGCAGCACCTGTGACAGGTTCCTTCCTGACAGTACTGTCCATATGTGCCGCCTGCGAGGCTGCCCTTTATGGACGCATCTACGCCATATCTGTCGTTCCTTTGCACAGTCATTTCATACAACCGTGCCATGGCACGGAATACAGAAAACATGCTTGTGAGCTCTTTGGGCTGGAAACTCAGATGAGAGACAGTTCAGTCAGCACACCATTTATAGGATGTAAGTAAGTGCCTATTACCCATATTGTCGTCCTTGCTTTGCTGCAGGGACTTACCGAGTTCCTTCCTGTTTCATCCAGTGCCCACCTCATTTTCCCAAGTCAGATTCTGGGCTGGGAAGACCAGGGACTTGCTTTTGACGTTGCCGTTCACCTTGGTACCCTGATGGCTGTAATCATTTACTACATCTCCGACCTTTCCCAGATCTTTACTCATACCCTCGAGTCCATTGTAAAGCGCCGCCATACCCCTTACAGCCGTGTAGGCTGGTTCATTGTCATTGCTACCATTCCGGCAGCTTTGGCTGGCCTGATGCTGGAGGAGTTCATTGGAACAGTAGCCCGCTCCATTCATGTAATTGCCTACACCACCATCGGTTTTGGTCTGCTTCTTGGTGTGGCCTCATACGTCAATCGCAAGTTCAACAGCCGTACTCTTGCCAATATGGAAACTGAGCGCCCAGATACTCTGCGTCACCTTACCCTTGGACAGGCTGTTATCATTGGCTTTGCCCAGGCCATTGCCATTATCCCAGGTACCTCACGCTCAGGTATTACCCTGACTGCAGGTCTGTTCCTTGGTCTGCGTCCTGAGGCTGCTGCCCGTTTCAGCTTCCTGCTCTCCATCCCTATCATTCTGGCTTCAGCACTTTACGAGGGCATCAAGCTCATCAATAATGAAACAGTGGGAGCCAACCCAATGGAGATGCTCATAGGTGCTGTTCTTTCCTTTATCTCCAGCCTGATTGTTATCTCCCTGTTCATGCGCTTCATTTCCAAGTCCGGCATGGCAGTATTTGTTATCTACCGTATCCTGCTTGGTGCTGCTCTGCTCTACTTCTGCGTATAAGCACGGAGCCACCACCAGGGGCAGCATTATCTTGAAGATGCCCCTGCAGAAAAATCAGGGCTCCTGAACTTCATGTTCAGGAGCCCTGTTGCATTATGGGATCCACAAAACCGGCAGACCCTTATCGCCTGTCGGCGCCAGTGGGCAGCCGCCACTGCCGCCAGTCGCGCTGCGGCATTGCGCTGCAGCGCGACGCAGCCTGGCATCAGTCGCGGGTGTGGAACTTGTCGTGATCGCAGTCATTGGTTGGCAGATAGTTGTGGTCGTTAAGTTCGCCCTCTGGCATGGTCTTCATGAACTCGGCAACCAGCTCAACACGGCGGCGGTGAATGGCCTTGCCAATCTCAGCACCACGCAGCCCCTGCTCAACGAAATGAGCTGCAGTAACCTCACGGCAGATTTCAAACATGCGAGCCAGGTACTCAGCACGTTCAAAGGTACGGCCTTCAAAGTCCTTACGGCCAAGGAAGTCGCATTTGCAACACACAATCCATGGGTGAATGCGCTCAGGACGGCGCCATGCATCGAGATGATCGAGCAGACTTACTACGCCCTCAGGACCTTCACGGTAGAGGTGATGGATAAAAGAGTGGTAGTAGACCACGATGCGGGCAAAGTCATGGTACTCATTAGGCACCTTAAGACGATGGCACAGCTCCTCAAGAGGCTTTAAGCCATGGATGTTGTGATCCTTGTGATGAGGCCAGCACTCTGGAGGGGTAAGGCCCTTGCCGAGGTCATGACAGAGCATGGCAAAGCGTGCTACCGGGTCATCGGTCTCCCTTGCCACACGGTGCACGGTCATGGTGGTGTGTACCAGAGTATCAATCTCAGGATGCCAGCGCTTTGGACCAGGCACGCCTGAGAGTTTTTCCACCTCAGGAAGCACCTCACCCAGGGCTCCGGTGCAGTGGAGAATGTAGATAAAGACCTCAGGATTTGGAGTCTGCAGTGACTTTTGCAGCTCAATCCAGACACGCTCCGGAGTCAGAGTCTTAAGCTCACCAGATTCAGAGATACGGCGCATCATCTCCAGTGTTTCTTCGGCAATACGAAAGCCCAGAGAATGAAAGCGGGCAGCAAAACGGGCTACGCGCAGCACACGCAGCGGATCTTCAATAAAAGCCGGTGAAATATGGCGCAGAATCTTGTTCTTGAGATCCTCAACACCATGGTAAGGATCAATAAGATTGCCATCCTTGTCCTCGGCAATGGCATTGATAGTCAGATCACGGCGAATCAGATCTTCCTCAAGAGTAGTCTCAGGTGAGAAAGTAAAGGAAAAGCCCTTGTAGCCCTGACCACTTTTACGCTCAGTACGGGCCAGAGCATATTCTTCTTTGGTCTCAGGGTGTAAAAAAACGGGGAAGTCATTGCCCACCTGGTGATAACCAAGCTCGAGCATCTGCTCTACTGAGGCACCGGTAACCACATAATCACGATCAGCACCCTCAATTCCCAGCAGCCTGTCACGTACGGCACCGCCTACCAGATAAATTTGCATTGTGCCCTCTCCTGCTCACAGCCTCGCCGGCCACTCCTGGCATGCCTCACGGCCCTCTCTTTCCATAATCCCCCGGGCCCCATCAGCATCAGTACGCCACCTTGGCAACACCGTCTGCAAGTAACCGGCACATAAAAGCCCGATATGTCTGTTACATATCCTAAAGCAGGACAAAGTGCTGAAGCACCAGCTGACAGGCTGCCAGCTCAGGCAGCTGTCAGGCCAGCTGCAGGCGATGATGCTGATGCTGCCGCAGCTGGTCGGCGCAGTCTTATCTGCTGCACTGCACAGACTTCATAAAGCCGTAAAGACAAGAGCCATGTAAGGCAAGGAAAGAAAAGGCAGTCAGGCATGCAACCGGAACTGCCAGAAAAGCTTAAATTACACACTGTCTCCGGTATCCCCTTGTTCAATGGCAAAGGACCGGGACACAAACAACACATTAATGATGGTTTGATTATACCCAAAGAACGTTTTGCAGGCACCTGCATGCTATGCAGCGCACCGACAGTTTAGGCCATATGACCACTATTATCATCAGCTACAGCACAGTATATGGACTATTGTGGTGCACAGGATCGCCCCCTGTCCCACTCACTCATGCTAATCACAGCCCGTACTTGAGCCATAGCCAAAGCGAATCCTTGAAGAACAGCGAGGTGACCGGTCTGAAGGGGCGGGCAGAAAGTCTGACCTGTACAGACAATACCTGAATCATGATCAATCATAACTCTGACTGGAGCCACAGTACGATACTGCTATTGAGCAGCTGGCCAGGATCTGGATGCTGTCCATACAGGCTGGATTGGCAGCTGGCAGGACAAGCCCGATTGGCTGCTGGCCGGTCAGGCTGGATTAGCTGCTGTACGGACAAACCAGGTTGGCTGCTGGCCGGACAGGCTGGATTAGCTGCCGTACGGACAAACCAGGTTGGCTGCCGGCCGGACTGGCTTGATTAGCTTCTGTACGGACAAACCAGGTTGGCTGCTGGCCGGACAAGCCTGACTTGCTGTGGCAGGCAGGCCAGGTCAGCAAGACAGGGCGGACCGGTCCTGAGAACAGGAGGGGTGGTGCCGATCGGTTTGTTTTGTGGAGCCCTGAAAGCACAACAGCGCTTCCCGTTGCCAGGAAACGCTGTTGGCGGGCACCTGAGGTGCCAGAGTAGTTACAGTCAGCCATATGGTCGGTCCCTTGCCAGGCAGGAACGAGCATAGTTATGCTGGTTCTGCCCGGCGGGGAGAGCCAGTCATGCTGCCCTGAAGAGGCGGCTGACTGGCGGTCAGGGTGACTGATTAACTGAGCTTCGGCTTAGTGGCCCATGACAGGAAGAGCCGGGGCTGCCCCCTCAGCGCCTTGCTTTAAGGCTGAGCCCATTTCGTGAGCGTGATGAATATCGCCAGATACTATGAGACCGGAATCGATCATAACCTGAGTCATTTCAGGAAGGATGAACCAGGTGCCGATTAAGCCAACAATAGTCAGAACAATGGTATATGGCAGAGCCATCCACATCATACGTACATAGTTCAGACGGATAAGCGGAGCCAGAGCGGAGGTTAATAAAAACAGGAATGCAGCCTGACCGTTAGGGGTGGCAACGGATGGCAGGTTGGTACCGGCATTAATGGCGATGGCCAGGTGATCGAAGTGCTCACCGGTAATAACGCCGTTTAACATGGCAGCGTAAACTTCCTGGATGTAGATGGTAGCAACGAATACGTTGTCAGAAACAGCAGAAAGAATACCATTGGCAATATAGAAAATAGGCAGCTGTACTGATGGATCAGTGGACAGTACCCAGTTGATTAATGGCTTGAAGAGCTCCTGCTGGGAGATTACGGTAACTACGGTGAAGAATACGCATAACAGGGCGCAGAATGGC
Organism: Anaerobiospirillum sp. NML120449; assembly: GCF_023051105.1. Classification (GTDB taxonomy): domain Bacteria; phylum Pseudomonadota; class Gammaproteobacteria; order Enterobacterales; family Succinivibrionaceae; genus Anaerobiospirillum. The sequence goes on along the minus strand of NZ_JALKIL010000001.1, from coordinate 144,537 downwards.
AGAGACTCAGTGAAGGACTTGCCGATTTCTTCTTCAGAGGTAACACCACATAAGCCGGTGGCCAGAACGATAATTGACAGACCGATTAAGCCTACGGCAGCAAGGTGCAGAGCAAGACCGATTACCAGCCAGATGCAGCACAGCAGCTGGATGATAAGACGGATGCGGTCACGACGGCTTAAGTTCTCGGAGGCGTGCTGATCCTGCTCAACGAGCATCTTGTGTACGGACTCAGGCATGGCAACACCAAAGCCAAAGATCCTGGTCTTCTCAAGAACAAAGCAGGTGGCAAAGCCGAAGATAACTACAGGCAGGGAAACAGGAGATACACGTACGGCAAATTCAACGAACTGCCAGTTGGCAATGTTACCGATAATGATGTTCTGAGGCTCACCTACAATGGTACATACACCACCGATAGCGGTACCAACAGCTGCGTGCATGAGGATAGAACGCAGGAAAGCACGGAACTGCTCTAGGTCGGCCTTGTACTCATCCTTGACGTAGTTATCATTGCCAAGACGGGCAGTGGCGGCATCACCTGAAACCAGATCATGGTAGTAACGGTATACGCCCATGCTGATGGTGATAATAACGGCCAGCACAGTCAGAGCATCAAGGAAGGCTGACAGGAAAGCTCCAAGGAAGGAGAAAATCAAGGCCAGTGATACGTGAGAGCGTACCTTTACCATGAGCTTCGTGAATGTGAAAAGCAGCACGTCACGTACGAAGTGAATACCTGCCACCATGAACATCAGCAGCAGAATTACTTCAAGGTTGGCACTTATTTCATGGCGCACGTTTTCCATGTCGCACAGGCCAATGGCTGCAGCTTCAATGGCAAGGAAGCCACCTGGAATGAGCGGATAGCAGTTAAGCGCCATCGCCAGGGTGAAAATGAACTCAGCAACCAGAACCCAGCCGGCAAGTACCGGAGAGATCATGGCCAGAACAGGGTTGATGATAAGACAGGCAACAATAAATATCTTATACCAGCCTGGTGCGGTGCCCATAAAGTTAAGGGCAAAAGCCTTACTGTAAGTAATTTGCGGCATAGCATCCACTCGTTTAAATAACCAAACCACGGAACCTTGCGGCCCCCGCCCGGCACTTTTTACCTGCCAGTCAGATCCTGCTGTTACCTGCAGCGCAGGCCACTTCAGGATAAGACACACATAACTGCAAGCATGTGAAAAGTGCAGAGCTAAAACACCCAAACAACGGCCCTGACCACAACCACCGGCACGGCCATCTCCATTAATGCCCGGGGGCACGCGCCCCGGCCATCAGATTGCTCCATGACAAACGGCCTGCCTTGCAAAAACAGATACAGATCCGCATAAGCTGACAAGCAGGGAGACAACCTGCAGCCTCACAGCATTTAACTGTGCAATAAGCATGAGATAAAAGCATGAGACTGCTGCACAGTGAAAGGTTCACAGGCAGCCCGGGCAGCGCCACGATGCTTCACAACTGCTTTGGGGACAGACAGATAAAGATTAAGGCGGGGTTGCAGCAGACTGTTACTGCTGACATCAAGACAGATCCGGCATCCCCGGCATACAGCATGGGTCACCCGGCCTGAGGCCGGTCAAGTCCGGCCACATCCGGGCTTATCTGCATGTATCCGGGCTTGTCCTGCCATATTCAGGTGCCCGACCTGGAGCCGGGCTAACCTGATATTCAGCCGGCATTCACCGGCAGTCAAATCGTCTCTGGTGCTCTCCTGAGGTATCAGTTCGGAAAAGCGAGCATTATCCTTTTGTCTGGCCTGATTGCTGGAAGCTGCGGCATGGCACCGCTCAGTTCCGGCCCTGACGACTCCTTTAATGGGAAATGCAAGGAGTCGGGCTGACTCAGCCCCGTGCAACACGGGGATGAGATTTTGCCCTGTACATGGCTGCGCCATACCAGGAGCACTTATGCGGCTAATACCGCTCAGCCAGGGCTGACCTGACATGGGGCCTGACATTCTCAATGAAAGACAGCTGCTCTGTGGCTGCCTGAAAGCAGCTCACAGTCCCCATAGTTCAGGTCATGTTACTGACTCAACCTGGCAACAGTCCCTGGTTGCGTGGCATCAAATGCAACCGTAATCATGGCACTGCAGCCTGCTGCTGCTAAAAGTTCAGCTGCTGCGACATGTCAGCCATACTGGAAACTGCATGGAGCACCTGAAGATTACGTATGCACTGGACGCATTCGCAGGCCGTGCCCTTTGCAGGGCACAGCCCGGAACAGGTTGTCAGGGGAGTCAGGACAATAATCCCAAAAGGTAACGTTAAGATAAGCGCATATTAATTAGCCGTCCAGAATTTATAAGCCACCTTTAATAAAGAGCGTACAGTTCTGCACGGAAAATTATCGTTACCTGAAATTCATTATATGCGTGGCTTTTTTTCACGCTGTGATGTATTGCAAGTTCCTGGCAAAAGACTGCAAAAAAAACAGCCTTACGGTCCTGTACGGTCACAAAAATCCTGGATTTTCACCAGAAAAGACCAGACAGGACAGTACGCAGACGGCTGTCTGCGTGTCAGAAGCTGCAATAAGGCACACAATGACTTATTAATACACATCTTTGTGACTTTGCGTGCATAAGCATGTGCAGCATGTGCCAGCTCCCTGCAGCACACAAAAACGCTGCAGGAACAAAAGGCGATAAAATCCCTGCCGTCCCTTGTTTTTCGTCCGGGGCAGCATGACTTTCACCTGCAAGAGACGGCCCTGTGCCGCTCAACGCACGATAAAATAACACAAGAGACGAAATGGCGCACTGTTTTTGCGCCAAAAGTAACGCAAAACAATCCAAAATTGACGTCAATCACCACTTTCAGGCCCAAAAGTGCTCCAAAACCACCTCAAAACCCCTAAATATGGCTAAAAAGCCATCTGAAGACCTGGCGACTTAGCCGTTCTGACCACCAGCTCCTCTAACGAAGCCGGTATTCCTGACTGAGCCCATAGTCATCACGCACAGACAGGACATGACAGGACATGATATTCCAAGGCTCCGCAGGCTACTGTAACTGCTGGATTTGCAGGAGCATGCAAATTGAGCTTTTCCTCTTAGGCGACTGCAGCAATCTCAGCTACCAACTTATGGTGTAATGCGTTGCGCCCATGGCCGGCCCCATGTGCACGGCTTTCGCAGTACCATATGATATTTTCAGCTCGCATTTATCCATGCCCATCCGGATAGCGCACATCAGGCCGGTGCGCCTGCGGGCCGCCGGTTGGCACCTCTGGCTGGAGTGCATTGATGGGGCAACTTATGACGCGCCTCAGTCAGGTGCGCGCCAGCGTGCCCCCGTGTGGCGCCTTTGAGGCCTTAGTGACCAAAATTGTGGGCATCAGATGACGGGTTACAGGGCTGAAACGAAAAATCGCAGGTTGCTGCGCCTGAGCGCGGCTTCCTGCGATTTGTCTTTATGGTGCCCGCTGATGCGGGCTGGCCCGGTGAGTATCCATCCTGGCTGCGGTCAGGTCTGCACTGGCTGACTGACCGCGCCGGACTTGAACTATCAGAGCTCAGGCTTAGAAGATTGGAGCAATCACGAAGCCCAGAGCTACAGAGATGAAGATACTAAGTATGCAAGGCAATAACATGGAGTGGTTGAAGATATACTTGCCGATGCGGGTTGAGCCGGTGTCGTCCATCTGTACAGCACCCAGTAAGGTTGGGTAGGTTGGCAGAATGAACAGACCGGAAACAGCGGCAAAGGAAGCAACCAGGATGTAGGCCTGATCTGGAGCGGCATCAATACCCAGAGCTACGATAACTACTGGAATCAGAGCCTTGGCTGTAGCAGCCTGTGAGTATAACAGTGCTGAGATGAAGAACAGCACGATGGACAGAACGCCTGGGTATACGGAGATGATGTCCTTGGAGAAGGCCTGGATCTGATCGCTGTAACCGGCAACGAAAGTGTTACCCAGCCATGCTACACCCAGCACACAGATACAGGCAGTCATACCTGACTTGAAAGTTGGGGTATCAGCCAGTTCACCGGTGTTGAGCTTGCACTTCATAACAATGAAAGTGGCAATCAGCAGCATGAAGGACATGATGGCGCCGTCACGGGCAAGCTTTAATGGCTCTAAAACAGCCAGCAGTGCTGAGGAGATGATGCTGCCGCCATCTGCTATGTTAGCCTGGAGGTACTGAGTAAATGGTACACGGATAACGTCAGAGATTAAGGTGGCATACAGAACTACAAAGAGCACGCCGGTTAAGAAGATCATCACGGCACTCTTGGCGGTCTCAGGCAGCTCTGAACGCTCCCTGGCACCAACAGGGGCAGTCAGACCAGCCTCTACACGATCACGGTAGACAGGGTCATCAGAGAGCTTGCCCTTGTTAAAGAAGGTGGACATGATGAAAGCAGCAATCATACAGCCTGCGTAGGTGGTAACCAGCCATACCAGTAATAAGGCAGGGTAGGACCAGCCATATGGCTCGAGTACACCGGTCATGTAAACTACGGCAGCAGATACAGGGGAAGCAGTAATGGCTACCTGGCCTGATACTACGGCAATTGATAAAGGACCGGCAGGCTTGATGTCCTGCTCCTTGGCAACTTCCACGATTACAGGAATCATGGCAAAGGCAGTGTGACCGGTACCGGCCAGAATGGTCAGCACGTAGGTAACTGTAGGCGCAAGGAAGTTAATGTATTTTGGATTGTTTCTCAGAATCCTTTCAGCGATGCGTACCATGTAATCAAGGCCGCCTGCCTTCTGCAGAGCGGTAATGGCAGCAATAACTGACATAATGATGAGAATAACGTCGGTAGGGATGGCACCGGCATTCATTCCCAGGAATACGGTGAGAATGATGACACCAAGACCACCTGTATAGCCAATGGCCATACCGCCCAGGCGAATACCCATGAAGATAACGCCAAAGAGCACCAGCAGGCGCAGAATAAGCAACAGATCCATAGATTCTCCTTAGCCACTTGCGTGGCCAGCCTGATTTGATCCGGACCGCAGTGCTATCACGCCTTTCATCTCATCAAAGCAACTGCACTCAAGACACTGCAGTCAAAGATGCTGAAAAACAGCCTGACCGGAGATACTTGAAAACAGGAAGCTTTACTGTGCCGGTGGCACGTTCAGTTGAGGTGAATGACCCGCGTTCATCTGTCATGGATGACTGGCGGACAGTGATATCAGTTGCGGCAGAAAATCAGACTGCAATGGATTTAATATCGGCAACAAAGAAAAACAGCTCTTATTTATAAAGGCTCAACAATGGGAGCTCACTGCCATCTAAAAACAGTCAGCTTCACAGCTCCCTGCATCAGCCCCTCAGGAACAGCAAATATCCCTGCCCGGCTGGAAGGTTGATTCCACCACTGCCAGCCGGGGCCGGCAAACTGATGCGCCCTGCGTCAAAGTGACCAGCGCAGCAGGAATTTACCTGCGCTCATATGGTCTTTGACTATGCTGACGGCCCTGACAGCGTACAGCTGGCATGTGAAACAGCTGAGTATCAGCTGGTCCGGTCAGCAGCCTGCTGTCCCTGAGCTTGGGGAAACAGCCGGCTTAAACCTGTATTACGCAGCCCGTGCTGCGCTCCTTAGTAAATATCTGCAAGAGCAGACTCTGTCTGCAAGGGCAGTCCCTTTGTACATTAGCTTGCGGCTGCACAGCTGCGCCGCTGCACCGCTGTAGGGTGCGGCTGTACATCTGCGGCGCTTTGGGTTGTGGCTGCGCCACATCTGGTTGTGCCTGCGCCACATCTGATTGCGGCTGCGCCACATCTGGTTGTGCCTTCGCCACATCTGATTGCGGCTACGCCACATCTGGTTGCGGCTGCATTCGTTTGCAGCAGCCTGCATATGACTGCAGGATATACCTGCATCTGGAATTCTGGCTGGCTGGATACTCCAGCTCAACTTGGGTCTGAGCAGCATGGTTCATCAAAGCTTCGGCTCAACCTCCCGGAGGTGGCGGCTGTGATGACAATAAAGAACACCCTCTGTGAACATCAATTTTGACAGCCTGGATTGTTGCGTGGCACATAGCATATGGCACAGGTATGGCTGTGGTTTGCTGCAACCTGCATAGCAGGTCGCTCAAACCTTTCCCTCAAAGAACCATCAATGGCTAAAAAGGCAAGAGCAAAAAATCACTCCTGCCCTGGCTTTTCTTTGTTGGAATTTTCAGCACCGGTTAAAGTGCTGTCTGTTGATGTCCCCTGGTGGGGTGATGTTTATCCTGCATCAGGGAGGATACCCTGGAAAAATCCGGTGAAACTGAGCTGCCCAGGCGGCCTTTTGCTCTTACGGACTTTAAGTCTGTGGCCCTGATCCTGACCTGCTCTTTTCCTTTCTGCGCTGCAGGCTCAGTCCTGACAGGACAGCCTGTGCAGATTTAAGGACAATCACCTCTTTTTCCTGTATGGAGAGATGTCAGCAAGGGCTGCTCATGCTCTCCTGCCTTGCCGGGTAATGAAATCTGCCCCTGGAGTCTTACCTGTTACTGCGCTCCGTTACAGACCTCAGTGGTCCGGTCTTGCGACCTGTTTAAACCATATGGCCTTGCAGGTCAGTTATAGTTCCGGAAATAATCCGGATGAGAAATCGGGATGGCCGCCTTAGCGGCCATCAGTAAGCAGCAGCGGCCTCAGGCACGCATGACTGCACAAAAGAACATCCCTGACTTCCGGATCCGTGCTGCCGACAGACGCGCCCGTGTCACCGGTGTTATTCAGGGGGCAGCCTGCAGACATACGGTCTGCGGTTCTGCCACTGTCAGGCATGCTGACAGTATATAAAACTGCATATAAAGCATTTTATGTCTTATGCAGTGCTGGACCTGATGTCAGGTCCAGGGCAGCGGTGCGGCGCGTTGCCCGGTTACCGCTGCTGTTATGGAAAGGCCTTTGCTCACGCATCTGCCTTGCCAGCTGAAAGAGCCTTACTCCTTCTTGGCGAAGTGGGCACGTGACTCGGCGGACAGCTCAGGCTGTAACATGTTCTTAGGGCTTAAGAGCTCATCGAGCTGCTCAGCGCTTAACAGGCCACGCTCCAGAGCAATGTCGCGGACACGCTTGCCGGTCTCAAGGGCTTCCTTGGCGATGGAGGCTGAGTTCTCATAGCCAATGTATGGGTTCAGAGCGGTAACGATACCAATGGAGTTCATTACGAAGTCCAGACATACCTTGTCATTGGTGGTGATACCGTCAACGCACTTGGTGGCCAGAGTACGGCAGGCACGGTCGAGCATCTTGATGGACTTGAAGATCTCGTAGGCGATAGCTGGCTCCATTACGTTGAGCTGGAGCTGGCCGGCCTCAGAGGCAAAACCTACGGCTACGTCAGCGCCGATTACGTGATAGCAGACCTGGTTTACAACCTCAGGAATAACCGGGTTGACCTTGCCTGGCATAATGGAAGAGCCTGGCTGCATCTTAGGCAGGTTGATTTCGTTAAGACCGCAGCGTGGGCCGGAACCTAATAAGCGCAGATCGTTACAGGTCTTGGACAGCTTGATGGCCATACGCTTTAACACGCCCATTACCTGAACATAGCCTGAGCAGTCAGGGGTAGCGGCAACGAGGTCACAGGAAGAAACAAACTTGTCGCCGGTGATCTCGGATAAGTGCTTAACTACCAGACGTGAGAAGTCAGGGTGAGCATTAATACCGGTGCCGATAGCAGTACCACCGAGGTTGACTTCCAGCATCAGCTGACGGGCTTCCTCAAGACGGGAGAGGTCCTCATCGAGCATGGTTACGAAAGCGTGGAATTCCTGACCTACGGTCATTGGTACGGCGTCCTGCAGCTGGGTACGGCCCATCTTGATGACGTCCTTGAACTCCTCAGCCTTACGGGAGAAGGAGTCGCGTAATACCTTGATGCCTTCAAAGAGCTGCTCAATGTAATCGTAGATGGCGATCTTCAGAGCAGTTGGGTAAGAGTCATTGGTTGACTGAGAAAGGTTGACATGGTCATTTGGGTGAAGGAACTCGTACTCGCCCTTCTTGTGGCCCATCAGAGTCAGACCGATGTTGGCAATGACTTCATTGGAGTTCATGTTGGTAGAAGTACCGGCGCCACCCTGGAGCATATCTACCACAAACTGGTCGTTGTACTTGCCGGTGAGGATCTCATCACAGGCTTTACAGATGAAGTCGCACTTTTCCTTATCGAGGAGGCTTAACTCGTGATTGGTGAGGGCACAGGCCTTCTTAACCTTGGCATAACCGTAAATAAAGGCTGGATAGTCCTTTAAATGCTCGTCGGTAATGTCAAAGTTCTGCTTGGCGCGGAAAGTCTGAACACCATAGTAAACGTCATCTGCAATTTCCAGTTCACCGATGAAATCGTGTTCTTTGCGCATGGAAAAACCTCCAAAACAATCTCAGCTAACAAAAAAACTCTGTCTGCCCTGCCCCTGTCATTGCCTCCAACAAAGAAAATAAATGGCAATCACTGATAGCGACAGGTTCAGCCCTGCTTTCTGACTCATCCCGTCAGGTTCATGAAAAGGAACTTGCCGAAAGCGTCATAATCTCAGTGCAGGGTACGGCAGACAGATAACAGCTGTCTGAATCTTACAGAGCAGGAGCTCTGTAATATGTACAAGCCTGCTCAGACGGCTATATAAACTTTAACTAATCACACAGACTGCCGCAGTGGTAGTTTGAGGCATTATGTATATGCCGTATCACCGCTGACGATCAGTACCAGAGGAGATATATAGAAATGCAGCTCAGGTATTCTGATATGGCAACAGCCCTGATGACTTGCGGAAATCCTGTGGTGGCTGCAGCCTGTCCATCCAGGTCCTGTAAAGGAGCTTTCTGGTGGCGCAACATCAGAGACTGAACTGTCACCTGACACTGTCATTTCCGATTGACGATCACTCAACAAAAATTGAGTGAAAGCGTAAGTACATGTTAATCAGTTTGCAGATTTATTTTCCCAAAATTGCCCAAAATTGTGAAACACAGCGAATTATCACCCTTAAAAATGAGATATAGCCCACAAATTCACAGCAAAACTGGTGTAAAAATCACTTTTTCCTTGATAACGACTGACAATTATGCCTGCAACAAAACTCACCCCTGACTCACCATAAGGGATCGCCTGTTTATCGCTTTTGCTCCATTTTGGCGCATTCACTTAACTGTCACTGCCCCTCCCTGCAATAAGCCCAACACAGACGATCTGTACCACAACAACACATATACCGTACGTGCAACCTATACCCCTTATCCTTTAAAAACCCAGTAGATACTGGATTTTCTTGAAATTTGAAACGTTTACGGAGCTTTGCAGGCCCTGCATGAAAATGTCCATTGCAGCTGGTTAAACAGCCTTGCAAAATTGATATCCATCACACTGTAAGGCGTCAAAAGCACGGCACCATAACAGTGCAAAACACATAGAAAGCTGATATAAAAGGCTTTTTACATCTGTCATACAAGCTGAAAAAGCCGCATGCACATTTTTTGCAAATTTTACTGTAACATCTTACGTGCACTGTGCGTGCCTTTTTCGCAACATAAATCATGATAAACAGGCAGTTTTCATCGACAATTTTCCGTGCACTAATCGAAAAACCGGCCATATTGACGGTTATGTTCCCAGTATCATCTCTCCCCCGGATCTGCTATCAAACACCTCCCTTCGAACCCACAATCCAGGTTTTCACTCAACAGCGCCCGCTCTAATTTGCACCATCTGCCGCCCCGCTCAACGCTCACTCAACGTTCACTCAACTTTCACTTAACTGCGCCTCAACCAGGCATTCACTCCAAAGTCCCCTCTGCGCAGCTGAACATGCAGCTGCACGTAGCTGCCCCTTCAGCCGCGCCATGACATCCCCCCACGCAGCTGCACCTGCAGCTGGGAGGTGAAACCGCCATACAAAAGCCGCCTGCAGACACTGCAGATCACTGGTTAAGCTCGCTCAATTTGTCAGTCACAAGCTCACTGCGTCACGGCACAGCGCCCGCTCAATATGTCAGTCACAGGCTCACTGCGTCACGGCACAGCGCCCGCTCAATATGTCAGTCACAGGCTCACTGCGTCACGGCACAGCGCCCGCTCAATATGTCAGTCACAGGCTCACTGCATCACGGCACAGCGCCCGCTCAATATGTCAGTCACAGGCTCACTGCGTCACGGCACAGCGCCCACTCAATATGTCAGTCACAGGCTCACTGCGTCACGGCACAGCGCTCGCTCAATTTGTTAGTCACAGGCTCACTGCGTCACGGCACAGCGCCCGCTCATTGAGACCTCATTCTTACTTGTCCTGTCCGCATCTGCACCAGCCGCTCAACCAGCTCAGACTGCTCTTAAAGGGCAGGTTACATAGCTATTCCCCATAACAGTAAAGATATAAGAAGCAGACCTCCGGCTCTCATCAAACCTTTACTTACCTGCTGCTACTGCACTGTACTCCGGCTGAGCCGTGTACAGCATCCTGGCAGTCATACGCCAGCAATGTGAAGCTGTATTGTTCCAGTTGCAAAAGCCACTTACAGCATCTTAGATGAGCTGAGTTATGCCATGTACCTGTCATGGTTCTATGAAAAGCCAGGAGCGCAGTGATGAGCAGACAGTCAGTCAGAATATTACCCCCTGGATCCAGGGGCATAATTTGGCACGCTGGTACTGCGGACTGCATGCCTGATAAGATTTACCTTTGTTGCATCCGCGCTTTTGCTGATTAAAGGCACACAATCTTAAGCTGCGCTGCCCGCTATCGAGCTTGTGATAATTAGTTACCGCGCCAGTACAGGTCTTTTATTTACTGACAATTTAAAGTACATTACATGACAGGCAGCCTCTGCGCCTATTAATTCTCTCTGGATACAGGATGTGGCTTGATATGGGATTCTTTCATCTTGTTCAATCGCTCGTGCGCCATCGCATTACCTGGATATTACTGTTGCTTCTGGGTGTGATTCTGGAAAGTGCCGGCTTATATTTCCAGTACTACCTGCGCCTGCCTCCATGCGTTAACTGTGTCTATGAGCGTGCCTTCTATCTTTCCTTTATTGCTGCAGGACTGATTGGCTTTTTACGTCCAACCAACTTCCTGTTCCGCAACATTGCAAATCTGACCTTTCTGACGGGCAGCGCCGGTGGTGTCATCGTGGCCTTTGACCATATGACCTCCGTTTATCAGAGCGGCTTTGGAGCAGTCTGCAAGCTCAAGCCATCTTTCCCTTCATTTATGCCTCTTGATCAGTGGCTGCCATGGATGTTCTCACCTACAGCATCCTGCGAGCCTCTGGACTGGAGCCTGCTGGGCTTTACCATGCCTGAGTGGATTCTGGCCTCATTCTCCTGCGGCCTGCTGGTATCAAGCATTTTCCTGGTCAGCGAGTTTTTAAAGAGAAAGCGCAACGACTACGTCGATTTCTATATCTAAGACCAGCGTCAGCGCCTTGTCCTGTCACTAACAGCCCCGCCATATGGCGGGGTTTTGTTTTCATGGCCGGTCCAGCCACATCTCCCGCCACGCCTTTGCCTCTTAGCCTGCCCCCGGCATAATTGACTGAACTTTCTGTGTTTTTGTCAGTCATAACATCAGTGTGCAACACAGCCATAAAAATGCGCTTTTCCCGAACCACTGTGGCCAGACATGGTTTTTATCTGCGTGTCCCACCTTCTCAAAGTGATAACTGCTTAAAGACGCAGCATTGTACTTTTCTGAACATGGGCGGCGTCCCTGCCCCTGGCTATCTCTCCATACACAGTTCTCTGAGCTCTCAACATCTTATTGCAGCTCTGCCCTCAGACCTTTGCAGCCATTTGCATTATCTGCAGCACGACAGCTGCATCAGCTGCATGAATGAATGCACCGCCGCACCTCAAGCCTTTCAATGTCAGCCTCTTTGAGGCCTGCAGTAGAGCTTAAAGACAGGGACTCTGATGAAGCGCAGGCAACCATCGTGCTGCACCGCAATCCACCCTCGTGCTGCACCGCAGGCAACCCTCGTGGCAAACCGCAGCCCACCTGGCGGAGGCAGGCTGCGCTGTGGCAGCCAGTGCTCTGGCTGTATGCGTAACAACCATGGACAGTCTGAACTCAAGCCCCTGCGCTCGGATACCTGTTGCATCCCGATCATCGATTTTCACAGCGGTAAATTTTCACGTCCAAAGCCCCGGGCGATCGCCTAATAGCTGTGCGTGTGCTAACATGCTTTGCACATGCAGATACCGGTAGAAGCTACTGTAAGCTGTCATGGGGACATTCTTACCTGATAACTCACTTAAGGTTACCTGTCAGACTGAGGTCCCTGGTTCTCTGACCATTCTTACGCCATGGTTTGGAACCGGGCACATTACCAGAATGCATTGGGCAGCACGGGCACGTCCCGTTGCCAGCAGGATAATCTGAGAGTTATCAGCACAGAATGAGGCTGAAACCCATAATGCAGGAGATTTAAATTATGGACGACGATGTCTACTACGAGTTTATTGACTCACCAGCAGGTGTCAGAACGCTTTGCAATCTGATTGAATCGCTGGGTGAGAATGACCTTATTGGTCTTGACACCGAGTTCATGCGCGTCACCTGCTACTATCCGGACTTCTCTTTACTGCAGCTGGCCATTCATGACTGCAACTATCTGGTAGATGTATGGATGCTTGAAGGTCAGGTTCAGCCCCTGATTGAAGCTCTGTGTCATACCAGAGCCATTGTGCTGGCCTTTGCCTGCTCTGAGGATATTGAGCTTCTTGCCCATGAGGCCCGCCGTATCAACTGCGACCAGATTCTCCCTGAGCGTATTTACGACCTGCAGCTGATGCTGGCTTTCTGCGGCCACAGCTATGGACGTGGTCTTAACTTTGCCCTGCAGGAATTTCTTGGTATTACCCTTGCCAAGGACTGCACCCGCTCCAACTGGACTCACCGTCCTCTGACCACTGAGCAGCTCAACTATTCAGCCCTTGATGTTGAGTATCTGGAGCCCCTGTTCCACAAAATCAGGGAAATCATCTCTGAACGTAATTTCGGTTACTTCATTGAGGAGATGAACTATATTCGCTCCCGTTATATCAGTGATGTCGATGAGGATAATGCCTATCTGGCCATCCCTGCCGCCGGTCTGCTCAATGAAAAGGAACTCAACGTTCTGCATTACCTGGCCCGTGAGCGCATGGAGCTGGCCCGTAGTGAAAACCAGGCATTAAACCGCATCATTACCTCCAAGTCCATGTGGCAGCTGGCCCGCTACATGCCACGTTCCAAAAAAGAACTGGAGCACCGTGGCGTCAAGCATGGCACCATCAGGCAGTTTGGCGATATCATTGTCAAATGGATTGCTCAGGCCCGTCAGGCTCCTATGTACCCTGATCTGACCATTCCTTATGACTACTTCTCCCATCAGCGCAGCATGCAGGAGAATTTCGAGGCTCTCAAGAGGGCTATCAGCAAGAAGCTTGAGAACAGCAATATCTGCCCTCAGGTACTGCTTAAAAAACAGCTGCTCAATGACTACTTCCGTGCCAAGGCTCTGGGACAGACTCCCCTGCTGCAGACCTCCTGGCGCCTTGATCTGTTAGGTCCTCTGGATGTTCCTCTTGAGCCCATGTCGCACAGTGCTGACAGCGACGCTCTGAGCGAACTGCCATCACCTGACTTTGTCTCCAACTACCTCAAGCTAAACCAGATGAGCGACAGCACCTACAATGCCGACGCTGCAGAGGCAGCTGACCATGGTGACTCTTCTGATATTCAGAACCGCACTCAAAGCAGCACCCCGTGACCTCATAATCCCCAATAATAAAGGCCTGTTAATACAGGCCTTTATTATTTATATCAGGGCAGTAAGGCCCGGTCATCAGGTTCAGCTCCAGTGCATATGGGGCTGCTGGAGCTCAAGCGCATGTGGCGATGCTGCATGGCCGGCCTGCACTGCCTTATCGGGGTGCTGCAGTGGCGTAGAGTTCACTGGCGTAGAGTTCACTGGCGCACAGCGGCGCAGCTGGCTAATTCCTGCTTAGCTGATAAAGGAGCCGCAGGCCTCATCAATGGCGCGCAGCTCTTCATCAGTAAATGAAGTATTGCTCATGGCCTTGAGATTGTCCTCAATCTGAGAGACCCTGGAGACACCTACCAGAACTGAAGCTACGATGCCGTCACGCAGCACCCAGGACAGAGCCATCTGAGCAAGTGACTGACCACGCTCTCTTGCTATGTTGTTGAGCTTAACAATGACATCATGGTGCTCTTTGACATCACTTTCCTTGAGGAAGCGGCCATCGTGCAGTACACGGCTGTCAGCAGTGATGCCATTGAGATAGCGATCAGAGAGCAGGCCCTGAGCCAGAGGGGAAAAGGCAATAATGCCCTTTTTGAGCTCTGCGGCCTTTTCCTTGAGGCCATTGCGCTCAATGGTGCGATCAAGGATGCTATAGCGGTTCTGGTTGATGACAAAAGGAGTATGCAGTTCACGCAGTATGGCGGTGGCACGCTCCAGAGTCGGGCCGTCGTAATTGGAAAGTCCGGCATACAGAGCCTTGCCCTGATGGACAGCAGAGGCAAGCGCACTCATGGTCTCCTCAAGGTCAGTCTCAGGATCCATGCGGTGATGGTAGAAGATATCCACATACTCAAGATCCATTCTCTTAAGGCTTTGATCAAGAGATGCCAGCAGATACTTGCGTGATCCCCAGTCGCCATAAGGACCATCCCACATGTCAAAGCCGGCCTTGGTGGATATAATGAGTTCATCACGGTAAGGACGGAAACAGCGGTTGAGTATATAACCAAAGTTGGACTCGGCAGCACCTGGCTCAGGGCCGTAATTGTTGGCCAGATCAAAGTGGGTAATGCCATGGTCAAAGCAGTAGCACAGGATATTGATCATGTCCTCCTGAGAGTTCTGATGACCAAAGTTATGCCACAGGCCCATGCTTACAGCAGGCAGCTTCAGGCCGGAGTTGCCCAGACGGTTATATACCATATCCTCATAACGGGAATCGGCAGCACGATACATTATCAGCCTCCATTGAGATAATCCCGGCAGCACCAGCGCCCCCGGAGATATACACAATAGCAAATCAGGACGCTCAGGCAAATACTCCCCCACGCCCCAGTGGCCCTTCCTCATGAAAGCACTGAACGCCATGGCAAAGCCGGGCTGACCGCCGTGACAGCACTGAACGCCATGACAAAGCTGGACTGACATCCGTGAGAGCACTGAACGCCATGACAAAGCAGGCTGACCGCCGTGACAGCAGAGCATCTTTCCCATGGCAGCGCAGACCTTATACTTCATGTCGTACATATAATGTCTAAACCTGTGACAGACTTTAAATGAGGAAAGCACTATCCCCAGCGCCACACCGCATTTAAAGACTGTCATAAGCAAGTTCCTGTGCACTTCTGCCTCATTTATAGATTGTCATAAGAAAAGCCCGTCATGCTCCCGTATCAGTTAGATTATTGTTATAGCCCTCACTTACAGACTGTATGTGTGTGAGTAAGTGAGAGAGAGAGGGTGTGTGTATTCCTGATATAATTTATAAAAGTTTTATAAAAGCATTTAGCGTATAACAGGATAGCTGACTGACTGGCGGGCTGGCTGGCTGGCTGACTGACCGGTGCAGCTCATAAGTGCTCTGCCAGCGCCCGACCCGGCTCAGATTAAAAAAACAGGTCCTGAAAAACATAAGAGCCCGTACTCATGTGAGTATGGGCTCTCTTGCTTATGGGGGGTTTGCCTTTTGGCAGGTGCTGCTGTGCAGCTGCTGGTACAGACTCACTGCAAGGCAATTGCTGCAGCTAATACAGCCAGACAGGGCTGCAGGTTCCGCTATGGCAGTGGCAACGCCAGCATCAGGGGCAGAGACCTGAACAGCAGCTGGCGGCCGCAGCTTCTGCCGTAAAGCCGGCTGCTGGTAAGGCTGCAGCTGTTATGACTTCTCGTTGAGAATCTCGAGGCGGGCTGATCCCTTCTCAGGGTCGCACAGGCACTGGTAAAGCTCACCAACTACAGGCTCGAGCTTTTCATCTATCTGGTAAGGATAGTTGACAATAAGCATGCCGCTGCCGCACATGCCGTACTCTTCCTGCTGCTCACAAACGCGCAGTTCTACCTGCAGCAGCGGACGGTTGAGGCGGCGTATCTGCTGGGTCAGATTACGGGAGTGGTCATGAAGTCGGCCCAGTACCGGATACCAGATGGCAAAAATACCCTGCTCAAAACGTCCCAGTCCCTTCTTTACCGCATCTACAGTCCAGCGGTACTCCTGCTCATTTTCATAAGGAGGATCGATAAGAATCACGCCACGCTTCTTGACAGGAGGCAGCAGTGCGGCAATGGTGTCCTGACAGGCACGAAACTCCACGCGCACATTGCGCTTGCGCTTGAAGATCTGCAGCAGGCTTTCGTACTCGGCCTTGTGGATATCATTGAGGAAAATGGTGTCGGACCTGCGGGCCAGAGCATACTCAATAAAAGGGGAGCCCGGATACATATTGCCCTTATTGGCTCCCGGCTCACTCTGAGCCTTTTCCCAGGCCTGCCAGTACTCAGGTACCAGCTCCTTTAAGCGCTCATTTTTGGCAATTTTCAGCCAGCCGCTGGCAAATTCGCTGTTTTTGCGGGCAAAAGCCGAGGTCATGTCGTAGATACCGGCACCGGCATGAGTGTCGATAACTGTATAAGGCTTATCCTTGTCATTGAGGGCACGCATGATAAGACACAGCACCATGTGCTTAAGCACATCAGCATGATTGCCGGCATGAAAGCCGTGACGATAACTGAGCATTACCTGCTCCTCCCAGAAACATTATTATCAGACAGCAAAAAACAGTACAGGACAGTGCACGACTGGCCCCGAAAGAACACGACAGCATCTTGCCCCACAGGAGCACCGCAGGGACCTGGCCCTTGCAGCGCAGAGCACAGTGCGCCGTGTTCAGCTGCGCTTTGCCCCATATGCTGCGGCGCTGCGTAAGCCGCCATGGCCAGCCATATTGCCAGGTCCCATAGCTGGTACTGTGGCCAGAGGTAAACAAAGCTCATGGCCCGTCCCATGGCATGGACAGCCAGCACCAGCACGGCGCCAGCATGGCTCCTGCGTGGCGGCAGCTTGGCTCCTGCGTGGCGGCAGCGTGGCAGCCGCATTGCGCCAGCATGGCAGCTGCGGGCTTATCAGGCGTTCTGAGCCTCTTCAAGCTCAGTGGTCAGCTCCAGCCACAGCTCTTCGGCTGCCTCCTTTTCGCCCTCCAGGCGGGCGCGCTCTAAAATCAGCGCCTCAAGCTCATCCTTTTTACCCTCATAAAGAGAGCTGTCGGCCATGCGCTCATCAATTTCGGCAAGACGCTTTTCACAGCTGGCCATGAGCTTTTCCTGAGCTTCAATCTTGAGCTTCAAAGGACGCAGAGCGGCACGCTTCTGAGCCTCAAGCTGCTTTTGCTCACGGCTCTTGTAAGAAGAGGTGCTTGCAGACGGGGCAGCTGCTGCAGCCTGATGGCTGCCGCCCCGGGCGGCATTGGCAGCAGCCTGCTGGGCCTCGCGGAACTCACGGGCACGGCGCAGCAGATACTCCTGGTAATCATTAAGATCGCCGTCGAACTCGCCTACCTTACCCTGATCAACCAGCCACAGCTTGTCAGCAATAGCCTCAACCAGATGGCGATCGTGCGATACCAGCACCAGAGCACCTGAGTATGAGGCAAGAGCTACAGACAGAGCCTCACGCATTTCCAAATCTAGGTGGTTGGTAGGTTCGTCAAGCAGCAGCAGATTTGGTTTCTGATAGGCAATCATGGCCAGCGCCAGACGGGCCTGTTCACCACCTGACATGGTACCTGCGTTGTCAAAGACTCTGTCGCCCTTAAAAGCAAAGGAGCCCAGGAAGGTACGCAGATCCTTTTCTTTGGCATCAGGGTCAATGCGCCACAGATGCCACAGGGCATTCTGATCTTCATTGAGAGACTCAAGTTCATGCTGGGCAAAGTAACCAATCTTGATACCCTTGCCAATGGCGACCTCACCTGAAAGAGGCTGCAGCTCGCCTACCAGGGTCTTAATAAGAGTGGACTTGCCCTGACCGTTCTTACCGAGCAGAGCAATACGGTCGCCGCTGAGCAGTTGCAGATTGACCTTGCTCAGCACCACCTCAGGCCCCGAAGCAGTGCCGCCAGCGGCACCCTCTGCGCCGGCAGCAGCGCCCCTGCTGCCTGCAGCTGAGAAATCATCAGGGTCATCACCTGAAGAGGCGCTGGCCCTGGCACGGGCAGGATAACCGGCATTGAGATCCTTGAGCGAGGCAATCACAGCCGGAGTACGGTCAGGCTCAGGGAAGGAGAATGAAAATGGAGATTCTTCCTGAGTTACAGCTGTAAGCTGCATGCGATCCATGGCCTTCATCAGGGACTGGGCCTGCTTGGCCTTGGTGGCCTTGGCGCGGAAACGGTCAATAAAGCTCTGCATATGAGCCAGAATGGCCTCTTCACGACGGCGGGCCGCCTTCTGGGCACGGATACGCTCGGCACGAATGCGCTCATAGGCTGAGTAATTGCCCGGATAGAGGACGACCTTGCCCTCTTCAAAGTGCAGAATGTGGTCGGCAAAGCTGTCCAGGAAGTCACGATCGTGGGAAATACAAAGCAGGGTGCCTTCGTAATTTTTAAGATAGTTCTGCAGGAACAGTACTGTGTCCAGATCAAGGTGATTGGTAGGCTCGTCAAGCAGGAGCAGATCTGATTTGTAAATCAGAGCCTGAGCAAGGTTAAGACGCATACGCCAGCCACCGGAAAACTCACGTACCGGACGGTCAAGCTCATCAGGACCAAAACCAAGGCCCAGCAGCAGGGCACCGGTACGGGCCTTTAAGGTCCAGTAACCGGCAAGACCCAGCTCATCTTCAATCAGAGCTATCTTTTCACCATCATTGCTGTCCCAGGCACGGCTGCGGCGCTCGAGCAGCTCATTTACTGTCTTGTCGCCCTGCATTACATAATCAAGAGCAGAGATCTCAAGAGCCGGGGTCTTCTGAGCTACGGTGGCTGTCTTGAGATTGCGCGGCATGCCTATGCTGCCCTGCTCAGGAGCAACCTCACCCTGCAAGGCAGCAAACAGAGTTGATTTGCCACAGCCGTTACGACCGATAATGCCCACTTTCTGTCCTGAAAGTATGGTTGCTGTAGCGTTTTCAATGAGCACACGGGTGCCACGCATTATTGTCAGATCTTGCAGGGAAATCATAAACCGGAACCACTTATGGCCCGTCAGCTCCACGGGACAGCCGGCAGACATTTACCTGCCGGATTACCTGATTACGCTGAACGCGCCTTGCCTGAAAATACGGAAAAAATCGCGCCCATTATAGCGCAACGGGGCCTGCCCGCCTAATCACAGAAGGTGACAGGCGGGCAGGCCCCGCAAAGTATCAGTGGCTGTTATAAGGACAGCCTGTCAGACGCCAGAGCATCATGCCAGGCAGCTGCTCTGGCGTCTGCCCCGGCATAAGCCCTGGCGTCTGCTATGGCATCACCCCATGCAGCTGCAACAGAAGCTGAGTCAGCAGCTGCAGCCTCAGGCGCTCCGTTCAGGAGCGCCATGGGACGCTGCTGCTGTGAGCCGCACGCTTAATTGTGCAGACGACGGTAGGTCTGGCTTAAGGTAATGCCATCCTCAGTACGGATAATACGCAGAGTGAGGGCAGCCTTGTCGCCGGTCTTCTTTACCTGGGACACTACCAGATAAGGAATGGATGAGGCACGGCACTGATGAATAAGGCTTGGAAGAATAGTGGCTGAACCAATGTTCTGCGAAATGATGTTATTGAGATTTACTGTAGCAGGTACCACCTTGAACAGAGTACTGTCAGACAGTCCGTCCTGAAGAGCTGAGCTCAGATCACGCATGCAGTCCTGGTACTCACTATCAATAATGGTTGGTGCCACGTAGATATTGCCACCTTCATTGCGCAGACGGGCTGCCAGATCCTTAATCAGAGCACGGGCTACACCGCTGGCCTCAAGGTTCATCTGAGGGGCGCATGAGGCTGAACCCAGCTCGGATTCGGAGCTGTAGGCCGGTACCTGAGATGGCATGCCGCCCTGGCCTGCAACTCCAGCCACGCCCGCCCCGGCAGCTGCACTGGCGCCTGCCACAGTAACTCCAGCCTGATGAGCGGTGTTGTCCTCATCAAGGTCGGTAATAAAAGGGGCCTGCTCGTCAGACTCGGAGAGCTGTACCTCCTTAACTGAAGTGTAAGGGTCTGCAGCTCCCAGCAGAGCATTGTGGGACTGAGGAGCATTTTCCAGACGATCGGCAAGGGAAACACCCTGACGTACCGCTCTTGGATTGGACTGCATGTTTACCGGACCGCCGGCATCAGATGACAGCTCGCTTAACAGCTGGGCATCAGACATCTGCGGCTCCTGAGCCTGCTGCTCTTTGGCCGCTGCGTCCTGAGCTACCGGACGCTTCCCGTCCTCGCCAAAAGAAGTCAGATCATTAATGCTCTGGCAGCCGCTCATGCCAGCACCGAGCACAAATGCGGCACAGACCAGTCCCAATGTCACTTTTTGCACGACAGTTTTTCCTCAAACACAAATAATATCCACCACAGCGCACCATTAACCACCTGCGTCCCATGCCTGCCCCGGCACAGTCCAGCACCTGCCCATTACCAGCTCTACAGGCATATCAGACCAGACCGGCATTCAGGCACAATCTGGCCTGAAGCTGACCATCATATTGTACTGTGAGCCCCTGCAAGGCAGGACAGCACCGGGGCAGGTCTGCTCCCTGACTCGGACCCTGGCCCGACAGGCAGACAATACCTGCTCAGGTAAGAGCGGCTTTTCAGCCCGGGCTGTCCAGAGCAGCATGCCTTTTCAGCCCGGCAGGCCCAGGGCTGCATGGTTTTTCAGCACAGGCCGCCCAGGACAGTATGGCATTTAAGCCCGGGAGCCCCAGGGCTGCATAGTCATTATCAGCCAGGGAAGCCCAGACCGCCTAACTTGCCACCGGCCAGCAGATGCATGTGGATGTGGTAAACCTCCTGACCACCATCAGGACCGCAGTTGACGATCAGACGGTAGCCGGACTTCTCAACACCCAGCTCAGTGGCGATTTTACGGGCTACAGTGAAAAGATGGCCCATTACAGCCTCATCTTCAGGCTCAACATCAGAGACAGTAGGAATTGGCTTGTTAGGCACGATAAGAATGTGGTTTTCAGCCTTTGGGCTGATGTCCTTAAAGGCAGTGACAGTGTCGTCACGGTACACAATCTCAGAAGGAATCTCACCCTTTATAATCTTTTCAAAAATGGTTGGTTCAGCCATGGTTATTACCTTAATTTTCCCAAGTATCCACCCTTTGCCTTAGATTACACCTGGTCAAAGCACAGCCCCGGAAGCGCCGCCTGACGCCGCAGGTCGCGCTCCCGCTGTCCTGCAGGACAGCTCTGTTAGGCCAGGTCCAGCAAGGCCATGAAAACATGGCAGTTAAGGCATAAGCGCCCCGCAGCACAGGCAAATAGTGCCTGGGCTCGCACTGGGTGGGAAGCAAAAGAATACTGAGCGCAGCAGCGCCCGGGCCGGCATTCAGTCCCTTTATGGGGGTGCGACCTTACAGTCGCTGCCGGGCCTTTCAGGCCTGTGCACATGGGGCAGCAGCGCTGCCATGCATAAAGCTCATAAGACAGATGCTGCATCATACACAGCCTCAGGAGACTCAGACGCGGCGCCATCGCACGAGCATGCGCCCCACATTATAGCAAAGCACATAATGCCCGGCCCCACTGCACCGGCCCGGAACCGCTGCCGCCGCATGCCCGCTCAGGGCACAGTGCGGCGCAACGCCCACAACTGCCCGTCGCTCGTGACCTGCCTTACATGCTCACAGCTTGTCTGTGCTCGTCACCTGCCTTACAGGCTTACAGCTTTGCGCTGTTCATGACCTGTCTTACATGCTCACAGCTTTGCGCTGTTCATGACCTGTCTTACATGCTCACAGCTTTGCGCTGTTCATGACCTGTCTTACTTACTCATAACTTGCTTATGCTCATAACCTGCCTTAGCTGCGCTCACAGCTTGCCTGTGCTTACAGCCTGACACTGCTCGTGACCGATATTCTGTGCTCATAAACAGCTTATGCTCATGACCTGCCTGGACATTGAGCTTGCCTGTGCTGATTCAGGACTGCAAGCTCAGCCTCACCGCCTGCCCTCCTGAGCAGGCCTGACACAGTTTGCGCTGCAGCCCGTATCAGTACCTTTTGCCTGCGTATGGTCACGAAGTATGCTTCTGGCAACATAAACTGCCCCAAATGAACGGGCCGAATGACAGGGCATAACGCTCTTTTGCCGGGCACTCAATCAGCCCGTGAGCCACTGTTTTATCGCCCTTTAGGGCGGTTGCATCATGTTTTTTAAATCATGCGTAATTTTGTTATATAACGGCAGGGGCTGGTTCGCCTGAGGGACTTGACATATGGGCTCTGTGGCTGAGGATGCGACCACTGTGGGAAAACAGATGCAGGTTCACTTATAAGCAAGGGCTGACAGACAGGGAGCGTGCATGCCCGGTGGGGGTCAGCTCTTATGGCCCTGCAGCCCCCTTAATATGGCGGTCAGCTGCGGGCTGTGAGGCTAAGAATGTGGACAGTTGCTGCCTGGTGCTTAATGTAAGGGCACATTATTTTTTGCAAAAATTTAATCAACACTCAGGACCCCATATACAGGGCATTTGGTGAAATGACAGGGCCATTTTATGAGCTTTGGGCGTCCTGGAATTTGCCATGGGCATTTGCTACCATGAGCCCGCCGGACAAATAAAATTTATCATCTATCCGGCAACGCTGCCGTGAAAACGGCACTGGTTATCCATTGTTTCTTGCAAAGGACAGAGTTCATGGTCACTAGACTTAAGCCCGTCAATGGCGTAGTTGGTGAAGGCGTCAAGTTTGATCGCATTCGCCGCATTACCGGTTATCTCGTAGGCACACTTGACCGTTTCAATGATGGCAAGCGCGCCGAAGAGCACGACCGCGTAAAGCACAGCTTCAACAAAGTCAGCTGACAGGTTTGCGCACTCAGCTCCGGGACCGCAGCTCATGGTAAGTTCAGAGGGCTTAACAGTCTCCCTGTCAAATACTGTCAACTGCGCGCCCGGCGTCCTCTGAAAGCATCCTTTGCATACCTGTAGCAGCCTTAAGGCAGCTGCAGGCCAGGACCTGACTCCAGGTAAAGGGCTGAACATTCAGCCTGAAACCTGGGAGACAGCCCCCAGGCAAAGGCAAGGGCTCTGTGGACAGATTTTAACTGCCCCGGCCTGCTGCTTTCAGTAATCAGAAGGTCTCCTGATACGGTATTAATGCCGCTTCAGGAGACCTTTTGTCATTTCCGGGCCGCCCTTTTGCGCTACAATGCATCAGCCCTCCGCCCGGACAGCCCTGCAGCCATGCCTGCAGAGCATACAGCACCGCCGCTGCATGCGCCCCTGTACATGTGCCCGAACTGGTCCCTGGCTCAGACCAGGCGTGCATGGTCGTGCACATGGCCTGAGGGCAGTACCTTAATGTTTGAAAACTCCTGGAGCAATTAACAGCATATGACCTTTTTAGTTGATTCCCATTGCCATCTGGCATCCCTGACCTTTGAGGGCAAGGGACCAAAATCTCTTGGCGAGGCCATGGCCCGTGCCCGTGGCTGTGGTGTAACCCATATGCTTTCTGTTGCCTGCACCATTGAAGATTATGATCGCATGATGAAGATCATTGAGCCTTATGACGGTATCTTCAATTCCTGCGGCATTCATCCTCTCAATCTTGAGGAGGCAGGCAACTGGACTGAAGAGCAGCTGCTTGAGTGCCTCAAGCACGAAAAGTGTATTGCCCTTGGTGAAACTGGCCTTGATTACTTCTATGCATCTGAGACCCGTGATGCCCAGCTGGACTCCTTTGCCCGTCAGATTGACCTTGCCAATGAGGTCAAAAAGCCGCTGATTATCCATGCCCGCTCAGCCCATCACGACACAGTGGCTCTGATGCGTGAGCATAATGCCCGTGACTGTGGCGGCGTTATGCACTGCTTCTGCGACGGAGTGGAAATGGCCCGTGAGTGCCTTGATCTGGGCTTTTACATCTCATTTTCCGGCATTGCCACTTTCAAGGCCGCTGACAATGTCCGTGAGGTGCTTGAATATGTGCCTCTTGATCGCATCATGGTGGAAACCGACTGCCCATACCTGGCTCCGGTACCGGTACGCGGCATGGACAATGAGCCGGCCTTTGTCCGCTACACTCTTGAGTTTGTTGCTGACTTCAAGAAAACCGCCCCTTCAGAAATGGCCCGCATTACCTCCGAAAACTTCCAGAAGTGCTTCAATGTCACATTAAGCGAGCCATCAGCTGACAACATCCCGGAAAAGGACGTCTCCACCTACAAGATTGACTCCCTTTTTGGCAAAGGCTGGCCTTGCTGACCGTTCCCATGGCCCGGCAGGCCTGATCTGCCAAAGCCTGCAGCGCCTGCTCACCTGAGCTCCCGGACAGGACCGGCACTGCAGCCATCTGCTGCCGGGCGCCACAGCGCTCACCGGCCCGGCCCTGGTCTAGCCCCGGCCTGGTGCCTGGCAGTACCTTGCTGAAATGAGAAATAAGGCCCCTGGACCTTGCGGTTCAGGGGCCTTGATCATTGCAGGCAAATACAAATCTGTCATAAGGCAGCGCCGTCCGGGGTGTCAGGTATCAGGTCGCCTGACTTACCTGCTCCGGCGGGCGGCGCTGCTGCGGTCCGCCCTGGTCTTAGCTTTCAGGGTCGACGGCAGCGGAGCTGCGTGCTGGAGCGGCTTCGGCACTGCCGGGCTGGCCAATGTTGGACTGAGCAATGTCAGTGGTACCGGACTCACAGCCCTGCTGGTGTTCGCGGGCCTTTTGCTCGAGCTTGCGGGCGCGGCTTTGCTCAAGCTTTTCCATCATGTTCTTATAGAAAGTGCCATTGAGCCTGTAGTAGCGGAAGTAGATGATGATGGTGGCCAGAATCAGAATTGAGGAGACTATGAACATTACTACTCTCAGGCCTAAAATGGTCTCCTCACTCTGAGGTACATTTGGTACATAACCTACAAAGGACAGAGTAAGTGAGGAGGTAAAGCCGGCCAGAGCACCTGCCATCTTGGCAGTCATGGTCTGCATGGAGAACACAATGGACTCGGAGCGGGTATCGAACTTGTACTCACCGTAATCTACGGTGTCAGCCAGCATTACAGTGGTACATACCAGGGTGAAGGCAGAACCTGCAGAACCAAGGCAGTACAGGGCACCTGCTACAAAGATATTGCTGTCAGCATGAGAGCCTGCCACGAACAGACCGAAGTAACCGGTAATCACCATGCAGGCAGAGCCGATGAAGACGAACTTGCGGGAAGTGCGCTGCACAATTAAAGGGAAGGAAAGGAAAGCGACAAACTGGGCAATAGCACCGGCACCCATGAAGTAAGGGTAGATGTCCTGATTGTTCAGGATATACTTGAAGTAGTAGATAATGGTGCCATTAACCAGGTTCTGAGCCATGTTATTAATGACGGTAAGGATAATAATCACTACCAGCTGATCGTTTTTGAACAGCAGAGTCAGCATGTCGCGGATAGTGATCTTTTTCTGAACTGGTGGAGTTACGTGCTCACGAACGTTTACGGCACAGACAATGGAGCCGCTCAGGAAACAGGCCACTACAATCATGGCAAAGCGCCAGTAACCGTCAGCCTCGGTAGCACCAATTCCGGTACCAAGCCAGGTAATCAGCGGCAGACCGAAAATAACCACGCACTGACCGCCAATCATCGAGCATGTGCGGGGAATTACGGCAATCACATCACGCTCGCGGGGATCAGAGCTGATAGCCGGAATAAGAGACCAGAAAGGAATGTCGATAACAGTGAAGGTCATGCCCCACAGAATGTAGAACACGCCGCACCAGATCATGACCCCGACTGGAGAAAGAATCTGGGATGGGTCAAAGAAAAGAAAAGGAATGATGGCGGCATTGATAACAGCGCCAATGAAAATCCATGGACGGAACTTGCCCCAGCGGGTCTTGGTGTTATCAACAATAAAACCCATCAGCGGATCATTGAAAGCATCCCAGAGGCGGGCAAAAAGAAAGAGAAAAGCCACGTAGGCCGGACTCAGACCAACCACGTCAGTAAAGAACACCATAAGATAGGCATTCATAAACCAGAAGGAGGTTGATTTGCCAAGGGCACCTATACCAAACGATGCCTTTTCTTTCAAAGGAACTGATGAGCTCATAATTGACTCCATAGACAAGGATTTAAGGGCACAACCTGCAGGAACTGATACTCCAGCCTGTTCCTGGTTTCCATCAATCAGCAGTCTGCCTGCCAGCCGGCAAGCTTGCTGGCCTGCCAGTTTGAATGCCTGCCTGCCAGGCTGACTGTCATCCTGTCAGCTGTAAGCCCGCCAGTCTTGCTGAGTGACGTCTGACCAGCTGACCAGCTGACGACCGCATCAATACTGACCGAATGACTGAACTGCCTGAAGCAACAGCCAGTGCTGTGTTCTGCATAAGGCAGCTGTCCTGCCGTGCCACCTTCCTCTCTTAAGCACAGTCCTTAGTCCCTGAGTCTTTATGCCCGGGCACCTTAGGAGCTATGCTCAATTAAGTGACGGAAAATCTATCATTAAGCAATTTTGCTGATTTATGATTTTTGTCATAGCCTGATCCCCTGGCTCCCCAGCTTCCCACAATACTGACGCGCTCGCTAGATACACCATGTTGGACCATGCCAGGCCCTGCTTTTTCCATGAATACAAAAGTCACATTTATACTCATTAACTAAGAAAATCTGATTTATACAGGAAAAATAAAACAGCACCATACAACAGGACCATGTGCGCACACACAGCTTCAGGTCATACATAAATTCAAGCCATCCCCCGCTTAAAGCCCATTTTGTCTCCCTTCCAGCCACCTGCTCAAAACGTGATCTGCATTCAAATATTTTTTTACCTGACCCTAACCGTCATTTGCTCATAATTTGCTGGCAGAGCCCGGAGCGAGAGACAAAAACGACAGGTGGTATTGCTGCATGAAAAAAGGCCCCTGGACCTTGCGGTTCAGGGGCCTTTTTTACAACAGATATTTTGCCTTTATGGGCCGGCTGCTCAGTCAGCTTTTGAGGCTGATTCTGCCGGAGCCGGTGCCGGTGACGGAGCGGTGGCGGCGGCTTTATGTGCGGCAGCGCCGTGCAGGGCCGCGTGGGCAGCATCGACGCGGGCCAGGTGTTCCTGATGACGATGGATATTTGGCGTCTCGATGGCGGCGCCCATGGTATCGCCATGTGAGGACAGCAACCGCTCCAGAGCAAGAGCACCGGCTGTCTTAGGCAGGGAGCCGGCGCCTGATGCCCCCTCATAGGAGGCGGCAGCAGCTGCGGCATGGGCTGCAGCCGGCGCAGCCTCGGCTGCCACTGAGGCAGCCGGTGCGGTGCTGGCGGCATGATCAGAGCCTGAAGTATAGCCAGTGCCGGAGGATGGCTGAGCGGCAGCTGGCGCGGCCGGAGCAGCGGCGCTGTCGACATGCATGGTGACACGGCCATGCAGAGCCTGCTCAAGGCGGCTTTGCTGCTCAGGGCTCAGGCTTGCCTGAGGAGCATAGGTGCGGCCATCTGCCGATGCGGTCAGTTTAAGGTGAGCCACAGTGCTGCCAGGTACACTCTTATGTCTGATACCGGAATGAGCGGACATGGAGTTTTTAAACAGATGGTGCTCATTGTCAATGGAGGTGGTGCCAGGGGCCTGCTGGCGCCCCAGGGCACTCATAAAGGCATTTAGTACAGTGCTGCCCCTGTTGTCAACTCCATGGACCATGCCCTGATCGGCTTGAGGTCCGCCAAGAGGGCCGGAGGCATAGCTTGCCTTGCGCCAGGCCCTGCGGCTGTCAACGTTGCTGCGCTCGCCAGCGGCAGAGCCCTGGTGGGCACTGTCGTGAGCGGCAGCTTTTGCGGCGGCGGCAGCGGCAGCTTCAGCCTCCTGCTGAGCCTTGAGAATGAGTATCTGCTCTTCGGCTGTCTTAGGATCCTTACCTTCCATGTCTCTGAGGCTGCGTCTTAAGACCTTGCCCAGAGACGATTTAGGCAGAGAATCAACAAACTGGATAATGCGCGGCACCTTGTAAGGGGTGAGATAGGCACGACAGTACTGTTTTACTTCCTGGGCTGTAAGAGCCTGATCCTTGCGTACCACAAAGAGCTTGACGGCCTCGCCTGTGTTATCGCTTGGAATGCCAATAACAGCGCACTCCAGAACACGGTTAAAGCGGCTGACCACGTCTTCAATTTCGTTAGGGAAAACATTAAAGCCTGATACCAGGATCATGTCCTTAAGACGGTCGATAAGCTTGATATAGCCGCCTTCCATCCACTTGGCAATATCACCGGTACGCACAAAACCGTCATCAAAGATAAAGTCATTGTGACGCTCTGACTTGTAATAGCCGTGCATGACCTGAGGGCCCTTGATTTCAAGCTCACCCTCCTGCTCCATATCACGGATTTCACGGCCCTCACTGTCCACAATACGGGCAATGGTAGAAGGCACAACCAGACCGATAGAGCCAGTGTAATGGTCCACATCAAAAGGACATACCGAGCACAGAGGAGAGCACTCGGTAAGGCCGTAGCCCTCAAGAATATGAAAGCCTGTCTTTTCAAAGAAACGCTGCTCTACACCGGACTGTAAGGCGGCACCACCTCCTACTACCAGATGCAGATTTTCCCACTTGAGCTCCTGAAACTCATCGTGGTTGATGAGCATATTGAACAGTGTGTTTACACCCGTCATGGCGGTAATTTCCGGATGACGGTGCAGGTCACGGGCAAAGGACTTAATATTGCGCGGATCAGTAATGAGCAGATTGCGCGCGCCCAGATATGTAAAAAGGACCAGATTAACGGTCAGAGCAAATATATGGTACAGAGGGATGACGGTAAGAATGGTCTCCTCACCCTTTTTGAGTACCTGACCGTACATGCCATATGCCTGAGCGATATTAGCCAGGATATTGCCATGAGACAGCATGGCTCCCTTGGAGCGTCCTGTGGTACCGCCAGTGTACTGCAGCAGGGCAATATCGTCATACTTAATCTCTGGGGCCACAAAACGCTCACGCACAGCTGCGCCGCGCTTAAGCGCATCAGTAAAGTCATGACAGGTGCCAAACTTTGAGCGGTCAATGGCCGGTACCATGCCCTTGAGTTTGACGGCAGTATTGATGATAAGACGCTTGAGTCCCAGCCAGTTATTAAAGGCATCACCAACCTCAGTGATGATGACATGCTTTACCAGGGTCTCATGAACAATGGAGGCAAGGCCATCGGCATAGTTGGCAATGACCACAATGGCTGTGGCGTCGGAGTTTTCCAGCTGGTTTCTCAGCTCACGGGGAGTGTAGAGAGGATTGATATTGATTACGGTTAAACCGGCCTTGAGAGCACCGAAAAAGGCGACAGGAAACTGCATCAGATTAGGCATCATGATGGCAATTTTCTCGCCCTGCTTAAGGCCCAGTTCAACCTGCAGGAAGGCAGCAAAGCTGTCGGAGAGCTCATCGACCTGACCATAGGTCAGCTCAGAGTCCATATTGATGAAAGCACAGTGATCACGGTACTTTGCAACCGATGACTCAAAGAGCTCCACCAGACTTTCAAATTCGTGGGTATTTACAAACTCAGGCACGCCCTCAGGATAGCTTTGCAGCCATGGCTTGTAATAATCACCATTGGGATCAATGTACTGAGCCTCACCTGCGCGGGCAGCACGTCCATAGAAGCTCTCTCCCGGACTGGCACCATGATTTAAGGTGCAGTCACAGTTTCCGCCACACTGGCTGCCTGATCCCACATAAAAAGGACTGTTTTGGCAGTCGTGCGGATCAATGTCATTAGGGCAGTCACCACAGTTGGACAGACGCCCACGCATGCAGCGACGATCAATGGCACCGGATACAGCTGCCTCATGAGCAGCCTTGGCAGCCTCAATACCGGTAAGCACGGCACCGTGCATGCTGCGCTCACCGTGAATAATGCTGTACTCCACGAGGCCTGCTCTACGGGCAGCCCAGCCAGAAACCACATGTCCGCCTGCAGTATCAGCCACGGCCACGCCTGCGGCCGCGCAGCTGCCTGCAGCTGCCTCAGAGCCGGCACTGCCGGACGCTGCTGCAGAGCCTGCTGCACCTGTAGCAGCCGGTAACACACCGGCGGACTGAGCCGGGGAGCGCACAGCTTCAACATTAAGGCTGGAGGCTGCAGCAGCCACGGTCGCGTCAGGTTTCAGGCTGCCTGGCTTACAGTCGTGAGCAGTCCCACCAGGCTTGTTGTCCAGGGAGGTATTAATGTTCTCAATGCTCATGATTCACCCCTATTGCCATTAACCCAACGCCGCTGACCGACAGCAGGCGCCTCAATTTTCCTTGTTCTCAAAAGATCAGGCATACTGCCCAATCTGCGGTGTGCAACGGTAAGCCCCACCGCCTCTTTCCCAGGTGGCCAGAGCACAGCCGTGCTCACTAAGCCCTCTGCCCTGACTTAGGGCAATCATCTTATGCCCGGCCTGCTGCGCCGGCCGTTACTGCACTTCCTGCTGCTAACGCAGTTCCTGCAGTTCCTGCTGCTAATTCAGCTAAGCACTTCCTGCTGCTAATTCAGCTAACGCAGTTCCTGCAGCTGACAGCTGCTGCAGCTCCTAAATGATTGCAGGGCAGCTTGCTAATCCTGCAAGAGCACAGGGCCTGATAAAAGCCAGGGTTTGCCCTGAAAGCTGATGCCCTGAATGCCAAAGTGAAAGCCGGCTCAGCACGCTCATGGTAACTGCAAGCGCCCTTGGAGATGTACTGCCATGGCAACTATGGCTCTTTAGAGCCGGTCAGCCTGCGCCACCTGTGCTGCCCTGTCTTAGCTGCAGGCCCTCCTTTGAGGCTGACAGCCCCTGCAAGGGCAGTTTTACTGATGCATTGTCATTGTAGCAAGCTTTATACGGGCGCGCTTTGCCCGGAGCGCACATGCACTAAAATTTGTGATCATGCAACATTCATGATCCTGCTTTTTTGCCAAATTTGCGCAACAAAGCGGGTTCCCCACCCCTCTGGCACGATTTTTTTCCCATAAGCTCACTTTTTCATGAATGTCGACCTGACAGGCTGCTCCTGATGGCCACTACGGTGCTGACAGAGCTGCCGTCCTGTGGTCCATGCCGGGATGGTATGGACTTTGAGCCAGGCTGTACCCGCCTGCGTGAAAGCCAGCGGATACAGGTCGGCCGACGACAGCTGCGGAGGCAGCAACGGCGGCGGCGGCGGGGCTGGCGGCGGCAGCTGCAAGTAAGGCGCATTAAACAGCAGAGCCTGATCTAACTTGAGATCAGGCTCTGCATTATGGGCTCAGGGCTGCGCTGCCTGTGGCAGACCAGCTCATTATCCCTGGAGTCCGCCCTGCCCGATGCGCACGGCATTGTCACGTGCTCAGGGGATGGGGATGGGCGTGCAGCTGTTATTTGCCGTGGCGGGCAGCGAAGTCCTTCATGAAGGCAACCAGCACTTCGGCACCCTCTACAGGCATGGCGTTGTAGAGGCTGGCGCGCATGCCGCCCAGAACCTTGTGACCCTTGAGGCCAATCATGTTGAGCTTCTTTGACTCAGCAAGGAACTCCTGGTTTAAGTCTTCGTTCACGAGATTAAATACGCAGTTAACGCGGGAACGATCCTTTGAGGCTACCTGACAGCGATAGAAGTCAGT
Source organism: Anaerobiospirillum sp. NML120449 (assembly GCF_023051105.1). GTDB lineage: Bacteria > Pseudomonadota > Gammaproteobacteria > Enterobacterales > Succinivibrionaceae > Anaerobiospirillum. The sequence goes on along the minus strand of NZ_JALKIL010000001.1, from coordinate 112,774 downwards.
GCTGTCGATATAGTCATAGAGCATGGAGCTCTTGGCAATATTACGGCGCTCCAGCTCCTCAGTTCCGCCCAGCTGCTCAATCCACTTGAAAGCCAGACCGGCCATATACCAGGCAAAGGAGTTTGGAGTGTTGTACATGCTCTCGTACTTGTCCAGCACAGCCCAGTCAAAGATGGACGGGCAGTACTTGCGGGCCTTGCCAATAAGGTCACGGCGCACGATGGAAATGGTAAGACCGGCTGGAGCAATGTTCTTCTGAGCACCGAAAATCAGAGCACCAAAACGGCTGACGTCCATAGGACGGGTCAGTACATTGGAGGAGATATCAACAATCAGAGGAGTGTCACCGGTTTCAGGCATCTCAAAGAGCTCAATACCGTTTACGGTCTCATTGATGCACAGATAGGCATAGGCAGCACCAGGGGTGACCTTCATCTTTGACATGTCTACTTCGTAGTAGCCATCGCTGTTGGTAAAGACGCACTCATGCAGGCGGGCATCACCATAGCGCTCGGAACACTCCTTGAAGGCACTGCGGGACCAGTGGCCGGTAACGAAGTAATCGGCAAAGCCGTCTTCAGGCAGAATGTTCAGCGGCACGGCAGCAAACTGGCCACGACCACCACCCTGCTCAAAAAGAACAGCATAATTGTCAGGAATATTCATGACTCTGCGCAGCAGAGCCTCAGCTTCCTGAGCCACCTTGATGTATTCGGCAGAGCGGTGAGACATTTCAACAATGCCCAGACCCAGACCTTCAAAATCGCAGAACTCAGCCTGAGCCTTGCTCATAACCTCCTGTGGGATCATGCTGGGACCAGCGCTGTAATTCCATGCTCTCATGAACTCTATACCTCAACAGAAAAAAGACTTAAGTTTGGGTGAAACATAATAGCGCAAACACGCTGTCACTGCCGCCCTGCCACAATTATATGCAAAGCCGGGTCTGTGGGCACCATATATGTGCAAATTCCCTGAAAAGCAGCCCTTTGAGCCTGCTTTTAACGCCCCGGCCCCCAAAAACGCACCACCAAAAGGCAAGCCGCACTGCAGTCACGCGGACCACGCTCGCCAGCCTGGCCACGCGCTGCAGGCTGTGCGGCGCGGCAGCGCCGGCCCTGGCTCCGGTGCAAGTAAAAAGCCCGCAGGGCTCGGTATTAAAGAGCTCCTGCGGGCATTTAGTCACTGGCTGGACAGCCGGGTACCTGGGCTGCAGCCACAGGCCAGGGCCTGCAGCCTGATGCTCAGTCTGCACTGTCGGGTCAGCACTCAGCGATTATCAGATATCGTCGTTGTTATCACCAGGGGATGGCTCGCCCTCTGGCAGGTCCATGTCGAGACTGCCATTGTCATCGCCTGGGCCGCTTTCGTGGCCGTTATCCAGAATGCTGCTGTCCATGGTGGCGCCGTCAATGTCATTGGTCATAATATCATCAGAGCCGGAGATAACGCCCTCGGCGGCCTCATCCGCACGGCGCTTTTCAGCGGCACGGGCCTCGGCTGACTCGTTAATGGCGGCTACTACCTCAGGGCAGATCTCCTGCAGACCCACAATGAGCTCGCCCTCGGCAGTACGCTTGAGTCTTAAGTAACCGGCACCACGGCTGCGAACGGTGAGATCGGAGACGCGGGAGCGCAGTACGCTGCCATTGTTGGAGAATACCAGGTAATCGCTGTCCTCATGGGCGCTGATTACACCAACAACGCGCTCGGAGCGGGCTGCTGCGGAGCAGGCAAAGTTACCCATACCGCCACGGCGTACCTTGCCCGGCATGGAGATCAGACGGCCACGCTTGCCCACACCGCTTTCGGTAATGACGATGTAGTTGAGCTTTTCATCCTCAAGATGTTCAGCTGGAACCACAATCATGGCAGCTAGGCGGGCACCCTTCATCAGTCTGATACCACGGGTGGTACCTGCAGTACGGCCACGAGGACGGATGCCACCGTTGCCGGACTTGCGAACGCCAATATAGCGGCGGATACCCTCGAGCTCACGGGCAATGCGATCAGACTCTGAAATGGTCTCATCGTCATCATCACCCTCGGCAGCGGCATTGTCGGCAGCCTCGGCAGCAGCCTCAGCGGCGCTGTCAGCTCCATCACCAGCACCGTCAGCTCCATCGCCCTTGTTGAGCTCCACATACTCACAGAAACGCATCATGCGGCCATTGGTGGCAAAGAGCATAATGTCGTCTTCACCATGAGTAAGCTCAACAGCTACGAGCTCATCACCCTCTTCGAGGCTTATGGACTTGATGCCTGAAGAGTTGCAGCGCTTGAGGTGGCTCCTGAACTGGCTTAAGGCCAGACGCTTGACACCGCCCATGGCAGTGGCAAAGACAATATAGGCGCTCTCAGTGCCATTGTCCTCATTGAGCTTTTGCAGCTGCTCTTCGCTCAAAGGCAGAATGCGGCGTACGGACTCGCCCTCATCCAGATCGAAGAGATTCTGGATAGGACGGCCACGCCAGCTCTTGTTTGTGGAGGCTGGCAGGTCATAAGCATTGGTAATGAAGCAGCGGCCCATATTGGTAAAGCACATTATGCGGTCATGGCTGTTACATACGGTAGAGGTAACGATAAAGTCCTCTTCCTTGAGCTTGGCTGCTCCCTTGCCCATAGTGCCACGGCTGGAGGCCTCGTACAGGGAAAGATCCTGATGCTTGATATAGCCTTCCTGTGACAGGGTAATGAGTACGGCCTTACGGGTAATGAGATCAGCCTTGGAAATCATGCCGTCAACCACAATTAAGCTGGAGCGGCGCGAATCCTTGAAGGTATTGCGGGCTTCGAGAAGCTCCTCGCGGATTACGCTGTTCATGCGGGCAGTGCTGTTGAGGATCTCAAGGTAATTTCTGATGTTGGCCTTGAGGTCCTGGTAATCCTTCTGGATTTCCTCAGTAGCAAGGTGTGTCAGACGGTTTAACTGCAGAGCCAGAATGGCACGTGCCTGAGCGTCAGACAGATGGTACTTGCCATCAACAAGGCCGGTACCTGGCTCAATACCCAGAGGCAGACAGATGTTTACGCCATGCTCGTCATACTCGATGATGGAGCTTACCAGAGCGCCATCCCACTGCTCGGACATGAGCTTGATACGGGCATCCTCTGAGTTCTCGGCACTGGTAACCAGATCAATAATGCGCTGAATATTGCTCTTGGCCACAATCAGACCCTCATCAAGGAAAGCCTTGCGGCGGTCCTGACGGAGCAGATAAACAGTACGGCGGGTTACCACCTCACGGCGGAACTTGAGGAACTCTTTTAAAATCTCTATTAAGGACAGCTGCTTAGGTCTGTTGTTGACCAGAGCAATGACGTTACAGGAGAAGGAGCTCTGCATTGAGGTGTGCTGGAAGAGATTGTTGAGCACAGCCTCTTCGTAGGCATCACGCTTGAGATCGATGGCAATGCGCACCTGATTGTCCTTGTCAGACAGATCGTTGACCTCGGCAATGCCCTCAATCTTCTTTTCTCTGATCAGATCGGCAATTTCCTTGACAATGGCGCTCTTATTGACCATGTAAGGAATCTCGTCCACGTAAATGGTGGTACGGCCCTGCTTGTCAGTTTCAGAGTGGGTACGGGAGCGGATAATGATGCGGCCACGGCCGGTTTCATAGGCACGGCGGATTTCTGGAGAACGCAGAATCAGACCGCCGGTTGGGAAATCAGGACCTGGAATGTAAGTCATGAGCTCATCAAGGCTAATGTCCGGATTTTCCAGCATGGCCAGAGTGCCGTCGATAACTTCAGCCAGATTGTGTGGCGGAATGTTGGTAGCCATACCTACGGCAATACCGGCAGAGCCGTTTACCAGCAGGTTTGGATAACGGGTAGGCAGTACCTCAGGAATCTGCTCATTGCCATCGTAGTTTGGATAAGTGTTAACCGTCTCCTTGTCGATGTCCTGGAGCATCATCTCGGCAATCCTGGTCATGCGCACTTCGGTATAACGCATGGCGGCTGCGCCGTCACCGTCGAGGTTACCAAAGTTGCCCTGACCGAAGATTAAAGGTGCACGCATGGAGAACCACTGGGCCATACGCACAATGGTTTCATATACGGCAGCATCACCATGAGGGTGGAAACGACCGATTACGTCACCTACCACACGGGCAGACTTCTTGGTCGGACCGTTATGCCAGATCTTCAGATCGTACATGTCAAAGAGTACACGGCGGTGTACCGGCTTGAGACCGTCACGTACGTCTGGAAGAGCACGGTCAACGATAACGCTCATGGCGTAGTCAATAAAGGACTGACGCAGCTCGTCTTCGAGCTTTACATGAGGTGAGGTTTCCGTGACGGCATTATCAGCCCATGCTGACGGTTCAGTTCCGTCAGGGCCCTGCTCATCAGACGATACTGCAGCAGTGCTTTCACCGGATGCCTGTCCGGCAGTCTGCTCCAGTTCCACCTGATCTGCTGTTTCCACAGGGGTGGCGCCTTCAGCCTGTGAGGCTGCGGTCTTCTCATCTTTGTTATCGTGGTTGTCAACCATGAAAAGTTACCTTACAAAATCTAACAGTGCACCATATGCAGTGCGCACGCAAGCCGACCTGGCTTTAAGTAAGCCGGCCCGCCACTCCTGCAGTTACAGGTGCTGAAACCCTGGCTAAAGTCATTGCTCGCCTTAGGCAAAACCAGGCTCTGGCCTGACAGGTTTTGGCTAAGGCTGACATATGCTGACTCGTGCAGTCATGCCGTCAGAGGCAAAAGCCCTGGGGCATAATGACACAAAAGGCCCGCAGGTTATGGAGGACAAAGACCATGTCCACAGCCCCGGGCTTAAATATGTCAAATGAGGACGGGGTCAGAAAAACCCCGCAAAATACAGAGAACTGACACCTGAGCAAAAGATCCGTCACAGGCCCATACAGCTGCCGCTGTCCATCAAGCCGCACCTGCATCCGCAGCCGCAGCCGCAGCCGTCCATCCAGCCGCACCTGCATCCGCATCTGCGGCTGTATGAGCTGACTCACTTTCAGCAGCTCTTAGAGCTATCCGTACAGATGTCCTTACAGCGGTCTGTACAGCCTGACTTTATGGTCATGCTCCGGGCGTTTTACCCTGATTTACTGACGCCCTTGCGGCCATGGTAAAATCACCGTCCCTGAGCATTGCTCACAGTGCAGAACAAAGAAATGCACAAGGCCACATTTTATCATAATGTGGCTATTTTCTCAATTTTCCCGCGTCCTGGTTGCAGACAATACACCCCCATATCACAGCCCCTGTTTTGCTGTATGCATCATTTTTCGGGCCCCTTTGACCGCATGACCCGTAAAATCCTGGAAAAATCAACTCTATTCAGTCCCTTTCCCTCCCCGGCAAAACACCATGCCCGCCCAATGCTATACACCCGGACATGCATCGCCCCGGCAAGTCCGCATAAGCCCACTCATCACCACCTGTTAAAAGCAGCCCCCAGCACCTGTTCAAGGATCTGCCCATAGCCCAGCTCCAGGGCCTGGAATCCCACATGGCAGAGCACTCCACCTGTCCTTGCATGCCCTTTGGCATGTCTCAAGGTCAGGCATGGCCCAGAGCCGGCAAGGCTCATGGACTGGCAAGGTCCTGGCCCCCAGTCGGCTCAGCTGGGCTGGGGCATGGGGCTGGTCAGCTGGCCTGGGGCATGGTCAGCTGGCCTGGGGCATGGGCCGGTTTTGAGCACCCCGGTGCGGACAGTTCAGACAAAAAGGGCCGTGATACTGTGCTTTGGGCACAGGTACTCACGGCCACAATATGGATAGCACTTGCAGACCGGTCTGGTGGGCGTGCCGGCTGCAGGTGCCGTCTACTTCAGCTTCATGGCTGAAGGTCATTATTTTTTGTCAATGTAAGGGGCAATGGCTCTGCGCAGCTTGACCATGGTAGTGCTTACCCAGCGGGAAATCTCCGGCCAGTTTTCGGGGTTCTTGCTGTCGCAAGTCATCTCAATGCTGATCAGGTAATACTTGCGGGTCTCACAAATTGGATACCATGTCAGGGTCAGACCGGAATCTGCCTCAATCTCTGCCTTATGAGACTCAAGAAGCTCATAGATTTCAGGTACATTGCCAGTAAGATCAATGGCAATACGCCCCTTGTTCATAGCATTGGTAACTGTAAACCTGCATCCGGCATTACCGGTAGCGTAGTTAAGCCAGTTATTCTTCGAGGCCTTCATACGTCTGAACAGGCCTGCAAATTCCTCATCCCTGAATGCATAATTCTGGAACTCATCCCAGAAGCCAATACGCTTCTCATCACCAACTGTGTGCTTGACCTGAACGCGCTTGTCCTCCTCGGAGCTGACAGCGGTAACAGCAGACATGTCCAGAATGGCAGGAATTTCCTGCTCAAACTTGAGCTTGTTGAGCTGACACAGACGGTCAAGTGAGTACAGTACGGTCTGAATGGAGCTGGCGCGGTTTTGCAGCCATGGAGTACCCTGCCTGCAGAAACAGTCGATAATGGCAGGATAGCATGGAGCCTTTTCAGCCGATTCGCCCTCAAGACCATGCTCTTTTTTCCACTCTTCAAAGTACTCAGGGAAGTTATGAAGCTTGAATGCTTCGGCTGTGTTGCTGTTCCAGTTGCGGTATACAGGTTCACGGCTGAGCATACGGTAGATCTCAGGGTAGGCAATCTGAATACATACCATGGCGTAGTTGATGACCTTCTGAACGTTGGTCAACGAACCAGATGGCCTGTCATCCTGCATATCCTCGGCACTGTCCTCAACATACATGTACTGCAGAAGAGACAGACTGTTGAGCAGACGCTTGATGGAGCGCGGATTGGTTCCTGTAGTATTTGAGGTGATATCGGTAATCATCTGGATAAAGGTGCGGTCATTTTCTTCACCCTCATCATCAAATACCAGATCATTGAGATCGCTTTGAGCACAGTAACCAATACGCATCAGGGCATCGGCCACGTAACGGTCGACACGGTACTTCTCCGTAGGCATGGTAAAAGGCATCTGGATAATCTTGTCGAAGAAGGAGCGGTAAGCGCGCTCATCGTTCTCGTCCTTGTTGCCCAGCTTGGCCTTAAGTCCCTTGACCACTACGTTGTAGTCAATGGCCAGCACAAAGATGCACTTGTTGACCTCAAAGAAGTTCTTGATAACCTCAAGGATCTGTACAGCCATTTCAGGGTTGATACGGTCCAGATCGTCAACAAAAACCATGAAGCCGCGACGGGAGGTGGCACCGGCCTCATGATCGAGCCTGATGCACTCCTCTACAGCCGAACATACAGCCTTGCGGAACTCCTCAGGTTTGAATGGACGCTCATCCTTTTCTCCACTCATGGCAGACTCAAGCTTGTCTATGGCATTTTCCACCATGGAGCCGCCATAAATGGCCGAGGCCATGCGACCGCCCTTCATGGCAGCCTTAAAGAAGGTGCTCTGGGAGATCTTCTTTATGGTACTCAGTGCCGGAGACTGATGGTTGTGCTTTTCAAGGAACAGAGTAACGTCATCGAGCAGTCCACGGACAATGCTTTCAACAGCATCGGCCGGCTCCTTGAGCAGACAGTGCTCCCACATGTTCAGGAAAATGGAGTGGAATGGCTTGTTATCCTCAGGGGCATCAAGGGTATCGCACAGCTTGTAGCGCAGGGAGTTGATTACCGAAGTCTTGCCACTGCCCCATTCGCCCTGAATGGCAATGGTAGTTGGCATGGCGGCGTTTTCAAGAAAGTGGGCCAGCGCATTGATATAACGGCTTACACCCAGCAGGTCCTGGTCATCACCGGCTTTAGGTGCATCAATCAGATTAGAATCGGCCATAAAATCAGCATCCTCTATAGTGTTGGCTTTTTCAGACAGCAGGCTCCCTCATGGCCCATACGGCTCCATCCGACCCCATCAGAGTCCTTCAGGGCCCATCCGGTCCATCAGGGCCCATACGGCTCCATCAGATCCCATCAGATCCCATCAGAATCCATCAGGGCCCATCAGGCAGTATTCTCATGACACTCAGACACCAGGACATGCCGTCAACGCCGACATGATTTATGGGCATGATGGTCCAGATGTGACTGATGTTAATGAGTGGGCATGATGGCAAGACATCATGTATGCAGCGCGTTCACATGCACGAAAATGGCAGCTTTAAAGATAGCATGCGTGCCCAGTCATGCCTGTCGTGCAGGCATGGGCTGGAAGGAAAGCACAGTCTCGTGGAAAGGCCATGGGCCGAGCTGCTGATGTGCACTTGCTGCTGACAGAGCAGACAGCTTGCTGACAGGGCTGGCAGGCAGTGTGCCGCCTCTGTTCCCATTATATGGCTTTATCATGGATATTACTTAAATGCCTGCTGATTTACTGGCATGTTTGCCGGCTGTTTACCCGGCTTAACTTACAGGATAAACTGCCACTGCAAGACGCGGCCGCAGCGCATCTCTTTGTGCTGCTCGAAGTTGCAGATGCAAGGGCAGGCAGCATCATAAGCATAAGCGTGCAAGTTCCTGAGCGTGCTGGCTCCAGCCGCGCAGGCGGGATGCTTCAGCTGCAGGGCGGCTGCTGCATGGGACTGCAAAAGCATGTGGCTGTTTCCTGTGAATGACCTTTGTCAGTGGCCAGGGCACCTGCCCAAAGGGCTGCAGACTGGGGGGTTATCAATGCGATTTTAATCAGGCATAAGGCACTATTTTTGCTAAACTGAAAAACGCACAACGGCAGACTGTGACTGCTGCCCCTACCTTTTCTTTGCCGGAGGAGTCTTTATGGCCTTTAAGAATGCCCGCATTTATTCAGTAGAAATAACCCCTGAGCTTCAGGAAATTTTCCGCAATGAAACCCGCCTTGAGGAGTGTATTACCTCAGTACGTTTCAGACCGGCCGGCGCTCAGGAAATGTCCTCCTGCGGCTTCTCCCCTGTTTTTGGCCGTCACACTGACTCCTACACTTTCACCAGCAGCGGCAGCCACTTCTTCCGTTTTACTGAGGAAAACAAGCTGATGCCATCCTCTGTAGTTAATGAGCGTCTGCTTGACATCATTGACATGAAGGAGGCCGAACTCAGCCGCAGCCTCAAGAAGAATGAAAAGCAGGCTCTCAAGCAGGCTCTGGTAGATGAAATGATGTCCAAGGCTTTTGCCAGCCGCCGTGAGCTCTTCATTATGGTCAACTCCGTTGAGGGCTTTATCGCCATTTCCGCCACCTCTGCCAAGCGCGCCGACAATGCCATTACCATGCTGCGCAAGGCCTTTGGCACCTTCCCTGCCAAGACTCTGCAGCCACGTGTGGTAGTTGAAGATCGCATGACCAACTTCATCGCCAAAGACGATCTCCCTGAGGGTATTAATCTTGGATATGACTGCGTACTCAAGAGCGATGATGATACCGGCGCAACCGTAAAGGCTACCAAAGAAGATCTGACCTGTAAGGAAATCCTCAGTCACATTGAGGCCGGCAAGCATATTACCGAACTGCAGCTGGAGCTGGTTGACCAGGCTACCTTTGTTCTCAATACCGAGCTTACCCTCAAGCGCATTACCCTTGATGATCAGTACCTTGAAAAGAACCTGCCTCAGAAGACTGATGACAAGGTAGCTGACATGCAGAGCTTCATGCTCGTTGAGGCTGATGTTATCAAGTCCATGGTCAAGTCAGTTATGCAGGCCTTTGACTGCGCAAGCCAGGGATAAGTCGTGACCTGGCGCAGTACTGCATCAGACCTCAATCTGATACACCGACCTGCCTGAACCCTCCATCGGGGCCCGGTATCTGCACAGGATATCGGGCCCTGATGTTTTCTGCATGACATGGGCATGCTCGCGCATGCTCAGACCTCGGCCGGCTGAGCACGCCTGCGACAGCGCATGGCGTCCGCAGTGGCCGGCTGCGACTGCTGCAGCTGCAGCTGCCGCAGCTGCCGCAGCATGGCCGCCCGGAGCAGTTGCCGGTGGTGGTGGCGGTGGTAAAAGGCTTTTGGACCAGGTTAATGGCTCGAGGCAGGTTTAATGGCTGTATGGTATGGCCGGATGCTGTGAGGTCGCTGCGAAGGGCTGCAGCCGGGCTTGTGTTATCAAAGTGAGGGCACGGGTGCGAAAAATGAGCGGACCAGGGGCCCTCACGGGCGGCTTATTTTTGTACAATAGGGCGCTTTTTATGTCTGGCAGATCAGCTGTTTTTGCTCTGTGTCCGACTTAAATTTACCTACCTGCGGCAGCTGAGCCGCATCAGCAATAGAGGCAGGGAAAGGCCGTACGGAGGCTGCACTTTTAAGTGCAGATCCGCTGCAGCCGGCCCTGAATGTGATGATTAAGATTAGACCTAATACCCATATCTTCGGCTTAACAATGAACTCAGGCTGTGACTGCAGCTCATCGTGTGGCTGCTCATCGTCAGCTCCTGCCGCAGGTGAGGAAAGCTACCTTGCTCATGCCACCAGTGCAGGCGAGGCTGGCGCTGCAGCTGCTGGCAGCGCAGCTGGCAAGGGCATTCGTACCATGCCAGGCACAGGCAAGGGCATGGGCGTAATCGGCAAGTCCGAAAACGGCTCCATTCTGCTCAAAAAGCCTGAGATTCTGGCCCCGGCCGGCTCCCTGCAGCACCTTTACATGGCCTGTGACTACGGTGCTGATGCCGTCTACGCCGGTATTCCACGCTGGTCTTTACGTGTACGCGGCAACGGTTTTACCCGTGATGACTTTGAAAAGGGCATCAACTACGCTCACTCCCTGGGCAAGAAGTTCTTTGCCGTTCTCAATGTTATCCCTCATGTGCGCCGCTCCGGCTCCTTTGTACCTGCCCTTGATGAAGTAGCCGCCTTAAAGCCTGATGCATTCATCATGGCCGATCCAGGTCTTATTGACCAGGCTCTGGAGCGTCACCCTGATATTCCTGTACACCTCAGTGTTCAGGCCAATACAGTTAATCCTGGCACAGTAAGGTTCTGGCAGAAGCTTGGTGTCAAGCGCTGCATTCTGGCCCGTGAACTTTCTCTTACCGAAATTGAAATGATTCGCAATGAGTGCCCTGACATGGAGCTTGAGGTCTTCGTGCACGGCGCTCTGTGTATCGCTGTTTCCGGCCGCTGCCTGATCTCCGGCATGCTGGCCCGCCGCGACGCCAATGTCGGCACCTGCAACAATGCCTGCCGCTGGAACTACCGCGTCAAGGATCTCCATCTTGAGGACGCCGCTACTGTTCAGCGCATCACCGGCATGAGAGCACCTGCTGACATCAATCCTCTTGATCTGCGCGACGCTCCAGCTCTGTGCTCCGAGATCGAGGAGACCTCACGCCGCCAGGGCGAATGGATGCCAATGGAAGAGGATGAGCACGGCTCCTACCTCATGAACTCCAAGGATCTCTGTGCTCTGCCAGTCATTAAGCGTCTTATGGAAATCGGCATTGAGAGTCTCAAGATTGAAGGCCGCTCCCGCTCTCCTTTCTACTCAGGTGGCATGTCTCGCGCCTACCGTCTGGCTGTTGATTCCCTGGCTCAGGGCGGTGAGATTCCTCAGGAGTCATGGGATATTGTCAACTCCATCCCGGCCCGTGGCTACACCACTGCCATGCTCGAGCCTGCCAATGCAGCCAACGAGATGCAGGATTATGAGACCAATGCTCCAGCTCCAGGTCAGTGGCAGGTAGTTGGCCAGATTGAGCGCCAGGAAAACGGCCGTATCTACATCAAGGTCAAAAACCGCTTTACCTCCACCTCAGGCCTGATGGTCTACACCCCACAGGGTCCGGTAACCCTGCAGGGCAGCACCATGCTCGACAAGCACGATAAGCCTTGTGAGGTAGCCCCAGGTGACGGCTACTATGTCTCCCTGGCCTGCGATCAGCAGCTTGACCTGCGTACTGCCGTCCTGCTGCGCGACGACCGCGCCTGATAGCAGCGCCGGCCAGCACCACCAGCGCCGGACGCAGCGGCCAAAGGACAGGGCCCGCTCTCATTGACCATGAGGGCGGGCCCTGCTGTTTTGTAAAGCACCACTAACTAAAAAGGGCTGAACTGCATAATGCAGATCAGCCCTTTGATTAGGAAAAGACTTAACTGTTACTTTCTGTAAGCGCTCCCCGCCCCGTGCTTTGCCGCAGGATTTGGCTGCAGGCTTTAGCCCTGGCCTGCGCCAGGGCATCAGTGCAGCCCCGAACCGGGGTCCGTACTGATGCTCAGGCTTATGCTGGCCTGGCCTGGTCTGACGGCGCCGTGCGCAGGCAGCCGTGACGGTGACATCAGGGTGATGTCAGGGGAGCTGTAATAATTGTGGGGGTCAGAATTAAATTACTTCTTGCCCTGCTTCTGTAAGAAAGCAGTGCCCAGATCAGGGAAGTCGGTGAATACGCCGTCAGCGTCGGCATCGATTAAGATGGCCTTGAAGAGCTGGTCAACGTCAGTGCAGTACTCAGGGAGCTTGTCAGCACGTACTGTGTATGGGTGAACCACCATGCCGTTGGCGTGAGCGTTCTTGACGAAGTCATTTACGACAATTTTGCCCTTACTGGTCTTCTTGAGGTCAAAGAGCATTTCGTAGGTTGGGCCCAGACCGGTAGCGTACTTGGAAACTTCCTTGAAGTTCTTTGGATCGAGCAGGTAGTTGAAGTCAAATACTTCCCACTTGCCGTTCTTGAGCTCGTAGGTCTCCTTCCAGTCGGTGTAGCCAAGGAGCATAACAGTCTTGAGGTCCATGCCCATCTTTGGCATCAGCTCGGTCTTGACGTACTTGAGGTCAGGATAGTCAAAGGTCTGGAAGATTACGTTGGAATCCTTGGAGGTATAGCCATACTTCTTGAGAACCTCAAGGGTAGCCTTGGAAATGTCCTTGCCTTCCTGCTTGTGGAACCATGGAGCCTTGGTCTCAACATACAGACCGATGTCCTTGCCCATGGTCTTGTTCAGGCCCTGAACAAACTCGATTTCCTCTTCCAGGGTGTGGATACGGAAAGTGGACTTGAAGATTGGGAAGCGGTCCTTGTAGCCCTGAACACGCTTGCCGTTTTCAATCTCAAAGCCCTCAGTGAAGTTAAGGGTCCTGATCTCATCAAGAGTAAAGTCGATGACATAGAAGCGGCCATCCTTACGGGCACGCTTAGGGAACTTGTCAGCTACGTCGGTTACACGGTCAAGGTAGTGATCGTGAACAACAACCAGACGATTGTCTTTGGTCATGGCAAGGTCCTGCTCAACATAGGATACGCCCATGTTGTAGGCCAGAGCCTTGGACTCCAGGGTGTGCTCAGGCAGATATGCAGAGGCGCCACGGTGGGCAACAATGATCTTGTCCTGAACATTACCTGCATAAGCATTATTAACCATGGCAGAAGAACCCATTACAGTGGCAGCAAGAACTGCTGCAGTTAAGGCACTCTTAATTAAACTCATGACAACAACCTCAAGGTAAGAAGTATTAATTATTGATACCGGCACCAGCACAGACCGCCCTGCCAGACCTGACATGCAGCCACATCAGCAGATGCGTGGTCACTGCACGGCAGCTGGCCTGGGCCAGATTCCGCGGCATAAAGCTTATCTGTATGTAAGATTAGCCCGTGCAGGTCGGGGTATGACTTGCTGCTGCAGCTAAGGGGGCATGACGGCAGCATGCAGTCATACGAGGCACTGCGCCGGTATCGGCAAACAAAGAAACAGTATCGGTCTCCTGAAAGCCATACGCTCTTCGTTCACGCCCACAGTGGAGCGACAGGCAAAAGCACAGGGTCAGGCAGGAATACCAGGCAAGACTGATGGAAAAGAAAACAGCAAACAAGGGACTTAACAGAAAAGAACCTGTTAACAGCCCTAAAAGTAGAAGAAAACTACACTGACATACTGCAAAAGCATATAAAAGCTCACAACATCATGGGAGTAACTCCCGGCTTATATATGCAGCTGGCTGATAAAAAGCACCTTGCTTAAAAGCAGCTTATTGCAGGTCATGAAATTCGCATCCAGCCTTGCTTTAGTGGCCATAATTTTAGATGTCGATCATGTTAAAAATATAAAATTTTGATAAAAAGTATGTTCTGCATCACATCCTGAGCAAAAACTCTTCCTTAAACTGCCACGACAGCTCAACAGGCTGTATCTTTGTACACTATAAAAACATGATATAAACGCCATTTGTAACTTGTATGACAGACAATATCGAGATTTAACCATTTTGTGATATGTGTACATATTATCCGTGCCTGCGAACATAAAGCACGTGCACATCCTGAAAACCCCAAAAACCCCCGCCCAGCCTCAACTTTTCTCCACTTTTCACCGTCTTTTATCAGGAAAAGCCTTCCTCCCAGCCGTATTTTACCGTGCCCTGCCCACGGCAAAGGCACGCTAATTTATCCCGCTGGCACGCCCCATCACCCGTAAAATCCAGGCGCCCTGCCACACCATTGCGCTCGCTTTGGTTAAGAAAAGTCCCTCTCCCATGTAAAGGATCATGCACTTGCTCAGGCCCATGCCCATGCTCATGCTCATGTTCATGAACATGACCTTGCCTGCGGGCAATGCCATTGCCATCCAGATGCTTATGCTCTTGCCCATGCCCCGGCTCGCGTTCATGTTCTTTACAGGAGCAATGCCCCGTCTCATTACAACAGCCAATGCTGCTGCCCCATCGTTGACTGGTGCAGCTGGTACAGCTGCTGCAGATGAGCATGGCGGATGCTACTGCCCTGCATGGCATTGCGCCATGCAGCTGTTCCCTGCCCTGTACTCCTTTTCCAAACGCCATGCGCCGTGCCTGTCACTTAGCTGGCTCCTCTGCTCAGCGCTGTGCTGCGTGCGGCTTCTTATAGCCACAGCGCTTTGCCTGCAGCCAGGCCGACAGATCCTCATTTCGGTTCCCCTGTTACTAAAATCTGATTGCTGACCACTCAGCTCTTTGAGCACGTCAGTGCCCTGATCACTGGCAGAGCGCGCCAGCGCATTGCCATGCAAAATACTTTACATAATAAAAGGTAGCGCTTTTATGCTCTGGAGCATGGACTGTCAGGCTGCTGCCATGGTACGGGCATGAAAGCTCCCTTGGGTAGTACGACTGCCTGTCAGTCTGACAGATAATACTCTACATAATTAAAAGCAGCTCATTTATGTCTTGCTGTTTGTTGCCTGATTACAGGCTTGCTTGCTGGCTGATTTTCTTGTGGAATGCCGGGACGCAGGTGGGAATGGAAAGATGCAGGCCGGGATGGAAAGCGGCAGGTGGGACTTTAAAGCATAAGGTGGGGATGCAGTGGCCTTGTGCATCAAAATGCAAAAGGCCATAGAGCGCTGACTCTATGGCCCTGGGCAAATGTGTGAGGGCATGGCATGTGCCTGATGGCACATGCCTGACCTGTATGGGCGCGCATGGCATGGTCCATGGCACTGGCACCGGAACCCTGATTTGGCAGTAGCCCGGTGGTGCTGCGTTTATGGTTTTAGGAATTGTCTTTTTCCAGCAGGCGCTGACAGATATCGCGCAGTCTGGACATGCGCTCCATGAAGTCGTGTTCTGCAGCACTGGCCTGGTCCACCTTGCCCTCGTTTTCCTGCATATAGCCGTTTACGCGGTCTATGCAGGCCTGAATGGACTGGCGGTCGCGGGTGGCTCTGACCACCATCTGGACCTCACGCAGCCAGTAACCGGCCTTGTCCTCATAACTGTCGCACTGCTTGCGCAAGTCGCTAATAAGCGCATAAATAGCATGCTGCTGCATGCGCACACTGCTGCCGCCAGACTTTGGAAGCTTGCGTATCAGACTGTTGAGCTCGGTCATCATGCGATCGCTCTGTGCGGAGTAATCAGACGACGCTTTGGTAAGCAGCTCGCGGTTGACCGGGATAATCTGCAGAAAATCCCTGTCATTGAGCTCAAGACGGCGCTCAAGCTCCTCAATCATGGTCATAAGGCGATTATTGAGGGCAATATTGTCCTTAATCTGGGCATTAAGCAGCTCACAGGACTCGCGGAAAATCTCTTCCACCGGGGTGCTGCTGTTTTTGTGAGCATCAAAAATGGAGCTCTTGCCTCCAATAATGCTGTCCTTTCTGCAAACCATGATTTCTCCTGGCTGATAGTTATCCTGTATTGAACGCAGCGCCATGGCGCGCCTGCCATGGCAGCCATGCCGCCATGAGCACTGGCCAGTGCGCCCTTGCCGCCATGGGCGCCGGCCAGGGCAGCTGTGCGCCCTGTGGTGTACTGCTGTGTAGCTGGTGCCGGGCGGGCCTGGGGCTGATTAGCGCTTCTTGCGCTTTGTGTTCCTGGAGGCGCGTGAGCCGTTTTTAGGCTGAGCGCGCACACCTGTTACTTTGACTACGCCAGGAGTGGCAGTGCCTTTGGCGGCACTGGCTGCTGCGGCAGCCTGAGCTTCGCGGGCGGCCTTGAGGCTGTCACGGCGCTTTTCCATGTAAACATGGTTGTGGTAATAAGAGCCATCAAAAGGATGCTTGCTCTCAGTACCCTGTTTGAGCAGAGGCTCAATCAGATTATAGAGGCGATCTACTGAAGCCTCGATGCCGGTCAGGGCAGCAGCCTCAGCGCAGGCAGCGGTGTAGTCTTCAGTAAGGAGCTTTTCCAGGGCCTCAACATAAGGAGCGATTTCCTCATCTGTAGGCAGGCAGCACTGATCTTCCATGGAAGATGCTGGAGGTGGCAGGCAGATACCGCCACGGCCATCGCCCATGGCCTCATAAAGACCGCCATTATTGGTAGCCAGTACCGGAATGGAATTGAGATTGGCCTCGGTAACCACACGGCCCCAGCTCTCATGCCACAGTGATGGAGCAACCAGCACACGGGTCAGAGCATAAACAGCTGAGATATTGGAGGTATGCTCAGCCACGTCAATCATGCTCACAGGATTAACACCGTCAGGTCCTACCAGAGGCTTGCCGTCCGGCCAGTGCAGGGAGCACAGAATCTGCTCGTAATTGCCACGGCTCTTAACAATAAGGAACTTCTGATCAGGATGCTTTTTATTCCATGTCAGGGCCAGCTTGATAAAGACGGCAATACCCTTGGCATGGGACGGATTGATCATGGTGATGTACTTTGGGTCACGGCTTTCAGGGCTGGCCACCACCTGCCTGGGCTCGATGAAGTTACCTACATGAGCCACATCCATGTCAGTCTCAACACGGTAGAAATCTGAAGTTGCCTTGGAGGTGGTAAAGACAATGTCACAGTCATTAAAGCCAAAGCTGGTGTGAGAGCCATTGCACAGGGCATAAACCACAGGAATACCACGGGCACGGGCCTCGGAGCGCATGACTGAGGAGAAAATATCGGCACTGTAGGTCATGACCAGATCAGGCTCATACTGCTCGAGCATCTGAGCATAGAGCAAAAAGAGCTCAGTCTGATCCTGGGCACGCAGCTGGTCAACATCATAGTGCGGAGTATTGTGGATAAAGTACTCAATACCATCGAGATTGAACTGGTAGAAACACTTGTTACCGTTGATGGCTACAGCAGGCTCCAGCTGACGGCGAATGGTGTTGATATTGGCCATACCCTGCTCATCATCGGCATTGGCAGCATTAAGAACCATAACGTCAATGCCGCGCTGGTGCAGCTTTTCCAGCATGAGCTTGCAACGAATGGCGGCACCTGAGCTGGTGTCCAGCAGTGACGGAATGGAATACCACAGAATCTTGTAAGCCATCTTTTCAATCCTTATTTGTGTGTCTGCCCGATATTCTATCAGTTTAAGGCTGCATATGTGCCGTGCCGCACTACGGCCTGGCGCCCGGATAACTGCCCCGCCGCACGGCGTACAGCTGACAGCGTTGCCGCGCGGCGTACATCTGGCTGCGCTGCCGCGGCGTACATCTGGCTGCGCTGCCGCGCAGCGTATGCATGAGGCCCTGCACTGCGCACAACTGACAGTGCTGCGGCACTGCGCACAGCTGGCAGTGCTGCAGGCTCTTTATCAGCTGCCCTGGGCTCAGCCCCAGATCAGTCTCTGATCAGCATCTGACCGGTCCCTGATCGGGGCCTGCGGCTCTGCGCTTTATCAGCTCGTGCTGACACCGCTTTTTATCAGCTTTTGCGGGCAGTGCTCTTGCGCTGGCCATGGCGAGAGCCTTTGCCTGTGCTCTTAATGCCGCCCTTGCTGTTGCGTGTGCCGCTGCCTTTGGCAGCACCGGCAGCCGGGGCAGCTGCAGTGGTGCTCACAGTATTGTCATTTTCCTGCTTTGCACCTGTTACTACTGTGCCTGAGGTCTCTACTGAAGCTCCTGCAGCAGCGGCGGCGGCATCAGCCTGGCCCAGAGCACAGCTGTTATCGCCAGCGGCAGCAGCGGCTGATGGCACGGCGGCGGCAGCCGCTGCGGCGGCCGGTGCGGCATCATGGGCTGGCTGCTGCGGCTGGGTGCTGACGCCATTTTCGCGATCGCGCTTTTCCTTCATGTAGCTGTCAGACAGGAAGAAGGAATTGGTATATGGGGTACGGGTCTGGCGTGAGCGCTCCATCAGCGGCACGATAATGTCGATAAGGCGCTGAAGATTGCGCTCAGGGGCGTTAACTGCAGCTGCTGCGCGTACACGCTCGGACCAGTCCTGGGTCATGAGGTTTTCAAGAGCCTCAAGGTAAGGAGCAATTTCCTCATCTGATGGTACGCACAGATTGTCGTCGTAGGTATTACGCGGTATATCAAGAACAATACCGCCAATGGTGGACTCATCAATGTTCCAGCTGCCATCCTCACCTGTGATTACCCTGGCACCCATGGCCTCAGGCAGGCCGCCAAAGCGGGTGCCCAGCACAGGAATGCCGCTCATAATGGCCTCAGTGGCCACCATACCCCAGGCCTCATAGCAAAGAGAAGGGCAGACCATGACACGGGTAATCTGATAAACAGCCCTGATATTGCTGGTGTGCTCGGCCAGATCCACGTGAGAGAGTATGTCATTGGCCTCAGGGGTGCTCAGGAAAGAGGTACCGTCCTTGTAATGCAGGGAGCGTACTGTGTTTTCATAATCACCACGGCTGCGCACAATGAGAAAGCGCTGGTCAGAATGCGGATATTTCTTCCTGAAAGCCCTGATAAGTCCGATAAAGAGCGCAATACCCTTGTAAGGGGTAGGATTTACCATGGTGATATAGCGCGGATCGCGTGGGGCATCAGGAGGCAGGACCTTATCCTGATTGATAACAATGCCAAAAGGCTGCACTTTAACATGACGGTCATTACGACGGTTGTAATAAGAGCAGGCCGCAACGGAATTGGTTACTACGGCATCGCAGTCAGGGAAGGAGAAATTGTCATGAGAGGCATTGCACACGGCATAGACTGTGGAAATACCACGGGCTTTGGCCTCACGACGCAGACTGAGGGAAAAGAGATCAGGACAGAAGCCCATGACCAGATCAGGCTTGAAGTCCTCGATAATCTTGACAAAGATAGACCATACCAGGGTCTGCTCCTTGGCCACTATCTCATTGAGGCGGCTGGAGCCTGTTTTGACCACTACATACTCAAGGCCGTTAAGACTGAAGCGGTAAAAACCCTGATCATTGTCAGGCAGCTCAGCCACCATGGAATTGAATTCCTTCATGCCACTGTCATCATCGGCAATGGTGGCATTAAGCACCATTACTCCAACTCCACGGGCACGCAGTGACTCGAGAATATACTTGTTGCTGATGGCAGCACCATTGGAGGTGTCAATCAGACAAGGCAGGGAATACCACAGAATCTTGAAAGGCTTCTCTAACATAATCTTTCCTGAGTAATACAAGGTCCAGCCCGGCTGTGGCAGTGACAGGCCGGTGCGGCACTGAGTCAGTCTGGTGCCTGGACGGTCTGAGGCAGCGCATGCATGCAGCCAGGGCAGCTGCAGCATGCCGCTGCGGGCACTTGGGCAGCTGCCTCTCATGCATGCGTGCGCATGCCTGAGAGGCAGCTGAGACATGCGCGGCTGCTGCTTTGTACGCCTGAACTGGTGCCCGGGTGCGGCCTGATGTTGTGGCCGGGGCCGCAGGAGATGCAGATTTATATGCGCTGCAGCTGCCTGTCTGTGGGCCCGCCAGCTGTTGAGTAAGTGGATAACAGATACGACAATGCCGCAGCGGCCCCTGCCCGGAGTCGCTGCGGCATTGGCAGATCATCATCTGCGCCTGGCCCTGAGGCCCGGCTGCAGACAGTGACCGCTGCCCATTTTCTGGGCCTGCGGTCTGACAGAGCCAGATCAGGCAGAGGCGGCAGTTTGCCGCCTGAGCCTCACCGACACTGACTATGACTGCGGGGTCCTGCAGACCGCCACAGTCACAGGATCCGGTATTACCAGTCCTGACTGTCAGATCTCCAGATCATCAGGGAAGTTGGCGTTGTGGAACACTTCCTGAACGTCGTCGAGATCCTCAAGGTAGTCAATCATGCGGATAAACTTCTCAGCAGTCTCGGCATCAAGAGCGGTCTCGGTGGAGGCGGTCATGGTTACCTGAGCATTGGAAGGACTGATGTTCTGAGCGGCAAAGGCGTCAACAACAGGCGCAAAGGTTTCAGGAGTGGTGTAAACGTCGATAGAGCCGTCGTCGTTGACAATAATGTCCTCAGCACCAGCCTCAAGACCGATGTTCATGGCGGTCTCTTCGTCTACTGGCATGTTACCGGCCTCATCAGGCAGGAAGTTGATAATACCCTTTCTGGTGAACAGATAGTTAACGGAACCGGAAGTACCCAGGTTGCCGCCAAACTTGGTAAAGCCGTGACGAACGTCAGAGGCGGTACGGTTACGGTTATCGGTCATGCACTCAACCATAACGGCAACGCCGCCTACACCATAGCCCTCATAGGTAATGGACTCGAGATCAGAGCCCTCACCACCACCAACACCACGCTCAATGGCGCGCTTGATGGTGTCACGGGTCATGTTCTGAGCCAGAGCGGAAATCACGGCTGAACGCAGACGTGGATTGGCAGCCTCATCACCGCCGCCCAGACGGGCAGCTGAGGTGATTTCACGGATCAGCTTGGTAAAGATCTTACCGCGCTTGGCATCCTGTGCAGCTTTACGGAAGCGGATATTGGCCCATTTGGAGTGACCTGCCATGATTATCTCCTAATTATTTCTCAATGTCGGTTACAGCAATTGCCAGCTCATTTAAAGCTGCAGGTGAGGCCAGATTTGGAGCCTCAGTCATTAAACAGGAAGCAGCCGTGGTCTTAGGGAAGGCAATGACGTCACGGATGTTCTCAGTGTGGGTAAGCAGCATGGTCAGACGGTCAAGACCGAAGGCCAGACCGGCATGTGGAGGGGCGCCAAAGGAAAGAGCGTCGAGCAGGAAGCCAAACTTCTCACGTGCCTCTTCCTCACTGATACCCAGAACGGTAAATACAGCCTTCTGCATGTCATCGTTGTGGATACGTACAGAGCCGCCGCCTACTTCGTAGCCGTTGATTACCATGTCATAGGCATCAGCATAGACGCTCATAGGATCGGCAATCAGCTGCTCAGGGGTAACACCGGCCGGAGCGGTGAAAGGATGGTGCATAGCGGTCAGACCGGCTTCCTCAGTCATCTCAAACATTGGGAAGTTGACTACCCACAGGGCCTTGAAGCCAGGGTTGATGAGGTTGTGGTCACGGGCAGTCTGGCAGCGCAGGGCACCCATGAAAGTCTGGCACTTGACGCGCTTGCCGCAGCCGATGAAGACGATATCGCCATCACGGCCCTGACAGGCGTTGACCATGGCAACAAGATGCTCAGGACTTACATGTTTGGCTACAGAAGACTGCAGACCCTCAGCACCTTTGGCCAGCTCATTGACCTTGATATACATAAGGCCGCTGGCACCGAGCTTCTTGACGTAATCGGTATAGCCGTCGATATTCTTGCGGCTTAAGGCAGCACCGCCTGGCAGAGCAAAGGCAACTACAGCGCTCTCAGCGTCATTGGCAGCCTCGGACAGTACCTTGAACTCGCTGTCCTTAACAATCTCATCAAGGCCGTGCAGCTCAAAATCAATACGCAGATCAGGCTTGTCAGAACCAAAGCGCGCCATGGCCTCAGACCAGGAAAGCACAGGGAATTTGCCCAGATCAACATTCTCTTCACGCTTGAACAGACCGACCATCATCTGCTCCATGACATCACGTACATCCTGGGATGACATGAAGGAGGTCTCGATATCGATCTGGGTGAACTCAGGCTGACGGTCAGCACGCAGGTCTTCGTCACGGAAGCACTTGGTGATCTGATAGTAACGGTCAAAGCCGGCTACCATCAGCAGCTGCTTGAACAGCTGTGGTGACTGAGGCAGAGCGTAGAACTTGCCGTGGTGAATACGGGATGGGACAAGATAGTCACGGGCACCTTCAGGGGTAGCCTTGGTGAGCATAGGGGTCTCTACATCGATAAAGCCGTTGTCATCAAGGAAGGAGCGGACAAAGCGGGTGATGGAGTGACGCTTTGTGAAACTGGCCACCATTTCAGGACGGCGCAGATCGAGATAACGGTAGCGCAGACGCTGCTCTTCAGTGTTGTCCTGATTAAAGTCCAGAGGCAGAACGGCAGCACGGTTGAGGATCTCAAGACCTGAGGCATAAACCTCGATGGCACCGCTCTTCATGCCGGAGTTGACCTGGGACTCAGGACGGGCACGTACGGTACCGGTAACCTTGATGCAGAACTCGTTGCGTAAGGTGGCAGCCAGCTCATGAACATCCTTGACATCAGGCTCGAAAACCACCTGAACAAGTCCGGTTCTGTCGCGCAGGTCGATGAAGATAAGACCGCCTAAATCGCGGCGCTTGTTGACCCAGCCGCACAGGGTTACAGTCTGACCGGCTTCGTTCAGACCAACCTGATCACAGTAATGTGAACGCATTGACATATGAAATTGCCTATGAAATTAATCAAAAATCCGTACCCGGAGCTCACAGCCTACAGTGCTCTGTTACTGACAGCTCACAGTGACCTTTACTGATTGCCCGCTGCGGCAGGACAGCCAGGGCAGCCACCGCCTGCCGGTGCGGCAGAGCAGCTCTCGTTCTTAAAAGGTGATTTGGAACTGCCAAAAACACCAACACCCTTCAGATCGCAATTGGAGGCGCTGATAAGCTTGACCAGGGTCTCCTGCTCACAGGCAGGGCAGTGAGTAAGGGCTGGAGCGCTCATGGACTGCAGTTTTGTCAGGGTATGACCGCAGCCTGAGCAGCGATACTCATAAAATGGCATCGAAAAACCTTGCAAATTAAGCCCCCCAGGCACCAGGCCTCAAGGAGCATGACAACTTAAATGACTGCATCAGGCGGCCTGCAGCCCGTGAAAAATCATCAGGACCGTATGGGCGGCACGGCAGTCGGCCCCGGTCAGTAACAGCTGACCGTCAGGCTTTGCTAAGCCCACAATTATAGCTTTTTTAGCCTGGACTGACTACAGACAATCAAAGCCCTGCCCAAAATGCCCCCGCGCTGCCCGCCATGAATGCAATGACTGCAGCCATTACTACAATGCCGACAGCAATGTCCCACAGCTATGGTGCAGCCATACCCCACAGCCATGGCGCATCCTTGGCCCACAGCCATGGCGCAGCCAGCCCACATCCGCGCCTCCACGCACCTGCAGCCAGGCTGCAGGCCACGTGACCAGGCGGCGGCGTCCATGAGCCATGAGGCTCTGGCAAAAGCCGATTCTGCCGGTGCCATGCACAGGACAGGATGACGAACCTCGTCGGGTCTGGTCAGATTTTTTCCATTAAAAAAGCCGGGTGAGGAGCCCGGCTTTGATATATCGAAGTATTCTTTGGGATAGCTTTATGAGATGGGGATGGTCTGACCTGCTGGCACACTAAACTCTCAAACCTGTGTACCATGAGGTCTTATCCCCAAAACCGTGGCCTTAACGGACGTTGAGAATGGCGTCCATTACTGTGCTGTTAGTCTGCAGAGACTGAGCATTGGCCTGATAGTTACGCTGTGCGGTAATCAGCTCAACAAGTTCGGCAGTCAGGTCCACATTGGACAGCTCCAGGTTGGAGCCCTTAATGGAACCGGCTGAACCGCTGTTAGCTTCCATGGCCTGAGCCTCGCCTGAGCTGTTGGACTGCTTCCACTGGGTGTCACCAATCTTGGTGAGGCCCTGAGCATTGGCGAAGTCTGCCAGAGCTACCTTACCAATGGCCTCACGCTGGCCGTTGGAGTACTCACACTGGATAATTCCGTTCTCATCTACGGACATGCCGGTGAGAATACCGGTGGAGTAACCGTCATTGGTCGGAGCTTCAGTTACCTGGAAATTGGTAGAACCGTACTGGGTAGCGCTGAACTTGATGTTGATAATCTGCTGCGGATCAGTACCCTGACCAAGAGCGCCATGCAGGGAGCCGTCACCGCTGTAGTGAGCCTTCTTACCATTTGGATCATTTTCAAATGTAGGATCCAGGTAGTTACCGCCACCTGTCATGGTGCCGCCCTGGGCATCATTTGGCTTACCAAAAAGCTGCTCACGCAGGCTGTTGGTAAGAGCGCCGGCTGCATTTGGGTTTACCAGGTCAATCTTGCCTGGGACCATGCCCTTCATTTCGCCATTTGGCTCAAAGGTAATCTTGAAACCGAAGAAGTTGGAACCGGCTACTGATGAGGTGCTGGAACCTGGAACAGTGATGGCTACAGGGTTTTCATTGCCCTGCTGAGCTACGTCTACTGGCTTACCGTCTACGTATGGGATAACGGTCCAGACGGTATTGTTCTTACCATCAGTTGCATTCTCAGGACCCATCTTAATCATGTAGTAGGTAACAGTGTGGGCAGTACCCAGAGAGTCATGAATGGTCTGAGAAGTGGAGGCGTGATAAGTCTTGGAATCCTTTGGATCGAAATTGGTAATGTACTGCTTGAAAGAGGTTGGATCTGGTGGGTTACCGGTATCAACTGTGCCATCAGGCTTACGCATTAAGCCATACTTAAGGTTCTCACCCTTCATCTGATCAGCAGTAAGGGTCTTGCCCCAAGGGTCGGCCTTGAGGTCTTCAAACTTTACAGGCTCTTTATCGGCTGGCAGGTTTACACCAAGGCCGATGGAGCTGGACTGGTTTGGAGCACCAGTGTCAGATGGCAGCTTGATGTTGTGAGCGCTGTTTAAATCCAGGGAGGAGGAAGTGCCGTCAGCGTTGACGTCCCAGCCCTGCAGATAGTCACCAGTAGCGGTTACGATATAGCCATCCTTGTCGGTCTGGAAAGCACCGTTACGGGTGAAAGTGAAACCGTCACTGCCCGGAGCGGACAGTACGAAGAAACCGTTGCCCTGAATGGCCATATCAAGAGGGTTACCGGTGTCGCCGGAGAGATTACCCTGTACGAACTGCTGGGCTACAGTTGTATTGACCACACCCATGCCTGAGGCAGTTTTGCCATTACTGAAAATGCTGTTGGCATAAACATCAGCAAACTCAGCACGGGATTTTTTAAAGCCAAAAGAATTCGAGTTAGCGATGTTATTGGAAGTAACATCGATATGCTTCTGAGAATTCTTAATGCCACTGACAGAAATACCAAACATGAGTTCTACCCCACTAGTCGAAGAATAAAAAGACCTGAAACAACAGGCGGTTTTTCTCTCCAGAGCCATCCTGTCTAAGCTCACATGAGCAACGCCTGTGCCAGTTGCTACGCCCTTTCTTTTTAACTCTGTCCACTGTCAGATTAAGATTGTGTTATATATGCCCGTCAAATAGAAAATCTTCATATCTATAGCAAAGACCGTTTCTGTATCAAGATTTTTCAATAAAAGCTTTTCTGATCGTTTTATGAAGCTTTTTTTCTCCCTGGCCGCACTCTAATCCCACTGTTTTGCTCATTCAAAGGACTTTTTGCACCATAAGGCGGCAAAAATGCGGCTAAAGCTTGCCGCAATACCGTTTCATACATCCCGGCGCTGTGCCCCTGCTTTGTTCCGGACAGTTCATAAAAGCCATTAATATCACAATAATGAATGTACGCTTGATACATTGCCGCCTGCGGCATATGCCGTGCAGCTGCACACACGCCCGGCTACTGACCTGGCCGGGCCTAACATTGCACTCCTGCTGTATCCCTGGTTGCCCCTTTACTGCGCCCTTTACTGGCCGCCCGTGCCACCTCAGGGAGGCATAACAGGACGGCGCGAGCTGATAATAAAAAAGGCACCATGACCTGAGTATGAGCTCTGATCGTGGTGCCTTTATGGCTTTGTGGCCTGCCGCCTTCTTTATTGGGCCTGCAGGCTTATGGACGGCTTACTTGCCGGAGTTGCCGGTTGCACTGTCGGTGCCTGCGGCATTGTCCCTGTCATCGGCCGTGGCAGCGGCGGCTTCGGCCTCAACGGCGGCGCGGCCGCTGGCTGCTGCAGCTGCAGCTGCCTCCGGCGCGTCAGCGTGCTGCTCATGAGTCTGGGACTGGAATGGAGCAGCGGCCGGTACGCTTACCGGGGCGGTGCGTGGTCTGGCATTAGACCATGACTTGCCACTGTCGGACGAGGCGCCGGCCGGAGCGGCGGCCGTGGCGGCGGCAGCTGCGGCTGCCCTGGCCATGACCGGGCCGGAGGCCTGGGCATACTGGGACAGGAGGCTGCTGCCCTTGTGGTTGATGCGGCGGGTGATATACATGATTACGCCCAGCATCACTACCAGCAATATGGTGCCTACCAGCAGAGCATAGGCCTGGATATGCACAATGGCAAAGAGTACTGAGTACATGGCCAGCAGCATCAGCAGTATGCATGCTGCGCTGCGGACCGAGTTGAGTACGGCCTTGAGGTACAGGGCAATCATGCCAGACATGAGCACGGCGGCGGTGACATAGGATACGGTAAAGCTGAAGTGCTCAGACATGGACAGCAGTACCATGTAGAACAGAATCAGGGCTGAACCTACCACCACATACTGTACCAGGGAGACAGTACGGCGTGAGACTATTTCAAAGGCCAGTACGGTCACAAAGGTCATGGCAATAAAGAGCAGTACATACTTGGTCAGGCGCTCAATGAGGGTGTAGGACATGGAGCGGTCAGCAAGGCTTACTACATAGCCACTGGACTCTGACAGTCTGAACTTTTCGACCTTCAGGTGATCGGCTGTGCCTGTAGCCAGGCTGCTCAGGCGGTACAGGGCCTCAAAGGTCCTGTTCTGCTCATCAACGCTGTGCTCCGATGGCAGGAAACGGCCCTGGAATGATGGCACAATGCCACTGCCTGATATGGCAGTGGTGCTCTCCACGCCCAGAGGCTGATACTTGAACTGCTGGGAGCCGCGCAGGGTAAAGGCAGCACGGTACTCAATCTGACCCGGACGGAGCAGACGGTACGATGAGCTTTCGGCACGACCTGCATGAGCTGCAGCTGTATTGTCCTCACGGGCACGCTCAGCATCGGCATCAAGGGTATTGTACAGAGCCGGACGGCCATCGGTTGGAGAGCTCTCCCCCAGAGGACGGGCGGACATAATGTCACTGATATCCTGTGAGCTCAGGCTGATACAGAAGCCGCTGTCACGGGCTGATGGCTGTGCCGGGAAGTCACGGCCGTTAACATTAACGTAGTGAACCTCATCGATACCGCCGGTATCAAGCACACCAAAATACAGTTTGATATCAGCTTTTCTTACCGAGACGTCAGATTCAATGGTATTGAGACGATCAGCAATGTGGGCCAGATCAAAGGAGCCCTGCTGCTCTACTCTTACCTTGTACAAAAGAGCCTCGTAATTGCCGCGCTTGCGCACCTCGGAGGTCAGGGTGCTGGAGGAGTGGGCAAAATCGGAAATGAAATACCATTCGGCAAGAGCCTGTGAGCGTGTCTGCCTGGTGTAGAGCTCACCATCTTCCTCATAGGTGTTTACTGTGCGCTTTTCTACAGTAGCTGAAATGTACAGCTGAGGATCAGAGACCAGCTGACTGCCACCCCACGGGGTGGTAATGGACTCAATAGCTGAGTTTTCCGTGTACTGACGATCAGATAGTACATTTTCAAAAAACATGGACGGAATGAGCAGCAGGAGGGAAATAATGGCCACCATGAAAATGTGGACAGCCAGATTTTCAAACCACTTCTCGCCATCATTAACATTATTTGAAGTCACAGATCCTCCTGTGTTCCAGTCATCCTGTCCCCACAATCCCCTGCCATGTCCTCCATTGCCGCCGCCGGCGCCACCTGATCCGCCAGCTGCCCGCATGGCGTTGCCATTGCCGGCGTAATTGCCAGGGCCTCTGCCTGATCCGTTGCCAGGTGAAACAGTGACTCTTACAGTGCCAGCCGGGCCAGGGGCTACAGCTGCAGCGCCCGCTGCGTTATAAGCACCTGTGTGAGCTCCCGGACCACGGGCAAGTTCATCGCGACCGGGCATGCCTGGATACTGGCTGTAGTCACTGACAGTCTGTCCCTGAGGGCCATGAGGCTGATCAGAGCCATTAAATGGAGCAGATACTGAAGCTCTGTGCTGAGGCTGGGCATGGCTGTCAGCATGTGCATGAACCTGAGTTTGAGGGGCAGTCTTGCCAGGGGCGTGTGCCATGGACTGAGCCATGGACTGAGCCTGCTCTATTGCGCCCTGAGCACCTGTTGCGCCCCTGCTCTGAGCAGAGGCATTATCATCAGCCAAATGAGCGGCATCTCCCGGGGCTGCATTATCGTGCCCGTTACCCTTGACGGGGGCTGCCTGTGCGCCAGCTCCCTGTGGAGCAGAGCCTTGAGCGCCAGTACCGGGGTGAGGCTGGCCATAAGGCATGCCCATGGCCATGGCCATTTGAGGCGGATAAGGCCATGGCGCAAAGCGCATTTGAGAGCCCTGAGGGCCCGGCATGCCATAAAAGCCAGGCGGGAAAGGCATGCCTGGCATCATGCCAGGTGGCATGCCCGGCTGGGCTGACTGCGGCATGCCAGGCGGCACCATGCCCTGAGGCATCTGGCCCTGACCTGGGGCCTGATACATGCCCTGTACCGTAGGACGGGCCCCCCATGGATATGGCGGTACAGTGGCACCGCCAGGCATGGACGCCCAGTTGCCCTGAGGGACAGAACCTGCGGCACCCTGCGGGCTGGCGGTATCTGCAGCAGCGCCAGAAAGATCAGGTTGCGCCTGATCCTGCCTGACTGCTGTCTGTTCTTCACTCATAAAATTGCTCTCCCCATGGCGGATGCTTTGACTGCCGCCACTTTCTGGCTGTTGATTATTCTTACTGCTCCGGGCATCACTTTGTACTTCCTGCCCGGCAGTGCTGCCCGGGCTTATGCCCGAATCAAAAAACCTCTGTTGCTTATCCCCTCCGGCGCCGACATCTAAATGACCACTCTCAGCCTTGTCATCATCAGAGCCATAATCAGAGTCATTACCTGAGCCCTGGGCATCAGAGCAAAGGCATTCGTAAGACTTCTGTAAATCAGCTTCCGGCTGTACAACGGCATTTTCCTCACGGCCGACATCCCCTTCGGCAGCCGCTGCCGTTGCCAGGTGCTCACTGCCAGCATCTGAAGCTGATGGCCCGGAGTCATTAGATAAGGCCTCGAGCCCGGCTGCCTGAGCGCCTGCCTGATCCTCAGCCTCAGCCTCAGCCGCCTCAGCAACTTCAGCTGATACTGCAGCGCCCGCACCAAACTCCTGTTCACGCTCAATACTGTCACTTACTAAGGATGGAGCATTTTCATTCCTGAGGGTCATGCGGCTGTCAAAATGATCGGCCCTTGCTGAGCTGGCCGAATCTTCTGCACTGGCTGAACTGACTTCACTGGATGCGCTGGATGAGTGGTCGGCACCTGATGCTATGACTGCATGGTCGGCACCTGATGCGCTGGCCGAACTGTCTGCACTGACTGAATAGTCGGCACTGGCTGCGCCGTATGTCCGACTGGCCAGCCCTGAATCATCCTGATAAGACTCATGCTTGGCTTCGCTGTCATTTTCATATAAGTATCCGTGATCATGGACAGGCTCATTGTTACGGGCATTGCCATGTACAGGCTCATTGTCATGGGCAGATTCATTGTCACGGGCATTGCCATGGCCATAGCCATGGGCAGAGGCTGCATGGTGGGACCAGGAGTGGTCACTGTTGCTGTCAGAGGCAGTGAAAGCGCTGTGCTTATTTGTCTGAGTAAAGGACGGGGCGTCATCATCCCAGGCATCGATATGGCTGCCCTGACGGGAAGAGCTGTTGGCACTCATGGTGCTCTGATAGGCGCGGGCGGCTCTGGCAGCAAGGCCAGTCCCTGCAGATGAGGGCACAGGATCAATGGCCTCAAGCTCAATTATCTGGTCATCATACTCACTGATACCTGCAGTTAAGTCTCCGTCAGAGCTCAGGATGTCAGTGACCTCATTATGCCCATAGTGCGCAGAGTGCGGAACTGGTGAGATCTGATCCGGGGACTGGCTGTTAGTTGTCTGATTGTGCATTGACCTTCCTGGCTTTATGTCATCTGATAAAAAAGCAAAGTACCGTGTACCCGGATCTGCATGTTATTAAATACTGTGCACCTCAAATGCCGTATCCTTATGACGGCCTTGCATTATGCAGAAAATAATACTCAAGGGCCATTATGCTTAAAGAGCGTACTTTCAGGCAAGCATCATGACAACATAATAACTGCAGTCAATTGCCGTAAGGCAGGCCCCCAGTGTCCTCAGGCCATCAAAAGCATTTATGCAGCGCCCCTCTGATTGAAACATATCCCCCGGCTCTTTTATGCACTGACCTGACTGCCCCAATGCCCTTGCTGCCTGAGCTGCCTGCTGCCATGCCCTTGCTGCCTGACCTGCCTGCTGCCATGCCCTTGCTGCATTACCTGTCTGTCAGTATGGCCTCGTCATACAGGTACGCCTGTAAGCCCGTCTTGTCTTTATTCAGCCTTTGCCTGGGCCAAAGCAAAACAGGCACTCGTCCATGACCATAAAGGTATGAAATAGTGCCTGCTCTGTCAGATACATGCGCCTTAAGTCTCAGCCCAGTTAACTGTTCCTGAAGCTCTGAGAAGTCATTACTAAAAGGTCATCACAGGCAAGTGCAGTCACTGAAGTATGGCTATGACAAGGCATTTGCCATGACTTTGGCTCTGGAGCATATGACATGGCTGTGGGGCAGATGCCATGACTGTGGCTCTGGATGTGGGGCATATGCCCCAGGGAGCTGCAAATCCTGGAGAACCCTGGACTTACCGGACCGTGTCGGGCTGTCATCTGATGACAAAGCGGCCCGGGGCGATGAACTCAAGATTTTCGCTCAGAGTGATCTCACCTTCGTGCATGGAGCAGCGTACAGTGGAGCTGCTGCCCTCGGAGGTGATGCTGATACCGGCAAAGGCCTTGAAGTCCTTGCGGCTTTCAGGGTTTTCCCTGATGGCAACAATACCTGCCTTATTGTTAACCAGCACATCGAGCACAGGTGCCTGACTCCAGTCATGAACGTCTGCTGCCAGATCCACATCAAGGCCCTTGCCTGATGACACTGTCAGGGCAAGATCAGGGGCATCATCATCCATATCAACGTCATTGAGGAAAGCAGGAGAGGTTACCAGCATATGTCTGATGTCCTCATGCTGACCATGGGCACTTAAATCCTTAACCCGGGTTCTGATAATGTACATGCCTGATACGGCAGGCAGCAGCACACCCATAAACAGACCATGGAAAGAATGGCTGCTGACAGTAGAGGCTGTCAGTACGCCTCTGGTCTCCATATCAATACGCTCACGGAACATGAAGACCTCACGCAGCAGCTGCTCAAAGCTCCAGCGGCCGCCTGCAGAGGCATCAGAGCCACCAGCTGATGCTGAGCCCTCAATGATTACACTGCTGGTAGAGTTAACTGCCTTTTTGGCCAGATCACCTATGTGCAGAAGATCAAACATGGCAGCAGCGCTTTCACCAGCGCCCTCTTCTTCCTCGGCACAGGTGCCACGACCTGAGCTGATGCCCTTGCTAATAGAGCAGCTGCTGACGCTGACAGCTCCGCCGCCACCGGCAAAGACCTTGTCTACAGTGCTCTGAATACTGCGGCTTAAGGTCTGGGAGCTTACAAGGAAGGTATCCTCAGTGCTGCCCTTTACCTGGGCATCATCGCTGAGCACCATGTCACGGTCAGTTAAGGCTGCAGCCATCATGACAATAAGCAGGTCTCTGGCATCAACATCGCCCACAATGATACGGCGCTGGGAGGCATTACAGCATTCGTCGAGCATGGCAGCCAGATCATAGGCCGCACGTATCATGAACACACAGGTGCTCTTACGGTCACTGTCATCAAAGAGCACACGGTTCTTGTCATCAGGCTTCATGCCATTGACTATGTCCAGACCAGCCTGATAACAGCCATAGGTGCTCTCCTTGCCCGCAGCAGCCACTACGGCAGCTCTCAGGGAAGTGCGCAGCAGCTCGGCGGCCTTATCACGACTATCAGCGGCCGCATCATTTTCGCTGCTGTAATCAAGGCCCTCTTCTCTGTCATCACCACAGGGATCGTTAATATGTGAGGTAAGCAAAAAGTACAGAAAGTGAGCAAATCCTGGCATGTTCAATCCTCTCAGCAAATCAGGGCAAATGAGCAATCAACGGGTAAGTCATGGCACATAAGATCGATACGCTCCGTATCAGTATGACCATACTGGCACTGCAGCAGACAGAGTACTGGCTGACACCGGCCATGGAGAGTCCACAAGGCAGGGATAAAGACTGCACAATGCAGAACCCCGTTTCTGTGCATACTATGCTCATTATAGGGGCCAGCTCATCATGCTGACGCCAGGTGATGAAAATGCGCATTCCCCCGCACCGGCTCCCCAGGATCAGCTGGCAACAGCTCACAACACACAGCACATTTCCCGAGGTGGACAAAAAGAAAGCTCAGCCAGCCACCGACCAGCAGACGCCGCTTCAACAGGCAAGCACAGTCGGCCACAACATTCCATTGATCAAGAAAAGCAAAGACAGGTCCCACACTCAGCAAGCACCCAATGAGTGGCAGCGCTGCGTATGCGCTGCGTCAGCACTGCCAAGCGCGGCACTGCATCCCCTGACAAAGTTGCTCCCCCACACTCGCAAAGCCCCCCAATGAGTGGCAGCGCTGCGTCAGCACTGCCATGCGCGGCACATCTGCCCCTGGCAAAGCTACTCCCCCACACTCATAAAGCAGGCACAGTCAGGCCCCCACATTGAGCAGGTGTTGTATATACTGCCGTGATAAGACACAAATTGAGACAGTACCGTCACCCTGTTATCTATCTGGCAGCGCCCGCTCACCAGGCTACTGTATCGCCCTTTGTGTCCAGTACAGTATGCTCAGGTCAGATACATGCGTATCTACGCAGTGGACTGATGGCGACGGGCTGCTTTCATCTAAACAGTGCTCAGGATCCCTGTCCGGCGCTGAATGGCGGCCGCTCCTGTTATTTTGGAGGTTAACAGCTTCTGCCATACTGTAGTGCAGGCATCCGGACGGCTGCGTCATGAGTGCGCGGGGAGCTGCTGGGCCTGGTCGGACTGAGCGCCAGGGGCGGCGCGGTGCACTATGTGGCAGAGACTGGCAGTCAGTTATGAGCTGAAAAGTAATGGCACTGCTATGATGTGAAATGTCACATTGAACCCTTTACGGGCAAGACGCACTGTTTGCGCTCATTTTTTTTCTCCCTTAGTGTTTTTTGCTCAATAAAAGGGCTTTAAAAGGATTTTGGGATAAAATTATGCCTGTTTATGCCACGTCTGAGCTCTATGCTGTTACCGCAGGCCTCAGGTCTTTGCCCCTGCAGCTCCAGAGCGAAGCACAACAGGCTTTGCCGGCTCTGCCCTGAAGTCTTTGCAGGTTGTTGACGGTCCTGCCCACTAAGGCTCCTTTTAATTTAGAAATGCCCGGCAGACAGACGTAAGGCCCCATAGAATCTGGAATTTCACCTCCACTGTTTTGAGTCCCTCAGGCCCAGCCGGACGGGAAATTCAGTGCTGTATCGCTTTTGAGCAGGAGACCTTTAATGGGTACCGTGAATAAATTATCCGCAATGGCCATGGGTGTGGCCATGAGTCTTAGCGTAGCAGGTACTGCTGTCGCCG
Organism: Anaerobiospirillum sp. NML120449; assembly: GCF_023051105.1. Taxonomy (GTDB): domain Bacteria; phylum Pseudomonadota; class Gammaproteobacteria; order Enterobacterales; family Succinivibrionaceae; genus Anaerobiospirillum. The sequence goes on along the minus strand of NZ_JALKIL010000001.1, from coordinate 78,813 downwards.
CCGGTGACACCGGTGTAAGCAATGCCGGCAACAAGGTGCTCAAGGTAGGCTGTGATGCTGCCTTTGCCCCTTTTACCTACACAGATGATAAGGGTAACCTTATCGGCTTTGACGTGGATCTTATTCATGCCATCGCAAAGGAAATGGGCTATACCGTAGACATGAAGGGTTATCCTTTTGACGGCATTATCCCTACCCTGATTACCAACAACATTGACCTCATCATCTCAGGCTTTACCATTTCCCCTGAGCGTGCCGAGCGCGTTGACTTCTCCGACCCATACTACCGCTGTGGTCTGACCTATCTGGTTATGAAGGATGATGCCTCCCGCTACAGCTCCTTTGAGTCGATCTCCAGCGCTGAAATCTGCACCCAGATTGGCACCACCGGTGCTCTGTACCTGCAGAAGACTCTCAAGAACCCTCAGCTCAAGCAGTTCAACTCCCCACCTGAGACCTATCTTGAGCTGCAGAACGGTGGATGTGACGTAGTAGTAAACGACCGTCCTGTTAACGACTTCTTCCTTGCCCAGAATCCAAAGAACCAGGAAATCGTAGTATCACGCGATATTACCTCCGCTCAGAACGAGTACTATGGCATTGCCGTACGCAAGGGCAACAAAGAACTGCTCAGCCTCATCAACGAAGGTCTGGACCGTATCATTGAAAATGGTGAGTTCGCAAAGATCTCCAACAAGTGGTTCGGCTACGACATCTCCGATGACCTCAAGGCTCACGCAGCTGAGGCCGCCTCCGCCGGCACCGCCAAATAACACAGTCTGACCATCCTGGCTCCGGCAGGAGACAGCAGTCAGGGGCAGCCGCCTGTACCAGGCTGCCCGAACAACAATCAGGGGACACAAGTGCCATACACTCTGTCCCCTGATGCTTTTTACAGTACCCTGATGTCAACATGTCACCATGTCAGGTTCTGCCCGGTCTGACAGTATTATCACTTCAAGGCATGTACGCAGCAGATACGCTCAAGGCAACGAGGTCATGACTGTCTTTCATGCGCGCCTGCATTACCGTTAAGTGCCATATCAGGTATTTCCACTTGCCTCCTGACCGCCTCAGCACCGCTGAGGGCGACATCCCCATGACCGCAATGCCTCCTGACTGAGCCCGCCACTCGCACAATCCCCATGCCCGCTGTTATCCTGACAGCTCCGTACCATGATCAAATTACAGATCCCATGTGCCGCCTGACAGCTCCGACTAAATGCAGAATTCCCTGCCCACATGCTTTCTGAGTGAGCCCGCCTCTTGCGACTTTTCAGTATTTAAGTTACTGAAAGGCACAGGGAGGCAGCCTGTCTCCTTCATACACTTCATCCATGTTCAAATACCATGTTCTGTACAGATACTTTCTAAAACAGAATATAGATAACAACATTGGACTGTGTATTACCCTGCAAACGCGCGCCAGTGTGGTCATGCTTCCCAGCGACGGGCTTGTGGTGCTCTATGCCCGCAGCCGTAATTACCGTATAGGAACGGTAAAGCTGATCTTTGACCTGTCATTCGTTCTCATCGCCGTAGTGGTATCGCTGTGGCAGTCAGACATGAGTGTGATTACGGGAGTACGTGAGGGCTCGATTACAGGATCAGTGATAACAGGACCGGTAGTCCAGCTGCTCATGCCCCACTTTGCCTTTCTTGATCGCTTCTTCAGTCCCGACCAGGACCATTGATATGGGCATTGCCCTGTAATTACATTTCCTTATGGCCTCCCGGAACCACAACCATGGCCACGGACGAGGCTCATTCCCTGACACTACACTTCCTGACCGCTTCTTTGAGACCCGACCAGATTCATGGCTGATGCCATGGCCATGGCATTACCCTGCCCTGACCGGCACTGTCACTCCTTTTAAGCAGGTGCTCAGGTATGACAGGACCAGACTGCCCGGGTCAGGGAATTTGGTGGGATGTACTACGCCTGAGGGCATTGCATCGAAAAGTAAGGGCATTGCATAGAAAAGCATTGTGCCCATTACTCAATGTGTCCATTATTTGTCTTGCAAACTCTTATGATTTCACCAGGGTGAGGTTACATCAGGGATCATGACAGAACCTGACTGAGGTCGTTTATGAGCATATTAAGGCCGTCTCTGTGATATGCCGAGGTCATGGCTATATGAGCCGGGGCATAGAGCAGCTCCTCACGCAGACAGGCATCACTGACTGCATCAGCTATGCTCAGCGTCATATGAGCTGAACTTTCACAAGGGCAACGATCATTGAGCTGACCCTTTAGCTGTACCTTGAGGTGTCCATTGATCTGCAGTAAAGCCAGGGCAGTACCGGTAATGAAAGGTTTGATCCTGCTGTCAGACACCACAGTTTCAAGTGCCCTCAGGTACTCATCATACAGATGCTCATTGCGGGAGAAGTACCAGTCAATACGCAGTGCACAGGCAATAAAGTCCTGCCTGCTCTCCCCGGCAACCATGCCGGTCTCACCAAGCACCTCAAGATAGCGGCGCAAAAGAGCGTCGATAAGGTACTGCCAGCTGTCAGATCCGCAAATTCCCGTCTTTACCAGCACGCTATAGCTGTTAAGCTCATCAAGAGACTCTCCAATATCACTTATGCATGAGGCCTCTGATATCAGTTGGGCTATACGGTCTTTATGACTCATGAAATGTTCAGTAAGCCCCATATTAAGTGAACTTATGAAAAGGGCGCACAGCTGTCTTATATCGTGAGTGTAATGCTCAAGCTGACCTGAGATCCTGGTAATACAGGCATGCTCCACACTGCTACCTGTATGACTGAGGCCAATCAGAGTACGTATGGCATCTTCATTAAAACTCCAGCTGACCTGCTCATATGAGGACACTGTTCCGGAGCGGCTGCGCATCTGAGGAAAATATGTCAGAAAAGACGGTGCTATAAAGCCACTGCGGGCAATAAACTGACTGAAGAGCAGCTGCTCGCGCCCGGCACAGATATCTATCTGGGCTGCATGCTCATGCTTGTCCTTAAGACTGATACCAAAGCACACAGCCTGCTGCATAAAGTCACGCCACAGGGCAGGTACCCTGATATCAGACGGTACTGATCCCATATGCAGTGCATTAAGAGCTGCCATGGTGTTTTTAACTACGGCGTTATCCTCAGTAAGCTCTTCCTTGATAAAGGTGGAGATCACGGCATCAATAAGGTCATATACCGAAGGCACAGTCAGCCCGCGCAAGGCTGCCAGGCCATGCATAATCTTTTCACACTCCAGCAAGGTAGCAACGCCCACTTCATCACCGCGCTCATCCCTGATTGCAGACATAAAGTGGAAGTTGACCGAGCGCACCGCGCGCTCTATTTCCCTGATATCAGCACGGTAATGCAGCCAGGCATCACGCTGCCTGGCAGATGGCTTAGTGTGATGAACACTTCTTTCGGCTGTACCTTCAGGTACGGCACATTCAGGTACAGCTCCTTCAGGCACGGCTCCTTCGCGCTCACCGCATACCTGAGCTGCAGTGCTGTCTGCAGCACCAGCCAGTGGCCGGGCCTGCACGACGGGTAAGAGTGACTGAGCAGCAGGAGCAGCAGGCGCCTCATGATTCACCGGAGCGGCCGGAGCAGCCGCAGCACAGCCTGTGGTGCTGGTGCAGGAGGATGTGCTGGCAAGGGCATCATGGCTTATGTGAGGGCGTGGATAAAAGGCTGTAGTGCTGGTTATGGCCTGATGAAGCCTGTGATAGTAATAAGGGAACTCTATGCCTGGGCCGCTTTGACCGCACTTATGAGCGTAATCAAAAGAATACGGAATAATACAGGCTTTTTTCCTGAAAGATGGAATGAAGACAGGTGCAGCTGCAGGCTTGTTAAAGTGCAGGCAGTCACAAAGAGAGATGGTATGAAAGCCTCCTGTCAGCACCATGATGCGTTTATGGGTTCGACGGGCGCGGGCGATGTGAGCGAGCATGTTGCGCTCACGCTGCTGAATAACAACAGAGCTGATCTCATCACGGGCAAAGCGGTACAGGCTGTACAGATTGATATAGAACTCATGCAGATACTGCATGCTGCTCATCCCAAGAGCATTGGCTTCAAAGCGCTTATTCCAGAACAGGCTGCGCTCATGTGATCCGTCAGCATTGAGCAGTACCCTGCTGAATTCAAGGCTGCTCACAGCATCAAAGACACTGCCGCCATGGGCTGCCATGGCGTCACAATCAATTGATCCGGCACCTCCATAACGCTCCTCAAGCCAGAGCATTTCATCAGCATCAAGATCGATAAGCTCAATATCAATATTGCGGCGACGGGCCTCAACCAGCATGGTGTACTCAGGCGAGCAGCTCAGCACCGGATAGGATCCTATAACTTTCATCTCAGACATCTCAGACATCTCAGATGATTTGTCATCACTACCAGTGACCGATGAATTACAGGAGCCGTGCTCTGTCAGCAGATCACGGCATCGAGCTGATGGGCTTTCTGATGAGCCTGGAGATGAGTTGTCTGATGCGCTTGAAGATGCCCCGTCTGATGAGCCTGAAGATGAGCCTGAAGCTCCCCCTGCAGACTCCGCCACTGGTGACAAATTCCTGTAGCATGCGGCTCCTACATCAGAGGACATCACAATGGCTACTGGTGGTTTGAGCTCAGGGTGGGTGAGATCTTTGAAGTGCTCTTTGAGAGCCGGGCCAAATTCCATGGCAACCAGATCAGGCCGGTAAGCTTCAATGATACGTGGCAGATGAAGAGAAACAGCCATGGAGCTGTGGCGCACAGGAACCAGAAGGACGTCGCTGTCAAAATCAAGAGCTTTTGCAGCATGCTCAGCCATGAACTCAGGAGACAGCCAGGCAGGAAGGCCGTTGCTCAGAGGAGTTTTCATGAGCTCACACCACTGCTGCTGGGTATGGGTATGGATGCTGTTTTCTTTGAGGGAGCAAAGCAGATTCAGGTCAGCATCACCATGTCCAAGCTGAGCAGCCTCAGGTCTGGTGATATCAGTGTCACTGCCACAGGAGCTGGCAGAGGAAATGTCAGTAAAGGGCTTATGTCTGAAGTGGCGGTCATGGTCAGCACTGCTGCTATGTCTGTCTTCAGGGCGTGCGCCGACCGCAGCAAATGAGCTGTGCTCAGCTGACTGCTCAAATAGACCATGACGCGAAGCCATTGTGCACTCCCATATCTGCGGTGTGTGTGATGTATGAAAACAAACTTAATCTGCTATCTGACGCCGTCCCGGACCATGACCAGGACTTGCTGACAGGCCCATGGTCATGAGCTTTTCTTACTGCCTGCTGTTCCAGCACCGGGCCTATACCATGGTCATGAGCTTTTCTTACTGCCTGCTGTCCCAGCACCGGTCCTTTACCATGCCCATGTATATGTTTCTGCCCCAGTATTATGAGCTGCTAAGGTTTTGAATCTGTAAGACTGTCCTCGCGCCTTGAGTCATTCGGTACGCCACTGTCGGAGGCGTGCGTGTCTGGTTCTGCTGACTTTTCCGTTACCAGATTCTTTACCGGACAGGAAACAGCCTGATGCGGTGACAGGGCGGGCGCTGCTGAAGAAACCGAGGCAAAGGCAGCCACAGCCGATAAATCAGAGGCTCCAAAGCCAGGATATTGATGCCCTTGCAGCTCATTAAAGGCACTGCCGCTTCTGATGTCGTCATAAACGGACATCACCAGATCAAGCATTGATCTGTCAGATGTAAGCTCCATTCTGTCCTTTGAGCTGTTAATGACCTCGCTTTCCATCATACGCAGCTTTACCTGTGTATCCCTGACCGGCTCTACTGTGTAAACATCAAACAAGGCCTGCAATGCCTGACCTGGGAAGGTTCCCGGATCAGCTGTGTTAGCTGTGGCAATAACAGCAAAGCCCCCTGATGCTCTCAGACACAGAGGCTGGGCAAATTCATGGATGGTGATATGGCGCCTGGAAAGTATGGACAGCAAGGTGTCCTGAACTTCCTGACAGGTGCGGGATATTTCCTCAAAGCGGGTAATAATGCCTTCCTGCATGCCACGGAACAAAGGAGCAGGAATAAGAGCGTCAGGCACATAACCGACTGCTGCTGTTACAGCGCAGTTCCAGGTGTAACGCAGTACTGAGGGCTTAAGGGCGGCTGTGCCCTGGATGATATTACGGCTGTTATTGCTCACGGCTGCGGCCAGCAGCTCTGAGAGCCATGACTTACCTGTACCAGGAAGTCCGGCAAGCAGGACATTACGTCCTGAGGCAAGGGTACTGATACAGTTGCTAACCAGCTCGTCATTGCCAAAGAACTTGGTGCTGACACTCACCCTTTTGCCCTGATAAACAAGAGGCTGCGCGCGTCCCAGAATGAAATCTCTGACAGCAGCAGGCGTAAGCATCCAGCCATCAGGTCTAACCCCCTGACAGCAGGCGCGCAAAGCATCCAGCTCTTCACTGTAGAGCTCTTCCACACAGGACTTGAGACACTCACCCATATGCTTACCCCAATATGTGTTTTTCGCAGACAACGTCCCTGCGTCTCCTGAGCACAGCATCCCTTACTGAAGAATAGATTTGCGAACATAACTGTTGCCCTGACGGCAAAATTTACAGCCAGAATTTGCCCTGGGACACAGTGTCTACTTTAAATGCTCACAAAAGAGAAAAAACTCTCCCTTTCCCACTTAGGCAAGGACTGAAAAAGAGAACAGGCACGCCTCTTTATGAGCCCCACATGCCGGGGAAGGTCTTCTTGCAGCTGTATATTCTGTTTCCTGTAACAGTCGTAATTGATGACAGGCTATAACATGCATGCACGATTGATGCCCATCAGGCCAGGACAAGTATGACTTGCTCCGCAATGCTAAAAACTCAGAAAGACGAATACGAAGATGGAAATGCAAATGTGCAGCCCTCTCCCGTAGCACTGCCTGACAGCAGGTAAAGCACACAAAGAGAGCATGCCACTCCTTACGAAATATGATTGAAGCAACCAGGACAAAGCCACGCAAAGCAAAGCAAATAAGCCCTGCCAGCCTGCTCAACCTGCTGCCACCCCTATGAATGATGATTGAAACAACCAGGACAAAGCAGCGCAAAGCAAATAAGCCCTGCCAGTCAGCTCAGCCTGCTGAACCTTATGAATGATGATTGAAACAGGTAAGTCAGAGTATCGATATAACCATACTGCAGGGAAGACAAAAAATTCTGTGTTTTCTGACTGTTTCTGATATCTAATATACCATATTTTATGTATCTAGAAAAAGCACGTTTTTGCACACTGCCATACAAGCACATGTCCCACAAATAAGCCTGCACACAGCAATTACAAACGGTTGTTATATAGCGGGAACCGCATAGATATCACTGACATAAAATATGCATCTACAGACTTAAATTAACGCAGAATGATTTACACAGAAAATAAACTCACTGAACAGCAAATGTGCCAATTTATCGGATCGGATTAAAAATCGTGGGTAAAGATGAAAATATGTGCCCCGATATTATTTGTATTGCGACCAGCACGAACAGCATTTCGCTGCAGAAAGCTGCTGGTAAGCGCAAGATACCTTACTGACAACTGTTCAGCAGGTCTGGAGTAGATGCAGGTTTCCGCAAAGGAATCCTGTATATAGTCATTTGTAAAGTATCTTGCCTGAGAATGAGAATAAGGAAATAAAATGGCAGTTTATGTAAATACAAACGTGTCATCGCTCAATGGCCGTAGATATCTTAATAATGTACAGAATCAGCTGACCACAACCTACCAGAGACTCAGTTCTGGTATGAGAATTAATTCTGCCAAGGATGACGCAGCCGGTTTACAGATCAGCTCACGTCTGACCACTCAGATTAATGGTCTTAACCAGGGTAACCGCAATACCTCTGACGGTATCGCTCTTGCCCAGACCATTGAAGGCGGCATGAACGAAATCACCGGCATGCTGCAGAAGATCCGCACTCTGGCTGTTCAGGCCAAGAACGGCACCAACACTGCTGAAGACCGCACCGCTCTGGAAAAAGAAGCTACTGCCCTGTCAGCTGAAATCAATCGTATTGCCCAGAAGACCACCTTTGGTGGCAAGACCGTTCTGGACGGCGGCGGTACCGCCAACGATATCTACAGCACTGGTGGTGGTGGCGCTAATAAGGTCGGCACCATGACTCTTCAGGTTGGCGCAAACAAAGGCGATAGCATTGATTTCAAAGTCAACGCTATGAAGATGTCTAATATCGCAGACTTAGGCGGCGTACAGGGCTTTGACCAGCTCTATAACAAGACTGACGGCCAGATCAAGCTTAGCGACGCAACCAAGATTGACAGCATTATTGACGCCATGGATAAGATGATTGGTGCTGTTGATGGTCAGCGTGCCGGTCTTGGCGCTTTACAAAACAGACTGGAGAGCTCCATTCGCAACCAGGCTAACGTCTCTGCCAATCAGGCTGATGCCCGCAGCAGAATTCGTGACGCTGACTTCGCCGAAGAGTCTGCCAACCTGAGCCAGCAGTCCATTATTCAGCAGGCTGCCACCTCTATGCTCATGCAGGCCAACACCCGTCCACAGCTTGGTCTTTCCCTGCTCGGCTAATTAATAACGCCATTTGCGCATGCAAGATTGCGCCACCAGACCTTACAGCATTGCCCTGTAACACTGTCTGGTACCTGCAAGGTACACTTCTGGAAACATATAAGTTCATTTAAAGAAAGTGCAGTTTTGCATGAATACTGCACAATTTACTTTATAAAGTACCTTGAGAGATATGAGAACTTAGGAGATAACAATGGCAGTTTATGTAAATACAAACGTGTCATCGCTCAATGGCCGCAGATATCTGAATAATGTTCAGAATCAGCTGACTACAACCTACCAGAGACTCAGTTCAGGTCTGAGAATTAATTCTGCCAAGGACGATGCTGCTGGTTTACAGATCAGCTCCCGTCTGACCACTCAGATTAATGGTCTTAACCAGGGTAACCGCAATGCCTCTGACGGTATTGCTCTTGCTCAGACCATTGAAGGCGGCATGAACGAAATCACCGGCATGCTGCAGAAGATCCGTACTCTGGCTGTTCAGTCCAAGAACGGTACCAACACCGCTGAAGACCGCACCGCTCTGGAGAAGGAAGCTACTGCACTGTCAGCTGAAATCAACCGTATTGCTTCACAGACCACTTTCGGTGGCAAAACTGTTCTGGACGGCGGCGGCACTGCCAACGACATCTACAGCAGCGCAAATCCTGGTGATAAGGGCAAAATGGTCCTTCAGGTAGGCGCCAACAAGGGCGATACTATTGAGTTTTCCGTTAACTCCATGAAGATGTCCAAGATCGCTGATTTAGGCGGTGTACAGGACTTTGGCAATATGTATGATAAGGGCACCGGCCAGATTAAGATTGCTACTCCAGATCAGATTGACAAGGTCATCGAGGCCATGGATAAGATGATCGCAGCTGTAGATGGTCAGCGCGCCGGACTAGGTGCAATGCAGAACAGATTATGTATACTGTTTTAATAATCACAAAGTTTACTGCAAAATCAATCTCAAATGCTTGATAATCGCATCTGAATCGCAGATTGCGATTTTTTTGTGCCTAAAATCTCTATACTTAATAATTGTAAGTCAAACAGTCCCTGCTGAACACTTTACGGTATTAGATATAAATAGATCAATATTAAAATAACAGGACAAAATTATGACAAATATGATAGGAAAGGGAAGTTTAGAAATATGACGAGCTAAGTCGGGAGCTCTGTACAAGCCTGACGGAGGGGGATAGGTAGGAAAGGGGGAAATTGGCAGGTTATAAAATTGAGAAGTTATGAATAGAGTATAGGGAAAGAATGCCTTATTTATCGTAATTATAGCGAAACACTAGAGTTGTTAAAACAGTATACATAATCTGTTTAATGTATAGCTATACATTAAACAGACTGGAGAGCTCCATTCGCAACCAGGCTAACGTTTCTGCCAACCAGGCTGATGCCCGCAGCAGAATTCGTGACGCAGACTTCGCCGAAGAGTCCGCCAACCTGAGCCAGCAGTCCATTATTCAGCAGGCTGCCACTTCAATGCTCATGCAGGCCAACACCCGTCCTCAGCTTGGTCTTTCCCTGCTCGGTTAATTAATAACGCCATTAGCGCATGCAAGATTGCGCCACCAGACCTTACAGCATTTGCATGCAAAACAGTCTGGTAACACCAGGGTACACTTCTGGAAACATATAAGTTCATTTAAAGAAAGTGCAGTTTTGTATGAACGCTGCACAATTTTCTTTATAAAGTACCTTGAGAGATATGAGAACTTAGGAGATAACAATGGCAGTTTATGTAAATACCAACGTGTCATCGCTCAATGGCCGTAGATATCTGAATAATGTTCAGAATCAGCTGACCACAACCTACCAGAGACTCAGTTCAGGTCTGAGAATTAATTCTGCTAAGGACGACGCTGCCGGTTTACAGATCAGCTCCCGTCTGACCACTCAGATTAATGGTCTCAACCAGGGTAACCGCAATGCCTCTGATGGTATTGCTCTTGCCCAGACCATTGAAGGCGGCATGAACGAAATCACCGGTATGCTGCAGAAGATCCGTACTCTGGCTGTTCAGGCCAAGAACGGTACCAACACTGCTGAAGACCGTACCGCTCTGGAAAAGGAAGCTACTGCCCTGTCAGCTGAAATCAACCGTATTGCCCAGAAGACCACCTTTGGTGGCAAGACCGTTCTGGACGGCGGCGGTACCGCTAACGACATCTACAGCACTGGTGGTGCCGGTGCTAAGAACGTAGGCACCATGACTCTTCAGGTTGGTGCTAACAAGGGCGATACCATTGAGTTCAAAGTTAACTCAATGAAGATGTCAGAGATCGCAACACTTGGTAATGTTGCTGACTTTGGCAATATGTATGATAAGGCAACAGGCCAGATTAAGCTGGCAACTGTAGACCAGATTGACAATATCATTGTTGCAATGGACAAGATGATTGGTGCAGTAGACGGTCAGCGCGCTGGACTAGGTGCAATCCAGAACAGATTGGAAAGTTCCATCCGCAACCAGGCTAACGTCTCTGCCAACCAGGCTGATGCCCGCAGCAGAATTCGTGACGCAGACTTCGCCGAAGAGTCCGCCAACCTGAGCCAGCAATCCATTATTCAGCAGGCTGCCACTTCTATGCTCATGCAGGCCAACACCCGTCCACAGCTTGGTCTGTCTCTGCTCGGCTAATACATCTGGTCATACGCGCATTTATTAATGTGCCTGCGACCAGTGTTAGCTGAAAAAGGCCCATCCCTTTAAAGGATGGGCCTTTTTTCACGCCTGCAGCCTCACTTCCAGTGAAAAACATACTGGCCCTCTCACCTGGAAAATTATTTATATAAAATATTTTATAAATACAAAGCTAAAAGATAACAAGTATCAGTACCAGTTACAGTTACAGTTACAGTTACAGTTTACTGCTGGTGAGCCTGCCATGATGTTGCGGTCTGTCATATGTCTTCATGGAATATAGTTTATAAAATACTTTGTGAAATATATCAGCAGGTTACTGAGTTTTGTGTCACCTTGTTACCTGCATCAGTATTCTTTCGGGGGAGTCATTGCCGTGTAAGTATGATGGTTCAGGAACAACAAAGCCCGCCGGGCATGGGGCCGGGCGGGCTCTGGTGGTGGCCACCGCTTTGGCTGGGTGGCTCTGTGTATGGCTGCAGCCATGGCAACAGCATCAGCTGTTGCCATGGGGGCAGCCTGGCGGTATTAGTACTTGAAGGATGAGGTCAGGTGCTTTAACTCATTGGACTGCTCGATGAGCTTGTTGGAAAGCTCGGCAATCTGCTGAGAGGCCTCATTGCCGCTGTCAGCCATATTGCTGATGCGCTCAAAGGCTGAGCTTACCTTTACCAGAATGCTGTTCTGATCGCTGGCAGCCTGAGCAATCTGAGTGCTCATATCCTGAATCTCGTTAACACCGGCATTAATGGAGTTGAGAGATACACCAGCTTTTTGTGCCTGCTCTACTACGCTGTTAGCCTGCTCATTGGACTTCTCCATGGCGGTGGCGGCGTGCTGAGTCTGATCCTGATTGGTCTTAATCAGATCGATAATGCCGTTGGTGGACTCCTTGGTGCGACCAGCAAGAGCACGTACTTCATCAGCTACCACGGCAAAGCCACGGCCATGCTCTCCGGCACGGGCTGCCTCAATGGCAGCGTTAAGAGCCAGCAGGTTGGTCTGCTCAGCAATCTCAGCAATGATCTGAACAACCTTGCCAATTTCCTGAGAGTTGTTGTTGAGCTGATTCATAATGCCCACAACCTCTTCCACCTGATGGGCCAGACCGCTGATACTGGAAATGGTCAGCTGAACTTCCTCATCGCCACTGCGGGTTTCTACAGTAGCATTCTTGGCAGTGCTCACACCACTGTTAGCAAGGTGGGCCACATTGTTAACGCCGGCAATGAGGTCATCAATATAGGTGTTACCGTTCTGGGTCTCCTCACGCTGCTGCACAGTAAAGGTAGCATTCTTGTTAGCAATGTTGGAGAAGGACTGAGCTGAATCGTTGAGGTGATCAGTAAGAGTGGAAATCTTGCCAATAGTATTGGACAGCTGCTCGGCCATGCGGTTGAGATAACCGGCAATGGACTCAGGGTACTGAGTCTTGTTACGAACAGTAAGGTCACCATGAGCAAAGAGCTTGATGAGCTCCACAGCCTCTTCAGGATTACCACCTACAATGCGCTTGATGCTGCCTACAGAGGTAAAGGCAATGAAAATGCTCAGGGCAATGGAAATGGTGGCACCAAAGATAATGAAATAGAAAAGATTGCTTGAGGCGGAACGTACTGAAACCACTTCGCTTTGAGAGGTAGCCTCAATCTTGTTGATAAAGGCATTAATCACTACCAGCCACTCGGTGTAGATAGGACCTACCTCGCTGATGAGCATTTTCTGTGCATCATCAACGCGATCATTGCGCACCATGTCCAGAAGGGCACTGGTCTTAGGAAGCTGGTTGGCAACATTCTTAATGTCTCTGTAAAGAGCCATCTGCTGCTCATCGCCACCGGCTGAATAAATCTTCTCCAGTGCGGAGCTGGCACGTGCATAGTCGCTGAGCAGCGCATTGATGGTTGTCAGGTGCTTCTGCTGCTCGGACTTGGTTGGAGCCAGTACGGCATCACGAATTGCAATGGCACTGTCATGAACTGCACCACGCATATCGATAGCGTGACGCTGCTTTACTGCAAGATCGTCATTAACATCACTTAAGGTGTTGTCAACGAAGGTTACCAGGATACCTGCCACCAGACCCAGCAGGATCATAAGGCCACAGATAAAGCCAAAGCCCATGTACAGGCGTTTGATAATGCCGAAACTTCTCATACCGGACGTCCAAAATTACACTAAATTGTCCTAAACACACCCTGATGATGCATTGACAGAAGCCCTGTCATTCAGGGTAATTCCTTTTCAGTTGTACTGTGAAGCTCCATTCCCTGACGGGAGAGCTGTGCTGAATGTTCTCTCTCAAACAGCATGTGATTCAAGTCAGCAAAAAACGCAGACATACATCCGCGATCTGATTTTTACTGCTTCAATGCCTGTGATGACTCAGGTTCGCTAATCCTTATGCATCAGGACATTGATTTCTCTACTGGGTGCGGGAAAGTTCTCAGACTGGACTAATCCCTGCAGCATCAGCACGCCAAAGCACACTGGCACTGCCCTGAACCTGTATATGTTATGCACATTTCAAGCCTTATGCACGTTAAAAATACGCGGCACCACCATTTTATATCCCGCGCCAGACACTGTAAAAAGGCCAATTTCAATCGTTTACGGAAAACCTCTGATTGTATTTATGCCTTATTATCAGCGCTGTTTGTCCACTTATATCAACACTTGAACATACGTTTACGTGCCTGTGAACGGAACTTCTTACTCCAGAAAACAGCAAGGGCAAAATGCTCTTAAAGCTCCTGATTAGTGCAAAACAACACTACGAAAAATCGATTCCACTGCCTGCATCGAGACGAAACCATGACAATTTACCAGCTGTTACTGTGATGCAAGATACAGTTGCAGGTGCAGGAAGCCTGCTCCGGTCATGGTCCACATGTCTTTTGTTTAAGACTTATGGTGCTGTTATGTGATGACCATTACTGCAGTGGCATGCTGGTCATACGTATGTAAGTAAGACATGCCTGGGACAGTGTGCATGGCATCTGTGCGCCGCGCAGGTTTGCGGCTGCTCTGGTGTGCGGTACGCAGGCGAGCGGCGCGTAATTGTGCAACCAGGCTGATGCCTGCTCTGCGGACGGGCAGCCTTGCTTTGCTGTGCCTTTGCAATTATATCTATAATACTGGCAGGGAAAGCTGTTTTTGGCCATTTCTATCAAATTGTGCTTTTAAGATGCAACGAAAGTTACTGTTGACAGTACAGCTTTTTTTGCAATGCTGTATTTGCTGAGTTGCTATTTGTCCAGGGGTTGGGCTTATGGCCATAGACTGTAATTGAGGACTGGTAATAGCCCACATAGTGGTTCAGGGCGCATTTTTATCAGGTGATTCAGCTAATAAAAGGCCCCCTGTCAGGGTCTTTATTATCGACGGGATCAGTAAGACAGTACACCCACTGGCAATTCGGACAGAAAAGCAATGACATATGGTTATTTAACCATTTACACAGCTCTGTTGATTGTAATACTGTGCTGTCCGTGCTTTTTGCCAGTTAGCATTTTTTGATTGGTCTGTGGTGCACCAAAAGCACAGATTATTCACTGCAGCGTGCTAAAATTGGCCCTGTTTTCGTGCCAGGCACAGTACTGAGCATAGAACCTTTTAACTGCATGGAAGTGCCCTGACCTGGGAAGCTTCCACAACAACGGGAAGATCTTCAAAAAGATGAGTGATCAGAGAGGCAATTACAACCAGGGACGCAATGGCGCTCAGGGTAATTACCAGAATTATGGACGAGGCGGACCCGGCCAGAATAACAATGAATATGGACGTGACCGTGGCTCCTATGGTCAGGGACAGTCATACGGCTCTTCCTCATGGCAGGGCTCCCATGGACAGAACGGAGGCGCTGGAGGACAGAATTATCAGCGCTCCTACTCTCAGGGAGGTCAGGGAGCAGCTCAGGGCGGCTATGCCCGTCAGGGCGGTGCCGGCTATGGAGCTCCTGGTGGTGTTGGTGGCAATGGCGGAACCAATGTAGTCAATGTGCCATGGGATCAGTATGAGCTGCGCCGCCGTGACGAGCATGGTGCTGTCTGTGCTTTCCTGCTCAAGGTAGGCTCATGGATTACCTTTGCCCGCAATTTTGTCTTCAACATAATCTTCCTGTTGATGATCTTCGTGCTCTTTGGCGGCTATATGGCAGTCAAGAGCCTTACAGAAAACGGCATTTCCCTGTCATCCAATACAGTAGAGCAGATCAATACTCAGGCTGTCGGAGCCGAGGTGCTGTACTTTGACCTGAGCGGTCCTGTAAGCGAAGTTCCATTCAGCTCATCAAGCCTTGACAATCTTCAGCGTGAACTGGAACAGGCCCTCTACGGCCGCCAGAGCCATGAAATCATCGCCATTGAAAAGGCCCTTAATCTGGTAGCCAATGACGAAAAGATTAAGAAGGTCATCATCAGTGTCGATAACATGGGCCCAATCAACATGTCCATGGCCCAGCGTATTGGTACTGCCATGGATAATGCCCGTGCTCTTAAGCGTCGCAGCTCTGACCCCGAGTTCAAGCGTGAGGTGGTTACCGTAGGTTACGGATACAATCAGGCCTCCTACGCTATTGCTGCCCATGCTGACCGTGTAGTCATGGACCCTCTGGGCGAAATCGACTTTCGTGGTATTGCCATGACCAGCCTGTACTTTAAGGACATGCTGGAAAAGGCCAATGTCACCCCTTATATCTTCCGTGCCGGTCACTTCAAGAGTGCTGTGGAGCCATTTATGCTCAACGGCATGTCCTATGATGTCCGCCGTGAGTATCAGGCTCTGGCATTCAAGTCCTGGGAGCTGTACAAGCAGGCTCTGGCCGCCCGTCCTCAGACCACCCGTGCCAATATCCTGCCTGAGGCCAACACCTATGTGCAGATGATTCAGCGCGTCGGTGGCAGCCGTGGTGAGCTGCAGCTGGCTCAGGGGCTTGTTGATGAAATCACTCCTATTGATACCTACTTCCAGCGCCTTGCTCAGGAGGTCAATGTTGATCTGGACGCCCCTTACCGTCCGGCCATCATTACCTACCAGGACTATCTGATGCGTCATCATATGCGCACCAATGGCAATACCCGTGTAGGCGCCCTTTCTCAGATTGATGTCAAAACAGTAAATACTCCTGGCAGCGCCGAAAGCAGCATCATGTCCAGCGCTGCAGGCCGTATCGCCGCCGCCGTACTCAAGGGACTGTCCCCTGAGGCTGCCCAGGCAGCTGCATCCAGCACCCGTGCCGCCCTGCCTGCTGCATCTGCAGCATCTACAGTCTCTGCAGCATCTGCAGCTGGCGCTTCCGCCGCTGATTCAGGCGCGATCGCTACTGCTGCTGTTGCCAGTGCCTCAGGTAATGCAGCCAGCATAACTGGCCGTGTTGATGTTGCAGCAGGTGGCCCAGCCGCCAGAGCAGCAGCCGTCGGCACTGCAGCCCCTGTCGGAAGTGCAGGCACTGCAGGCCATGCTGATAAAATTGCCGTCGCCGACTCCTCCAATATCCTGCAGTTCGATGAGATCAAGACTATCAGTGAGGCCGCCCGTCAGATTGAGCGCCGTATGCAGCAGGGGAACAAAAATGTCCGTGGCAGTGGCCGTGTTGCTGTTATCTACGGCATTGGCGAAATCATGGATGTTGGTGAAAGACCTACTGACTTTACTCCTGACAATATCATTCCGCTCATTGAGCAGGCCCAGAATGACAGCAATGTAAACGCTGTAGTTCTGTACCTCAACAGTCCAGGCGGCAGTGTTACTGCCTCAGAGCGTATCAGACGTGCCCTTGAGACTTTCCAGAAGCACAGCCTCAAGCCGCTGATTGTCTCCATGAACGGAACAGCTGCATCCGGTGCCTACTGGATTGCTTCTCAGGCTGAAAAGATCTACGCCACCCCTACTACCATTACCGGCTCCATTGGCGTGTTCGGCATTGGCTTTGGCGCCCACCGCCTGCTTAACCGCTATGGCGCCTATCAGGATGGTGTGGTCACCAATGAGCTGGCCCTGACAGCCATTGCCCGTGAAATGCCATATTCACAGCAGGCTATGCTCAACATGTCAGTAGAGGACACCTATAAGACCTTTATTGAACTGGTAGCCCGCAACCGTGGCATTAAGCCAAATGACTATGAGATCTATGCCGAGGGACAGATCTTCCTTGCCGACGATGCCCTTTCCATTGGTCTTGTTGATGCTGTAGGTAACCTTTCTGATGCCATCAGCTATGCAGCCTCTCAGGCCCGCATCCGCCCTGATGGCATTGAGATTGACCACATTGCACCAGGCTCTGGCAGCGGCATGGGTGCTTTTGACAGCATTATGTTTGGCGCCGCTCAGGCCTGGTTGCCTGACGAGGTGACCTACTCTCTGGTCAAAATGCGTCAGATCTCCCGTATGACAAGGGCTGAACGTCCTCAGATGATGGCTATCTCTCCAGTTACCTCACCTGAGCTCTGATCATCACTCAGCCCCTAAAATTTCAGCCTGCAGCCTCATAGTCGCAGAAGCTGATTAAGCAAAAGCCCCCGTAAGCTCACTACAGCAGTTTACGGGGGCTTTTATATTGAGCTGAACACAGAACTTTTATCATTTGAGGCTCACAATAGCTCTTAAATATCTCAGTCCTGCATGGCAGCAATGCCCTGTCATAAGCCTGCTTCTCATGATTTAGCTCATGAGCCGGGCCATTCATTCACCGCACGCAATGAGAGGAATGATGCAGCCTTGCAGTTACATGGTTCGTCAACATCTACGGCGCCGTGTGCCATAGTGCGCAAGCACGTGTACGCAGCGTTGCAGCTGGCTGTGCGGCTGATCCTGTGACCAGGGATGAAGCTTCAGGGCAGCATCCGCTGCAGCTGTCTGCCTTGCCCCGCAACTGCTACTGGTGCGGGAGGTATATAGAATGGGGGGACCTGATGATGGGCTGGGCTGGCTCTGGTTATGGGATGGGCTGCCCTGGTTATGGGATGGGCTGCCCTGGTTATGGGATGGGGTACTCTGGTTATGGGCTGGCCTGGTTATGGGTTGGGGTGCCCTGATGATGGGCTGGGCTGTTCTGGTGCTGTGCAATTGGCCAAAACCTGACTGAAGTCGCGGTTAATTGCCGGGGCTGGTGCCATAATTAATGACAGCGCGCTTTTTGGCCGCCACCGTCATGATTCAGGAAGTCACACCATGTCTTTCTTTGCCAAATTCAAAACTGTTTTTCAGGTTATGTTGCTTATCCTGGCTATCGGCCTTTTTGTAGCCGGCTGGCAGGAGTCCAAAACCATAAGGGATCCCTCAGAGTACACTGACCGTGGCGTTTTTGCTTTTCATCCCTACCGCGTTCTGCCTCACTCCGAGGCCAATACAGCTACAGGCAGGCTCAGACATTCTCAGGCAACAAAAACTGTTTACTACGTATATCACCGCCCTAATGGCCGCAATCAGTGGCGCTATAAAATGAAAGTAGGCTCCCGCGCTGAAGGTGCCGATGTCGTAAGAGCACGCAAGCCGGTGCAGCGCCGTGTTCTGTCCATACCGGCCGAGCGCAAGTACATTACTGTAAGCCCTGAAATGGATGCAAAGTCCTATATCAGCTCCCGCATGAACCATGTACGCTGGCTGTGGGGCATTGGAGCTGCGATTTTGGCCCTGCTGGGCGGAATATACTTCCTGCAGTACCGCAAGAACAAACGTGAAGAAGAGGCAGACAACGCTCAGAATCCTCCTTATATGGGATAGAGCTCTGGCGCCAGGCTACGGCTCATGCACGCCAGCCTGAGGCCAGGCTGCCCGTCTGACCTGCCACCCTGCCGGACAGCCGCATTGCAGCAGGCCGCAGGTGACGGCGGAGCGGCACGGCACAGTCATGTACAGCGTTATGCCGCGTTGTGTTGCGCTGCGTTGTGTCGTGTTGTGCGCTGCGTTGTGCTGTGCCATGCTGTGCCGAAATTCAGATACCAATAAGCACTCAGGCCCTGAAACTGCTACAGCAGAATCAGGGCCTGAGTGTTTTTTGAGCAAAGATATGGCCCGGGACTGGTGGTCACTGCCATGGTGGCTCATGGCAATCATGAGCACCATGGCAGGAGCTGCCGGTCCGGGCTGGTGCCGTTTCAGGCGTCAGTTTCAGTTATGAGCTGACGGCGGGTACGGCGGGTCTTTGGAGCGCGGCGTTTGATCTCATCAGAGCCTTCCTCGCCTCTGCTGTCCCTGTTGCTGCTCTCCTCGGAGACATCGTCATCCTGACGACGGCGACGTCGTGGAGCCTTACGGGCTGGAGGAGTGTCCTCAGACTCAGCCTCAGGATCAGAGTTCTTAATCTCCTTGATGGAGGTCTCAGAGCTGTCCTTGATCTCCATGGAGATCTTGCGCTCTTCGGCAGCTTCCTTGCGACGGCGCTGCTCTTCACGCTTGAGGTAGGAGCTGAGCTTCCAGTCATCAAGGGTGTCAGGCTCAAACTCATGAGGCTTGTGCTCCAGAGCAATGTCCAGAACCTCATCTATGGTCTTAACCGGCTTGATGGTCAGGCTCTTAAGCACAACCTCAGGCATGTCCCACAGATCCTTCTTGTTATCAAAAGGAATGCAGACAGTCTTGACGCCACCACGCAGGGCAGCAAGGAGTTTCTCCTTAAGGCCGCCAATGGAGAGCACATCACCACGCAGAGTGATTTCACCTGTCATGGCCACATCTGCACGTACAGGATTGCCGGTCAGAGCTGAAATGATGGAGGTAACGGTAGCACAGCCTGCTGACGGACCGTCCTTGCGGATAGCGCCCTCAGGGAAGTGTACGTTAAGGTCAACCATCTGATAGAAATCAGGGGCCAGACGGAAAGCACGGGCGTGTGAACGAATCCATGCTATACCGGCAAATACCGACTCCTTCATTACTGAACCGAGCTGGCCAGTCAGTACATGAGAGCCCTTACCCTCATTGGCAATAACCTCAACCTGCAGCATGTCGCCACCAACAGAGCTTACGGACAGACCGTTAACGATGCCGACACGGTTCTCCTTGAGCTTGGAGGTGAAGTCATAGCGCTTAGGGCCAATCATCTTCTCAATCTCCTTGACGCCCAGAACAGACTTCTTAGGCTTCTTTGGAGGATTGATCATCAGCTCCTTGACGGTCTTGCGGCACAGCTCGGCGATGATACGCTCAAGAGAACGCACACCGGCTTCCAGAGTGTAGTGGGTGATGAGTTGCTTGAGGCCGGCATCAGAAATGTCGAACTCGTCATCAGTAAGACCATTCTTTTCAATCTGCTTTGGCAGCAGATGCTCGCGGGCAATGTGGAACTTCTCCTCAGCTGTGTAGCTGGAGAGATCGATGATTTCCATACGATCGCGCAGAGCTGGCGGAATGTTATAGCTGTTGGCAGTAGCGATGAACAGAGTATGAGACAGGTCATACTCCAGATCCAGATAGTTGTCGCTGAAGCTTCGGTTCTGCTCAGGATCAAGAACTTCCAGCAGTGCTGCAGAAATGTCGCCGTGATAGGTATTGGTAGATACCTTGTCAATCTCGTCAAGCAGGAACAGAGGGTTGTTAACCTCACACTTGATCATGCTCTGGATAATACGGCCAGGCATGGCACCCACATAAGTACGACGGTGACCACGGATTTCAGACTCATCGTACATACCGCCAAGGGCAATACGTACATACTTACGGCCGGTAGCCTTGGCAATGGAGTTGGCAAGAGAGGTCTTACCAATACCTGGAGGGCCCATCAGACAGAGAATCTGACCGTGAGTATCAATGTTCTCGCGGCGGCTCTGTACGGCCAGGAACTCGAGGATACGATCCTTGACCTTGTCAAGACCATAGTGGTCCTGCTCAAGAATGTCACGTGCCTTGGCCAGATCGCGGTTTAATGGAGTACGGGTACGCCATGGGATCGAGAGCACGGTCTCGATGTAATTGCGGATAGTGGAGTTCTCACCGGAATTTGGTGACATGGAGGCCAGACGGTTGATTTCCTTCTTAAGACGGGCAATAACCTCGTAAGGAGCGTCCAGAGCCTCTACCTTGTTGCGGTACTCGTCAATATCGGAGCTGTCATCAACATTGAGGTTGAGCTCACGCTTGATGGCCTTGAGCTGCTCGTGCAGATAGAAGTCACGCTGGGTCTTGTCCATGGCAGCACGGGCTTCTTCGGCAATCTTCTTGTCAGTTTCAGCCTTGTAGCTGTAATTGTTCAGGAAGGCGATGATGGACTTGGCACGGGCTACCGGATTTAAGGTATCGAGCACAAAGCGCTTGTCAAAATAAGACAGGGTGAGAATCTGAGCCAGAGCATCACACATGGCGCTCAGTGAAGACAGACGACGGGCCTTGTTAAGCATCTCAGCTGGAGTGCCCTTGTCCAGAATGGAGCGGCCGCCACTGGTCTGCTGCTCCAGAGCTGAATCCAGTGCTGCATGCAGAGCGTTGATATAGCGCTTCTCGACAAACTCGTCGATCTCAGGAATCTTGAGAATCTCAACCTCAACATGACGGACGTTGTCGGTAGGATCATCAATGATGCGCTTGATGGTGATACGCTTTTCACCGCGAATGGTGGCACGGAACTGATCCTTTTCGTTGAAGTCACCGTCAAGCACTGTGGCCAGTACGCCAATACGGCTTAAATCTTCCTTTTCAGGACGCAGTTCAGTATCAGTAGTCTGGGTAAATACGGCCACTCGGCTGTTTTTGTCCAGAGCCTCATACATGGCCATTACAGTAGAGTCACGGCCGGCAATTAAAGAGACATTGGCGCCAGGGCTGATGATGGAACGCAGAATTACCAGAGGATAGGTGTTACCGCTTTCATCAACTACAACAGCGTCAACTGGCTTGCCTGAAGAGGCACCATCACCGCCCTTTGAGCCGGAACCTGAGGTCGAAGCTCTGCGTGTGGAAGTGTCTTCCTTACCGGAAGCGGCCTGACTCCTGGTAGAAGCAGTGCTCCTGGAGCGGCTGGTCTTACTGACAGCAGATTCAGAGGCCTTGTTGACCTCCTTCTCTGTATCCCTGGAGTTTTTTTCCTGTGAGGCAGTCTTAGCTTTTACCATTTTCTCTTCTTATACCGGCATTAAGATGCCGTTACTGTGATTAATTGAGTATTCTCTGATTATGCAGCTGTCCCCGGGCCGGCTGTAAGGCCGCAGCGTAAATCCCAGGTTTGGGGGCAGATCCATGAGCATGCCCAGGTCATGCCCGGGGCATGGCCGTGGCCTGCACAGGGCTGCAGCCTGTGCGCCAGACACCTGCCATGACGGTCCAAAACTGGATCGCCAGGCCAGGCCGGCGCGACAGGCGCTGGATCAATGCGACAGGCACTGGCTGAAAAGCACCTGAGTGTCCAGGAACAAAAAAGCCTGGATTGTCGGGCAAACCAGGCGCTGCAACCCCCATGTTTTCCGCCTGGCCTCACCACTGAAAGGTGGCCAGAACATATCTTAACTGTTTTAGCGCCATACGGGGCACAGGGATAAGATTAATCAGCTGCAAATTCATTTTGACAGGTCCTGTAACCCTCATGCCCGGCAGGGCTGAGGGGCCAGGCCTGTCTTATGAATGACCTGCATCAGGACTGGCTGCTGGAGCGGGAGCGACGTCCTGTTGTCGGAGTGTCTTTGACAATAACAGGTTCGGTACCGTTGCGGACAGTGTCTTCCTCAACAATAACCTTTTTGACATTGTCCACGGATGGAATGTCATACATGGTATTGAGCAGGAGATTTTCTACTACTGAGCGCAGACCACGGGCACCGGTGTGACGCTCGATGGAGGTGTCGGCAATGGCACCCAGAGCCTCGTCAGTAAACTCAAGCTCAACGCCCTCATAGCGGAAGATAGCCTGATACTGCTTGATTACGGCATTCTTTGGCTCGGTAAGCACACGTACCAGCTGCTCACGGTTGAGCTCCTCAAGAGCGGTAATAACAGGCAGACGGCCGACGAACTCAGGGATGATACCGAACTTGACCAGATCATCAGGCTCGACCTTGCGATACTTTTCAGTAAGGCTCATCTGCTCATCTTTGGTCTTGACGTCAGCACCAAAACCAATGCCGCTGTTGCTGGACAGACGCTTGTCCACAATCTTCTCAAGGCCGTCAAAAGCACCGCCACAGATAAAGAGAATCTGAGAGGTATCAACTTCAATCATGGCCTGATTAGGGTGCTTACGGCCACCAGTTGGAGGAACGGAAGCTACGGTACCTTCGATAAGCTTGAGCAGAGCCTGCTGTACGCCCTCACCTGATACGTCACGGGTAATTGATGGGTTTTCACTCTTGCGGGCAATCTTGTCTATTTCGTCGATGTAGATAATGCCCTTCTGAGCCTTCTGAACGTTGCCGTCGCATGAGTTGAGCAGACGTACGATAACGTTCTCCACGTCTTCACCTACATAGCCGGCTTCGGTCAGAGTAGTGGCATCAGACATGGCAAAAGGAACGTTGAGATAGCGGGCCAGAGACTGTACCAGCAGAGTCTTGCCTGAGCCGGTAGGACCAATCATCAGAATGTTTGATTTGCCCAGCTCAACATCGGTCTCACTTTCAGTCTGCAGCAGACGCTTGTAGTGATTGTAAACGGCTACAGCCAGAACCTTCTTGGCATCTTCCTGACCGATAACATACTGGTCAAGGTGAGCGGCAATATCGTGTGGAGTTGGAATATTGTCCAGATCGATATAGCCAGGATCGCCAGGGACAGGATTGGCGCTGGTCTTGTTCTTGCGCTTGATAATCTCGTAGCAGCGGGTGATACATTCAGTACAGATGCAGTAGCCGGAAGAGGACTGAATCAGTGAGCGTGTATCTGTAGCAGACTCACCGCAGAAAGCACAGAAATTCTTTTTCTTGGTTGACATAAACTGCTCTATCCTTATTTCTGTCCCTGACCGCCAGTTACGCCTTTATTTGCGGCAGCACCGGCTGCGGCGGCTGCACCTGAGGCGGCAGCGCTCTGAGCATCAAGGGAGGCAGTTCCGGCAATACCCTGCTGCAGTGCTGCATTTTGCAGGAAAGCCTGCATGACACTGGTCAGAGATCCGGATGCTGACATCAGCGCATTCTCTGCGCCAGAACCACTGCTCATGGCAGCGGCAAAAGGAACGGATGACATGCCAGATGCAATGGCACCCTGCACGCCCATGGCACCGCCTGGAGTTGTTGGCATAAGTGCAGCAGCATTACCCATGCTGCCTGCCAGAATTGCAGCAGCGGCACTCATATTGGCAGATGGGTTATCCTGCATCTGTACACCTGCAGCAGGCTCAATGGTCAGTGGACCCTCAGCGCTGTTTACAACGCTCTCTGGTGCGGCACTGTTAACAGTGCTGTCTGATGATGCCTCAGCACCGCTCTGACCTGCAGCTGGTGCGGCATTGACCAGAGAGTTGAAAATCTGGGCCATTGGAGCTGACATCTTTGTTGAGGAGCGGGAACGACCCTTGCGGCCGCTGCCACTGCCACCACCGCCAGGACCTGCAGGGCCTGGGCCGTCGCCCTCAGGATCGCCACCGGACTTCTTGCCGGAACGGCCTGATGGACCTGATGGAGGAGGATCCTTACGCTCAGTACCCTCTTCGCCACGACGGGTAATAACGCGGTCAATAAGACCGTAGGCCAGAGCCTCCTCTGCGGACATGAAGTTGTCACGCTCACAGTCAGCCATGACCTTGTCCAGTGGCTGACCGGTGTTCTCGGCCAGAATGGAAGTAAGAGTCTGCTTGATACGCTCGGTCTCACGGGCATGAATCATGATGTCAGTGGCCTGACCCTTAAAGCCGCCCAGCGGCTGGTGAATCATGATGCGTGAGTGGGGCAGAGCAATACGCTTGCCTTTGGCGCCACCGGCCAGCAGGAAAGAACCCATTGAGCAGGCCTGACCGATACACAGAGTGCAGACATCAGGCTTGATGTACTGCATGGTGTCGTAAATGGCCATACCGGCGGTTACTACGCCGCCCGGGCTGTTGATATAAAGGTAGATATCCTTGTTTGGATCATCGGATTCGAGGAAGAGCAGCTGAGCAATGATGAGATCAGCCATGTGATCCTGTACTTCGCCGGTTAAAAAGATCACGCGATCCTTCAGCATGCGCGAGTAGATATCAAAAGAACGCTCGCCGCGTCCCGTTTGCTCAATTACCATCGGAACGAGACTGGACATTCTTGTTTGCAGGTCTATACCGGACATGAAGCGCTCAACTCCCAAAATTACCCGAAAAATAAACTGACGGTCTGAACCGGCAGCGCAGAACACAGCGCAACTCCTGCATGCACGCCCACAGCTTGCAGACTGTGGATACTGGCACATAACAAAGGAGATCTCCGTCATCATGTGCATTTTACAAAGACGGTCCTGCCGTCTGTGCCTTGCAGGAGCACACAGCTTACTGCTGATACTCCAATATACCACCGGCACTTAATGACGATGCCGGTGCAGTCACATGGACTGCAAGATAGAGATTATAGCTTATTTAAGGCAAGGTTTGCAGGAAACAGTAGCGGCATAGCAAACAGGCGTACCCGCACCGGCAATAAAGTGTCCCCATTGGCACCAGGCATGCCATGCAAGCCCCTGTCTCCACAAGCCCTGGATGGCAAAGCACCCCGATCGTCACGTGCCCACAGCCTGCCTGAGCCCGGTAAGCCACTGTTACCAGGCAACGCAACAGAGCATATCGGGACGCATTCTGCACATCAATCTCCAAGGCGCGAACGCACGGCAACGGCATGCATGCAGCGGCAACCAGTTTGCGGCCGATGGCATGCCAGGCTGCTGCCTGCTGCCATTACGGCCGGGAGATGAGTGGAGGCAGGCCAGGGTTGCAAATTGAGTGGTCACAAAACATAAAGGCCGTCGCGCCGGAAAGCGTGACAGCCTTTGAAAGTATTATGGACGGGATATTAACCCGTGGCGTAACGGACCTGTTACGCAAGACTGTGCCTGTGAAATTACCAGCTGATTTAGCCTTACGGCAATGCCGGGTCTGTTCATTCAGGTATCAGGATTAAAGCAGAGTGATACTGCATGGGCCTGAATTAGTCTTCCTTCTTGTTATTTTGGACAAACTTAAGCATGCGCTCATTCATCTTTTCCTGCTCAGCCTGCTCAGACTCGATAAGCATCTTCTGGAAGTCGCTGAAGTTCCTGGTTACGTTGTTAACGTTTAACAGCTCGCTCAGCTTGGTCTCAAGCTTCTTCTCACCGGCAATGCTTGCCATATTGGAGTGCATCTTCTCGTTCTTGCGGGCTTCCTTCTTGAACTCCTCAGGATCCTCGTAGTCGCTGGCCATCTTGTTGATTACAGCCTGAACATCGTCATCGGTCACATTGATATCGAGCTTGCCCTTCTCCATAAGGTCGCGCAATACGCACTGCTCACGAGCCTCATCAACAGCCAAGATCTTGTAGGACTCTACAAACTTCTCCTTGACATCAGGCTTGGAGTCAAACTGATTGCCAAACTGAGACTTGACAAGACGGTTAGCAAGCTCAGTGATCATGGACTCAGGAATTTCAAACTCACCGTGCACGTCAATAATGGCTTTCAGGGCGTTCTTTACATTGAAGTGAACAGTACGGCCTTCAGCCTGGTGCTCGAGGTTCTGGCGCAGGTTCTTGCGGAACTCTTCTACGCTCTTGCCCTCAAAGCCGTAGGCCTTAAGGAAGTCATCATTGATTTCTGGAAGCTTGCGGGCAGAAACAGTGTTGACCTTGATATCAAAGGTGGCATCAGCACCAGCCAGCTCAGCTGCATGATAGTCCTCAGGGAACTTGCAGTTGATAACAAACTCCTCACCAGCCTTGTGACCCTTAATCTGCTCAACAAAGCCAGGGATCATCTGAGCATTGTCGATGTCGAGGTTGAAGCCCTTTGCATCGCCACCGGCAAATGGAACACCGTCCTTCTTGCCCAGGAAGTCAATGTTGGCAACAGTACCTTCAGCAATCTCGGCACCATCAACAACTTCCAGTCTGGACTGCTGCTTGCGCAGCTGCTCAACTACGGTATCAATATCTGACTCTTCAACGTTAACATTGTAGAAATCGACATTTACACTCTTGTAATCATAGTCATCGAAAGCAGGGATAACATCAAGGCAAACCTCGAAAGTAAAATCTTCGCCCTGCTTGAAGGCCTTGTTTGTAAAGCTCAGGCGTGGGGTCTGATCAGAGACAACACGACGGCCTAACTGGTTATAGACAGAATAAATACCATCATTGATCAGCTGGTCAACGGTCTTTGAAACGATTGTCTGACCGTACATGGACAGAATGGTATCTCTTGGTACCTTGCCCTTACGGAAACCGTCGAAGCGGGCCTTGGAGGAAACTTCCTTGAAGGCCTTATCAAAAGCTGCCTTGGTCTTCTCACCTGGGACTACAACAGAAGCCTTAACTTCAATAGAGGATAAATTCTCGATTGTAACCTGCATTGTTAAACCTCAAAATTAAGAGTGCAGAATTATGTTCATTACCCGGTCATAGCTGACGGGGACTTATTGTACGGATTTAAGCTTAAAAAGCATGAGGCATCATGCAGCTAATTCCGTATGGTCCTGGTGACAGACTCACTGCCTCGTGGTTATGGTGTGAGCCGGTTTTATGCAATTGCAAACTGGTCATAAGACCACTTGCCGCACCAAGTCGCAGTTCTTGCCCTTATCTGTAAGATTTGACATCACTGTCACGCCATAAGGCCTAAAAGTGCCATACAGTCAAACAGATTAAGTACTTCTGACACAGCCACTCCCTGAAAAGAGTACTGTCAGACTGGGCTAACCATAGTTTATATGGGGCTGGACCAGGCATATTTAAAGTGTTTAACTGAAAAAATGCTGTTTTGCCCAAAAAACTGCCACTTGGTGCACCAAGTTCCCAGCACAATGCTGAGTGAACGTCTTATTTTTAAGCTGGCATTGCCAGGCCATAAAACCAACAGATTATAATAGTATAGCCAGCCAAAAGCCACATATAACATACAAAAGGCCCCTGACACCTGATGCCTGAATCCCATACTGCACAGCATCACCCCCTTATTTGTCAGCAGCTGACCTGCACCTCATAAAGCAGCCCCATACCTCCCTTGCGCGCCGTTTCCCGGCAGCATATGCCGTCAGATTTCACGTGCCCCGCCCTGCCCAGCCCTGCCACAATCGAACAGTCCTGCCATAATCTGCCCAGCCATGACACCCCCCGGACAACAGTGCCTTAGCCCGCCCATCAAAATACAGCACCGCAATCTGCGCCCCGGCCCGGTCAATAATGGCACATACAGCCCTCATAAGCACTTTATGAGCGCGCTCTGTCCCCATGCCAGATGCCCATATGAGGCCACAACACGCCTTGAATGTCATGACCGGCCAGAATGGTCCTGAGGGCCACAAAGCAGGCCTGAAAGGTCGTAATGGCCCCATCCCCATGCATATGGAGCTGCATATGGATATGCGTGATAAGGCACATCCTCCTGACCATTAGCCAGAGCAACACTTACTGTTCGAACGCCAGCACTATGCTCGCGGCATACAAAGCCATAACAATGCTCATGGATTAAATGCCGAAAAAAGGATCCTGATGTGCAGATACGCCAGTATCTTGCACGCGGATAAAAAGGGAGGGAATGCTGAGGCCAGGGGCGGTGCCATGGCATAGCAGTTATAAGGATCCATGACGGGCCCACATGAGGGTAGAGCGTGCCTTTAATGTTTTGCGTGTCGGACCCACAAGTGATATTCCATAACATGCTGAGGATCAGTGCCTTACATGCGGGCACAGCCAGAAGACATTGTGCAGTGGCTCATGCTTGTACCTGTTAGCGATTGACAATTGCACGGTGCCATAACAAAATGACCATGAAAAAAATTAGCATCTGATACGCCTGCCTGGACATTGAAACCGCGCAAAACCCTGTTTCAGTGGGCCGCCTTAACATGTCTGCCTTTGCTCAGACATGCCAGAGCAGAGCACTCACTGGCAACAACACCTCATACCGGAGCATTATTACCACAGGTCCGGAACAACGGGTCAAGATAACAACCAGTAATAATGCAACCAATGCCCGGCAGCAGACGGTGCCCAGCACGGCTGTCAAGGCAGATCTGCCAGACTGGCAAAATGTGCCTCAGCAGCGCACTGCCATACCGGCGGTAATGCCTTAACCGCGCACTGCAATACCGGCGGTAACGCCTTAACAGCGCACTGCCCTACCGGTGGTAACGCCTCAGCAGCGCACTGCCATACCGGTTGTTACGCCTTAACAGCGCACTGCCCTACCGGCGGTAATGCCTTAACAGCACACTGCCATACCGGCGGTAACGCCTTAACAGCACTCTGTCATATCGACGGTAACGCCATGGCAGAACACTGCAGCACCTGTAACTGTGCATATGTCGACACAATGATTTCCTGCTGCGTCTGCAGTCATAAGATGAGTTTTCCTGCAATGATCTTTGCTGGAAATATGTATCAGAGGTGGGCCTCAAAGGGCTCGAGGGTTAGCTTTTAGGATGGAGTTTAATCTGTGATGGACAGTACATATCTGGGAATTATCGAGGGCTTCTACGGCCGCCCATACAGTGATGATGAGCGTAGATACCTTTATGATTTTGCAAAGAAGAGTGGTTACTCATTCTACATATATGCTCCCAAGGCTGATCTGCAGCTGCGAGATGACTGGCGCAATGAAATCACAGGAGAATACGAAACCAGTCTCTCCTCCTTTGCAGCTGACGCCCACAAGGCAGGACTGGACTTTGGCGTAGCTCTGTCACCGCTGAATCTGACATCAACATGGGGTGAAGACAAGGCAAAGCTGCTTGAGCGCGTAAGCTCTCTGTGCCGAATTTCCCAGTGTGAAATCTTCTGTCTGCTCTTTGATGACATGTTCAAGGACTCTGAACATGTAGGCGCCGTTCAGAATGCCATTATCGCTGAGGTGGAAAAGCACCTGCCTGAGCATGTAAAGCACTTTATCATCTGCCCTTCCTACTATACTGACGATCCTGTGCTCGACAAGATTTTCGGTGCCCGCCCTGAGCATTACTTCGATGAGCTAATGAAAGATCTGCCACAACGCGTTGAGGTCTTCTGGACCGGACCTATGGTGCTTTCTGAAGACATTACCCCTGAGCATCTTGAAAAGGTAACCCGCTTACTCGGCAGAAAGCCATTTATCTGGGACAACTACCCGGTTAACGATGGCAAACGTATCTGCCATTACCTCTATCTCAACAAGTTCCACGGCCGTACCGGACTTGCCCCTCATGTAACCGGACATGCCGTAAACCCTATGGTTCAGCCTATGCTGTCCACCCTTGCTGAGATTACTCTGCCTCTTATCTACCAGGGCAAGAGCACCGAGGAGATCAATACAGCCCACCTCAATCAGGCCCGCGAGCTCTTTGGCTCAGCCTTTGCCATGATTCTCAAGTATGACAACTTCAACCTGCTGACCCGTACTGGACTGCACAAAATGAGCGATCAGGACAAGGCCCGCTTCCTTGAGTTTTCTGAGATGAACGACAAGCCTGCCCTTAAAGAACTTGCCGACTTTATCCGTGGTTCTCAGCGCTTTGATCAGGCGATTGTCAGCGGAACTCACGTTATTACTCAGGCCGACACTGACGACTGACCTCAGTCCTGAACAGCCTATAGGGCACAGCCATGACTATGCACGTCCCATAGGGCACAGCCATGGCGCCGCACTACGAGGCCCTGCCAGTTCAATAAAGCCAGCTCTGCAAAACAGAGCTGGCTTTTTGTTTATGAGCGCTAACTCCTGGCACCCAGGCCGCTGCTGACCTGCCCCAGCTCCAGCTCCAGCTCCAGCTGACACGGCACTATGCCTGTTACTCATAGCTGATCGTTATGCCCCTGCTTAGATCCATTTAAGATCCATAACAGCTGACACTGCTGCCTGAACAACATAAGTACATGACAACGGATTATACTTTATAAAGTATTTTATCTTACTTAGTTGCAATGGATACTGTGCCAGAACTGAGGTTTATCTGTAAAACGTTTTATAGAGTATATTACCTGAGAGCTGCTTTCCTGATCTGGATAGCTGAGAAAAAAAGAGGCCCGTCAGCTTCCTGATTTAAACAGGTCGCTGGCGGGCCTCAAAGTTTTATTGAGTCTGTATTTGAGCCTTGTTATGAGGCTGTGCTTTTAAATTACATGACTCGGGTAAACAGACCATGGTCGTCACGTAAAGGACGTGACTCAACCAGAGCTACAGGTGGTACAAAGTCGCCAATGTTATAAACAGAAGGAACCTTAGGTGGCTCTGGTCGTGGCATACGTGGGTCACCACCGAAACCGCCGGTTACACCAGTTGACGGAGCGCACTGAATAATTACTCGGGCCAGAGAAGGATGGAGCAGATGCTTGCCGTCGATGTCTACCTTGTTAAAGTCGGTAACACGGGTGAAGTTCAGAGGACCGAAATGATCGGTAAATGACTTGCTCAGAGTGGTTACGGACTTGTAGTAAGTAAATGGACGGTACATTGGCTCCTTGGTAGTAGGATCCAGAATCTCAAGTTCGAAAACAGGATCACCTTCCATGTAGGCTACACGTCCACGCAGGACCTGGTTTGCAAGGATCATAACCTGACTCAGAATCTGCTCGGCTGGAATTCTCTTCTGCAGCAAATCGATAATGTCCTGTGCCGGGCGGTATACCTCAGCTACCTGAAGCATATCATCAAAGCCTCGAGAGAAGTTCTTGCCTACACCCTTACCGGACATAAGCATCAGGTCATACATTACGCGGCCTGCCAGATCCTGCTGTTCCTGGGCGGCGATTCGCAGCCACTGAGCTGCAGTGCCCAGAGAACCGGCTGCTCTGGTCTCAGTAAAGGCAAAAACACCTAAAGCAGTACTGGCTGGTCCATAACCGTTAGCAGCTGCGCTGCTGAAGAACTTTACCGCTACGTTGCTGTTATTGGTTGAGTTGCTGCGCAGGGCAATAAGGCCAAGAGCATAAAGAGCCACAGGATTGTTCTTTCCGGCGGCATTGGAGTACAGATCAAAGGCGGTCTGAGGATCACGCTTGAGGGCATAACCATGCCAGTTGGCACCGGCAAGACGGGTCAGGGCATTCTCATCACCCTTGTCCATGGCAGCCTGCCAGTTCTTTACAGCCGATTCTGCATTGGATGCCAGACGTTTGTTACCGACAAAGAACATGTCACCAAGGATGAGCTCAAGATTATCTGCGCCTTTCTGATTTGCTCTCAGTACGAAATCAACAAACTCTTCATTGTTTTCAATAACAGGCAGAGCGCGATGAATCATGGCGGAGAAAAGCTGAGAGGCACGCTTGCGAATGTCGGCAGGCTGCATGTTCATAGGATCACCATCGTACCAGTTGTCGGTAACCATGGTGCCAGCCTTAATCTGAGCTGCCTCATCATTGGCAATGCGGATAGCACCCTGCTCAAAGTAGGAAATGGCTGCTGCAGTGCCCTGAGCCTTACCAAAACCAATCAGAGCCAGGTTGCCCAGAACCTCATACGCAGAATGACGTCTGAACTGTACTGCACGCTCAGCAGCAGCTGCTGCTGCCTTATAGTCGCCTGAGCTGATATTAAGCCATGCTAAAAATTCTGCGGCATAAGGCTCATCAGAGGCATCAGCCTCTTCAAAGTAAGCACGGGCCCTGGCAAAGTCCGAGTAAGACATGGACTTGATGCCCTGCTCACATAACTCCTGACGGGCATTTTCTGCCGTCATGATGTAAGCCCATATTGCGCCGAAAAAGATAGCACTGAAAAACAGGAAGCCCATAGCAACCATCGTCAGACGCTGACGATTGCGGTTTTGCTCGCGCCTCTCCATTTCCTTAATCTTTTTTAACATGTTAGCCATAAGCAACTACTCTTTCTTCTGCAAAAAAATCCTGATCTGCTCAGACAGGAAAGCCGCACCTCTTGCACACGCACTGCTTATCAGGTCTGGCCATATACAGCTTTACTGACAACACAGCTGACACAGGTCCGGCTGCTGCAGGACACCTTATGCCGTGTAACTGCACAGCTTACATGGCTGTGCTGTGAAAGCTCTCCTGAGCTCATACATCTCTACTTTCTGGCTGGTAAAACGCTGGCAGACAACATTGGGACTGAAGTCAGCAAGCGCTCATATTTGACAACAAGTTGTTTGCAGCAGGCATCTACGATGCAGACAGCATACTGCATACGATCGGCATGCACTGATGCACACCCGAAAGCCTGCGAAAGGCACTTTTTATAAAGGCACTTTATAAATGAGCAGACCTGAGCAGGTCTGCGGCAGCTGCGACTCTGCCAGCGTAGAGATGCAGAGGCTGAAAAACAAAACAGCAGCGCCCAGGCTCACGCTAAGGGCCAGGATCACTGCTGTCCTAGAGGCCTGCATTGCAGGCACCACCGTACCGGACTTATGCTTTGCACCCGGTGACCGGCCACATACCTGAGATTGAGTATGTATGTTTATGACCGGCTTAAAGGAGCCTGCAGTAATACACCTGCGGCCTCTTGGGGAGTCAGATTACTGCTGCTCCCATGAATCTGGTACACCTACATCAGGCATGTCCACCTCCTGACGGCGGTCAACCTTGAATGGATCGCGCTGGAGCTCAACAATGGCCTTGGATGACTGCTGACGGTCTGTCATGGTATAACCTGTTGTGGCCAGCTGCTCATCACCGTAGGTACGAATTTCAATAATATCCTTCTTGATACCGGCATCGGTGAATACCTTGGAAATAGTCTCAGCACGACGCTTGGCCAGCTCGATATTGTCCAGATTGTCAACATGACCAGAACCGAAGGATGAAATGATGATCTTATTAATGGAGTTATCGATCTTGGCGTACTCGATCTGCTGTCTTAAGCGGGCATCAGATGATGGAGTCATACGGTTTTCTGTCTCGTAGAACATCAGAGCAACCAGGCCTACATCGCTAAAGCCAAATGGCAGCAGCTGTGCTGAGCAGTCAACGAACTCCTTGTATGGAGCGGAGAAGCCCATAGGGCTTAATACAGGAACAATACTTTCAGCATAGTTAGGGTGCTCACTTACATATGGGAAGAGCACACGATTACCGTTATGCAATGCACGTAATACAGCCCATGATACGGAGTCACCAATGAAAGGATCGAAGCCGCGATAGAGCTGAATCTGACCGATATCAGTCTCAATACCCTGTGGACGCCACTCTGGTGGAGCTGAGATGATACGCATCAGGCTCTTGGAGTTGACATCAACTGAAGGGAAAATCTCAAGGCTCAGACGGCGCTGTGCACCAGACAGCAAAGTAAAGTCGGCACGTCCATATCCCTTAATGTGAGAAGAGAGAATGCAGGCAATCCTGGAGGACTTTGATGACCAGTCCTTGGCTGTGGTATCGCTCAGACTTGCCTCATAGCGCACCTGGGCCTGCACAGGCATGGCAAAAAGTGCAGCTGCTGCAACCGCAGCCAGGCCCATGCCCAATAAACCAGCTTTACGCATATCTGATATCTCTCCATTTTTCCTGATAACGGCATGGTTGTTTTACCATGGCCGTTCCGGCCTGCATGTAAACGACATGAAACAGGCAGACTGAATGCTTTATATAGGCGGCGCCAGCTGCTTTTATTCAGCTGACATCTCAGGCTGCTACCGGAAATGTGCCCGGTAAAGCACGTATATTATAGCGCCCTGCAGCACCAGCTGCAGACCGGATCCGTATGGCTGTGACTGACTTCAAGAACAGTGAGCCTAAACGGAGCAAATAGTAATTCTTAATCTTGTCAGGCCGTCAGATCACCATAAATTACGGTGCTTATAGCATCTTAATCCCGGCTGTTTGTACCGGAGACAGTTAGGATTTTGACTCCCTTGACCCTTGTCATATGATGCAAATTTTCAGCCAGAATTACATCAAATGCACAGGTAAAGGGTATGGCATTAACTGACAGTGCAATTATCTTTGCCCTGCTTTCAGGAGACAGTTAAGAGCAACGCAATAATACCAGCACCCGCCATGCTGCGCACCTGAAAGATTGCAGCAATGGGCTCATTGCCACAAAAGTTGTGTAAAAGACGCTGCAGGTTCCAGCAACTATGTCAGCCAAAACCACCTGTTCATCCAGAGGCTCATCCGGGAAGTACTATGAATCATTCCCGAAAAGAGTCTTATGCCGCCAAAAGCAGCTGAAACAATACACGACCAGAGCTGACCTGGACCTGCCTGAACCTGTCCTGTTGCAGCATCGCGTAACACAGCCAGATTCAGCACTGAATACAGCTTTGTACAGGATTGATGCATCTGCAATATTATGACGGGCTCAGCCACAGGAAGCTTATAGATTTACAAGTCTATATAAAAGAATAAGACACAATGCCTGGACAGAGTTAATAATACTGGTTTTACCGTATTGTAAAATAAAACTATTTGTTAAATTTAACAGGGGACGGTGTTATCTGACGGCATAAACAGGCTGTTTTTTAAGCACGAGGGAAGAATGGAAATACAGACTTGCTGTGGGAAGCAGACCTGCAACATGAATTTACAGGCCGGAAGGATCCATGATATTGCCTTGAGGTGGCACGTTCAGCGGCAGAACACTGAAGCACCTGCATACAGATAAGGTAATGAGCAGGCTGCAGATAAAGGACTTTATCCTCAAAACAATGCTGCTCAAGGTAATGAAGTGACGAGGTATATCACTTCATTGTATGCCTTACATTGATGATTACTTTGTTTTTCGTTGAAGCCACCTTAAGTAAGGTGAAAAGTGCCCAAAAGCTCTGCTGATAAATATGCGGACTGATACCGCTACTCCTTAGACACTGATCTGCTCACAAATCAGTGGTGTGTGATTTTCAGCTGAGATGGCGCAAATGTTATCTGCCTGCTCTATCTGCCCCTATGAATAGGAGGCAGGAGGAAACTACAATCTGGTGTTTTCGTTTAAAACCGTTGCCACTGCTATAGAGACGTGGCAACACAAACGAAAAACGTTCGCATATTATATGACCAAATCCCCAAAAGTGATAACGGTTTGTGGCAAATTCGCAAACAACATCATCTCTAACATACAAGTGTTGTTGTTTTTCTGATTTATTTCAGCTTTTAGTGCTTTATTGGCACCTCCGTAAACGCTTGTAATACTACGTTCTTTGCCATCAGTTTTGCCCTCATGAGCTCTGTATTATTTTTTGGTTAGCCCCTTGCAACTGATACATTTTGCTCATTTTTGGTTCAACTTACATACATAACCCACCAAAGCGTAAGGATAATTTTGTCAGATATTTCTCTGCCTGCACATGCATCGAGCCTTTTACCGTAAATAATACAGTTCATAGATTGTCATTTAATGGCTGCCCAATAAAACATACAAAGTGACTGGAACAGATTTATATTCATAATCGTTATAAATGTTTAAGCTGGCATTCTGCCCTAAACCAGTGCACTAAAACACGTCACAGCAGAATGAGCAGACAGAGCTGTTCACGTGCACTTTTGCGATCACAGACTAATGCTTGGACAAAACATGCACCAGACACCATAGCTGCAGGGAGTAAATGCTCTGGAACAGTAAGAAGCTATCAGACAGAAAGGCAGACATAAAGGCAGGCAGAGCAACACTGAAGTGCTGAGCATGCACTGCTGACGCACGTGTGCCATGTGCTATGGGCTCAAGGATATGTTGAATGCCACTGCTGACACTGGCATGTTTCACGGGCCATTGGCTATGAGCCGGGACCATGGGCATAGTTCATGTGCCAAAGGCCGAGGGCCAGATTCCATGGCAAACTGCCCCCAGCGTGGTTCATGATGCATGATGCATGGTTCGTTGTTCATGGTTCATGATGCATGGTTAATGATGAGAGCAAGGCTCATCGAC
The DNA here is from genome assembly GCF_023051105.1 of Anaerobiospirillum sp. NML120449. Classification (GTDB taxonomy): domain Bacteria; phylum Pseudomonadota; class Gammaproteobacteria; order Enterobacterales; family Succinivibrionaceae; genus Anaerobiospirillum. The sequence continues at coordinate 41,753 of NZ_JALKIL010000001.1, read as the reverse complement.
AGCTGCTGTCAGGCTGAAATGTATTTCCGTGCATTCACCTTTTTGCGGTTATTTTGGTGATACAGCTAACGCTATTTTGTTTTGGCTGGTGATTTTTCTTTGCATTAGGCGCAATATATCAATGATAGCTTCTGTATTGTGCCTGCTCTCGGATACATGCCCCTGGCAGCAACAGAAGCTTCGGTATGACGCAGCTTTTCACTGGTATGCATTAATTCTCTGTAGATTCTCCGGTCATTACTGACGGGTCAGACCATATTCCAGCAGGCAGCATCGTACAGTTTTCTCTCCACTTTTATGCCCCTGCAGACAGCTTTACGCAACTTTCCTTATTCATCTCTGTCTAATTAATTAATTAAATTTCAGGCATGCCAGACATGCCGATAGAGCAAACAGTCATGTAAGCGTTTTACCGGGCTGTTTTATGGATTTTGCGTTGGTAATTGCAGTGCCGGCACCCGGCACGGTTTGTTAAAACCGCGTAACGGGTTATGACACATTGTTTTTTGGTGCAGCTGCCGCCTGTGCTGATGGCAAAGCCCCTCAGTGTTCTTCGGCTGGGAAAGGATCGGTCTTAACAGATCGGTTCTCTTCTCATTAAACTTGCGTCTGGTTATGTCTTATGGACTGGACAGTCTGTGTATTCACACCGGTTCAGAATGCTGAACCATTTATTCATGTGCAGAAGCTCTTCTGTACATGGCCGTCCTGACAGAGACATGACAACAGCGCAACTATTCCATGGTTCAGGCTCTGTGCAGCACAAGAAGGATTTCAGGAGTTACGAATGGGTTTATTTGATAAGTTATTCGGCGGCAAGAAGGCCGAGGAGATCGTAATCAAGTCCCCTGTTAATGGCGACATTATCGAGCTCAGTGAAGTTCCGGACCCTACCTTTGCCGAGTGTGTTCTTGGCCCTACCGCAGCTTTCCGCCCAGGTGAGGACGGCACCGTCTACGCTCCATGTGATGGCGTCATTACTCAGATTTTCAAAACTGCTCATGCCGTAACCATTACCTCTAAAGACAAGGTTGAGCTGCTTATTCATATCGGCATCAACACTGTTGACCTCAAGGGTGAGGGCTTCCAGGCTTTTGTAAAGGATGACGACGAGGTCAAGGCCGGTCAGCCATTAATCAAGTTTGATCAGCAGATCATCGCCAATGCAGGCCTGTCCAACCTTATTCCTGTAGTTATCTGTAATGCCTCTGATTTCAAAGATGTAACTTTCGCACAGCCAGGCAAGGTTGCTGTTGGCGACCAGATCTGCACTGTACAGCCACTGGAGCAGTAGTTCATGTATCAGGGAAGCGGCCGTTGCGCCTGCGCCGGTATAACTTTCGGCAAAATTCTGCACATCAAGTCTGAGCAGGCTGCTGCCGCTCAGGACACCATCCAGCCGGCTGACAAAGAGCTGGCCCGTTTTGATCTTGCTCTAAATAAGGCTCAGATTGAGCTTGACGGCCTTATTGAAAAGGCCCGCCAGGAAATTGGTGATGAGCAGGCAGAAATTTTTGAAATTCACCGCATGATGCTTGAAGACCCGGATATTGTGGACAATATCCGTGATGCCATTGGCAAAGGCGGAATTTCTGCAGCTCAGGCATGTATTGATGTAGGCGAAGAGCAGGCTCAGGCATTCGAGGCTCTTGATGATGACTACATGAAAGAGCGCTCAGCTGACATCAGAGATGTAACCGGCCGTCTGGCCCGCATTCTGCGAGGCGGTCAGTCAGTTACTCTGACTGAAAGCTGCGTTATCATCGCCGATGATCTCCAGCCATCTCAGACCGTGGCCATGGATCGCTCCAGGATTCTGGGCTTTGTCCTGCGCAAGGGCACCCAGAACTCTCATGCCTCAATCCTGGCCCGCACCATGAACATCCCTCTCATCATTCACAGCACTCTGCCTGCAGCTCTTGAGGGCGAAGGACGTGCTGCCGGTAATGGTGAGCCGGCCATGGATCTTAATGGCCACAACATTGCTCTCAATGCTGTTAAGGGCGTGTTCTATATTGATCCTGATGAAGCCACCCTTGAAAAGCTCAAGCAGGACAAAGATGTATTTGAGCAGCAGCGCATGCGTCAGCTGGCTCTGCGCGGTCTGCCTGGTGTAACTCCTGATGGTCACCGTGTCCACACCTTTGCCAACATCGGTCAGCCTGATGATGTTGAGCAGGTACTGGAAAATGACGGTGAGGGCATTGGCCTGTTCCGCTCCGAGTTCCTCTATCTGGGCCGCAACACCCCGCCTGATGAGGAAGAGCAGTACCGTGCCTATGCCAAGGTAGCCTCTACCATGAACGGTCGTCTGGTCATTATCCGCACCATGGATATTGGCGCTGACAAGAAAGTAGGCTACTTCAATCTGCCGGAGGAGGAGAATCCTGCTCTGGGCATGAGAGCACTGCGCATCTGTCTTACCCGTCCTGAGCTGTTCAAGACTCAGCTGCGTGCAATTTACCGCGCTGCTGCCCGTGGCAACATTGCCATGATGCTTCCAATGGTTACCAGACTAAAGGAAGTAGAGCAGACACGTGCTCTGTGCACAGAAGTGGAAAATGAGCTTAAGGCCGCCGGAACTGAATATTCAGTACCTAAGATGGGCGTCATGATCGAGACTCCTGCTGCAGCCATTCTCTCTGAATCCCTGGCTCAGCATGTCGACTTTTTCTCCGTAGGAACCAATGATCTCAACCAGTACACCACAGCCTGTGACCGTCAGAATCAGGATCTGGGTGACTTTTATGATCCTCATCATGAAGCTGTACTGGAGTTATTGCGTATCATTGCTGTTAACGCTCATAAGGCCGGCATTCCAGCCGGTATCTGTGGCGAGCTGGCTGCCGACCCTGAGCTTACCGATCTGTTCATTGAAATGGGTTATGATGAGCTATCAGTGTCCCCAGGTGCCGTACTTGCTCTTCGTGAGCGTGTACGCAACTCAAAGGCTGTCTGCAAGAACGAACTTAAGAACAGCCGTACCAGCTTTGACAAGGTCAGCCGCATCTGATCTGCAGTCAGGTTAATTTGCAGCCGGACACATCCGTTGCAGTATGCCGCCATGATCCAAAGCACCATGAGCTATAGGCAAACAGCTGCATTTGGAAAACATACGTCCAAAACCAGCTCAGACAGGAGCTGTACTGCAAACTCCATAGCCAGGACAGTATCTGCCTGGGATGCTAAGGCATTTCTTATTTACTTTTCAGGAGGAGCGTCCTGATTCAAATTGCTGCATCATGCTGTAAAGCAGCCGCCAGGAAAAACAGCACTACTGCTGTTAAGCACTGACAGGCTTCATGACATTATGATGGGCCGCATCATGCTTCAGGATGACTAAGTTCTATGAAGAAAATTGAGTATGTAATCACCGATCCACGTGGTATTCACGCCCGTCCAGCCGGTCAGCTGGTTAAGCTGGTTTCAGGCTTCAAGTCTGCCTGTCAGCTTGGCAAGGAAGGCGAGCTCATTGACGGCAAGCGTCTTCTGGCTGTTATGAAGCTGGCCATGCAGCAGGGTGATACCATGGTGCTGCAGTTTGAAGGTGAAGATGAAGAGCAGGCTGCATCTGCTACCGAGCAGTTCTTAAAGGAGAACCTCTAGTTCTTCATCTTTTACGCCCTGTGGGCTCTCAGTTACCTGAGAAAAGATTATACGGAAGCGGACTGCCCTGCGGGCAGCCCGCTTCTGTATTTTATGACCATATAGAATTACAGTTTTCCCGCACCGATACTTTATAAAATAATCTGTAAATTATGTACATCCACATAACCGCCCTCACCCACTACTGCCTGTCAGATTCTCGCCCCCATCAGCATTGCATTATATACTGGCGGGAGCACTGACCATCTCACTTACAGATACGCCATTCTTATCCTCAGACTGAGCTCCACTACTTTACGCTACTAATAGTCCATCCCTCAGCACATCCCCTGTGTTTTCTGTCCCAGCTGTCCCGTCCATCCTTTCTGTCCCATCTGTCCCGTCGGCCCTTTCTGTCCCATCCGCCCTTTCTGTCTCTGCTATCCATGAGCTTCATGTCATGCAGCTAAAGCTCTTATGCCATTGAAATGAAAAGCCGAATGTCGTTTGCAATCACCAGAGCTTTTAGCTGCTGGCTATCCTTGGCGAAGACATACAGCTCAGCATCTGCCCTTGTGGAGGCCAGAACTGCGGAATGCCTGCTGGGCAGGACTATGGAAGGCAAAGAGGATGGATTTGGGCTGAGCAAGGCCCCATGCTCAGGAGCAAGTAGCAGTCAGCTGCATCAACAGAGCTGACAAATGATGTGGACTGTGTCCATAGCGTTATTTCGGGCACGTCGCACAGGCCATGTCTGAACCGCTTCTGGACATGAGGGCTGGCAGCTGCCAGGCCATATCATTTATACATTTCGCTTTGTAAGTTAATTCAATGCGTGCTTTAAGGCAGCCATATGATAGATATTACTCATGTAGAGCGTGTTAAGAGCAAATCTTTACATGGCATGGCTGAAGCAAGCTGCATTTACGCTGATTAGCAGCCGAAAAAGCGTATAAAACAGCCGTTTTTGAGACGATTCTAGTGATGAAACTTTATTTCATGGAGTGACTGGTGCGATGCCGTCCTGGCATACTGTTATGGTATTTCCTGTCGGTCGTTTTTGACCGTATTATGGCTGTTTTATAAATATTTCCGCATTATTATGGGATTTTTGGAACCTTTTGATCTGAGCTACATGCGTAGCATCAATATGAAAAAAATTCTTTTTTGTGATCTGCATATTACCGCTGTGAAAACTTATTTCAATTTGTGCTGTAGAGCACACTTTCAAAGCATAAGTTTTGCCCCATGGTCACAGCTATTAGATAATCAACTTACGTGGATAGGGTGCTGTCAATGCGCCCAAAACACTCACAGGAAAAGCTCTGAAGCTGAAAGCTCTCAGATTTCCAGTACAGGGGCACACCTGGCTTTGAGCAGGGCTGCCTTTTATTTGCAGGGTTCGTGAAAACGTAAACACAGGCACAGACATCGGCTTTGTCCCATTTAAATACCTTGATTTTCATTACGAAGTCATGGGCCTGAGATAGCCTGCAGATAGTTGTCAGTTGTCACATGCTTATAAAGAGAGTCTCAATTTGAGACCTGCTCTTTTTGCCTGACACGTGGTCTGCCAGCAAGCAAGACCTGTCATCAGGCCGTGTTCTGTCTGCCAGTGGCACGGGTTAAAAGATCAGATCTCACATGCTTCCAGGTTTTCAGAAAGGGTAATGACATCAAAAGAAGAGCAGGCCGTGTATGGTCAGGGCTGTTCGTGCAGCCGGAGCATATCAGCCTTACTCTGATACCCGCTGAAATTATGCCCGTCTGCGCACTTCCGATGCCAGAACACATCAATCCTGCCCTTCAGGACAGCTCTGATTTTCTGACCTCCCGGAAAAGGCCGGACCCGTACTGCAGTAAAGCTAATACAGCTCCCTGCTTTCGGATGTCACTTTTGGTTGGATGAACGCGCTATGATGAAATATCTTCAGCGACTCGGCAAATCCCTGATGCTGCCTGTCGCATGTTTGCCTGTAGCAGGCATTCTCATGGGTTTAGGTTATCTGCTGGCTCCTACCACCATGCAAGGTGGTGATGCCGAGTCCTCAGCTGTCTTAATTCTCGGTACTTTCTTCGTTAAGGCCGGCGCTGCCATTATCGACAATATGTCAGTGCTCTTTGCCATCGGTGTTGCTGTAGGCATGGCCAAGGAGCAGGACGGTACCCCAGCTCTTGCCGGTATCGTTGCCTGGTTCGTTATTCAGACCCTGTTAAGCCCTGGCTTCGTAGGTGTACTGACAGGTGGTGAAGTTGATGCTGCCTTTAACAAGGTAAATAACCAGTTTATCGGTATTATGTCCGGTATTGTGGGTGCTACCTGTTATAACCGCTTCAGCGGCACCAAGCTGCCTGACTTCCTTGCCTTCTTCTCTGGCAAGCGTTCCGTAGCTATCGTTACCGCTCTGGTATCCATCGTACTGGCCGCCATCCTCTTCTTCGTATGGCCTCTCATCTACAATGCACTGGTTCTGCTTGGCGAGTCCATCATTTCCCTTGGTGCTGTAGGTGCCGGTATCTACGCTTTCTTAAACCGTTTATTAATCCCTATCGGCATGCACCACGCTCTGAACGCAGTATTCTGGTTCGACGTAGCAGGCATCTCCGACCTGACCAAGTTCTGGTCCGGTACCGGTGAGTATGGTGTAACCGGTATGTACATGACCGGCTTCTTCCCAGTCATGATGTTCGGTCTGCCAGCTGCCGCTTTTGCCATGTACCAGTGCGCCCGTCCAGAGCGCAAGAAGGCCGTTTTAGGCTTACTGGCATCCGCTGCTTTCTGTTCCTTCTTTACTGGCGTTACCGAGCCTTTAGAGTTCGCCTTCATGTTCCTGGCCCCAGGCCTCTACGTGCTTTACGCTGTAATGACCGGTATTACCGCCGCCATTACCGTAATGCTGCCAATCCGTGCAGGCTTCTCTTTCTCCGCCGGTTTCCTTGACCTGTTCTTCTCCTCTCAGACTCCACTGGCTCAGAACCCATGGCTGATCATTATAGTAGGTCTGGTTACCGCTGTTGTTTACTACCTGGTATTCCGTATTGCCATCGTCAAGTTTAACTTCAAGACCCCAGGTCGTGAAGATGACGACACTCCAGTTACCACCGACCTAAAGGGTGACTCTGCTTTCGTTGCCTACGCTGAGAAGGTTCTTGAGGGTCTGGGCGGCAAGGAAAACATCGCTTCTGTTGATAACTGCATTACCCGTATCCGCTGTGACATTGTTGACCGCTCCAAGGTTAATGATGAAATCCTGAAGTCAGCCGGTGCCAAGGGCGTTCTCCACCCATCTGACACCACCGTACAGGTAATTGTAGGTACACAGGTTCAGTTCGTAGTAGACGAGTTAAAGAAGCTTCTCAAGTAAGCCTCTTGCTGAATCCCCGATTCAGGCCGCTCCGGCTATGCCGGAGCCGGTCTTTTAAAACGGTACCTCAGGGTACCGTTTTTCATATATGGCCCCTGAAAACCACAGCTTCAGCGGCACTCACGACCAGCATGGCTGCCAGCCCTGCCGCACGTCCACCTGGCGCATTGCATGCCAGGGCAGACACGTTGCCCTGACATTATGGTTAGCCCGCGCCGGCAGTTGAAGTGGCCATAAGGTGATGCAAAGTTTACCTTTGCTTCCCCACAACCTGACAGGCACTCATACAGCCCATGGCGGCCATGCAGTAATGCATGCCTGACCGGCATACTGGCCACGACGGCAATGCAGTAATGCATGCCTGACCGGCATACCGGCCACGATGGCAATGCACGCATGAATGCATGCCTGACCGGCATACCGGCCACGATGGCAATGCACGCATGAATGCATGCATCCTGGCCGACACAAAATCCACTGTGCCCGATCCAAAGGCCAATGTGCCCTACCTGAGAACCAGTGTTTGCCCTCCGTCAGGAAAGTGATAGCTTTCAATGAAAGGTATCCCGACTGCAGCTTCCAGCTGCAGTTTATTTGTACTTCGAGCAGTCAGCGCATAAGCGCTTTGAGACCTCAATGGACCTGTATCCTGCATGTTGAGCCTCATCAGATATTCATGCCCTTGTCTGTTGTCAGCGCCCGCTCATTACAGCACTGGTCATGCCTGACCGGCTCACGGCAGTTGTCTGGCGGCATGAGTATTACCTGTATGCTGCGCACCATGGTCCATGGTGCTGATGGCACACACCATTTTCTACGCAGTGGTGTATAAGCTGTCTTAATCAGCCCCATCAGTAAAATCACATGCACAGCCCGACAGTGATATGCAATGCGGTCTCATAATAAACAGTAATCAGGCTCGCCTTGAGCTGCCTGATGCTGTTAATGGCGCTCTTTTGCACCGGCTGCCCTCCTCATTTTGCGCTCTTATTTCATCACTGTTTCAATACTTTTCACCTGACAGTATCTCCCCCTGTCACCTTTTTCTTTCTTTTATCCAGGGCGGGCTGTGTTCGTGAACATTCTTCTGTTTTACCGCTTATTTATGCGATTTGGAATTTTATTTCACATTTTTACAAAATTATTGAGAAAATTTGGAGAATTTTTCTAAATCGCCACAAAAAGCGCTATAATATCCACACACTCAAGCCGGAATACCGACTGTACGGAGCAGATGTTTATCCCTGCTGCTCACTGTCCGGACGGCAAATGGAGTAACCCCATGCTTTGCTTACCTTCAGGTGGTCCTGGTCACAGACTGGCTCTGGAAAATTACCTCTGGAACTGTACGGTAAAACCACAGACCCATGCGGATATGTACCTTGATGACGAAGGACTCAAAGTCCGTTTTGAGGTCCTGGAGTCAAATCCTCTGACCACAGCCCTGACCCAGCAGGAGCCAATGCTCATGGTATGTCAGGACAGCGCAGTAGAACTGTTCCTTGCTTTTCCTGATGATGAGCATGATCAGAACTTCAAACCTGAGCTTGAGCACTGTCTGTATCTGAATATAGAAATCAACTCTCAGGGTATTTGTTATGCAAAGCATGGCCACAGCCGCAAAAACCGTACGGCTTTTACCCCTGAGCAGATAGCCTCCCTGAAGATCAGGGCCGAACGCGAAAGTGACCGCTGGTCAGTTGAACTTACCGTGCCACGTAACCTGATCAGGGAACTTGCTCACTATGATGCTTTCAGTCCTGACCATGTATGGGCCTTCAATCTGTACAAGATTTCTGAAAGCAGTGAAACAGAGCACTACATTGCCTATAACAGAGTCGATGTCCCTGCTCCCAACTTCCATCTTCCCGAATACTTCGCCCTGTGCCGTGTAACCGGCTGACAGGAGCTGCACTGAGCACTGCAGCTGTTAACCATTCCAGCTGTTCAGTACAGCTGCAGTAAATAAGCTGACCATAATTGATACCTGCAGCTGAAAAAAAACCAGTTTATTTTGACCCTGCCAGCCAAGAAATCATCAGGCTGTCTGAGCACGTTAAGCAGCTGATGCGGCAGGTCATATGGGCCAGCCCCAAACTCTGTCTATGGAGATTGCTATGATCCTTAATAATGTCACCATGTATACCAAAGATTTTCGTTTTGCTCCTGACAGCAAGATCAAGATCGAAGGTGATCGTATTCAACGCATTCTCGAGGGTGGCCAGCCGCTGCCAGAGTGCTGCCAGAACGCCTGCCCAACTGATGACTGGGTCGATCTCAAGGGCCTGATGGTTATTCCAGGTCTGCTTGACACGCACTTCCACGGCTCCATGGGTCATGACCTTATGGAGGGTACAGAAGAGGCTCTGGACGCCATTGCCAGGTACCAGGCTTCTGTTGGTGTAACCGCTATCTGTCCAGCCACCATGACCATGCCAGAGGCTGACATAGTCAAGGCCTGTGAAAACGTTCGTGACTATCCATTAAAGGACGATGCTGCTGATGTTGTAGGCATAAACATGGAAGGTCCTTTCCTTTCTCCTGACAAGGTAGGCGCTCAGAACCCTGAGTATCTGCACTTACCTGATGCCGAGTTCTTCCGTCGCTGCAACAAGGCATCCGGCAACAAGATTAAGCTTATGGCAATCTCCCCAGAGGTTGAGAACGCCATGGATACCATCAAGGCTGTTAAGGATGAGGTTCTGTGCTCCATTGCTCACACCACCGCCAACTACAATCTGGCCAAGGAGGCTATTAACAGCGGTGCAACTCACCTGACTCACCTTTACAACGCCATGCCACCTCTCCACCACCGTGATCCGGGCCCAATCGCTGCTGCAGCTGATGCCCTGTGGTGTGAGGCCGAAATTATCTGTGACGGCATCCACATTCACCCAGCTGCCGTACGTAACGCTTTCCGTCTGCTTGGCGCTGAGCGCATGATTTTTATTTCTGACTCCATGATGGCTGTAGGCCTTGCTGACGGCACCTATGAGCTGGGTGGTCAGAAGGTATTTGTAAAGGATCGTCGTGCTACCCTGGCTTCCGGCACCATCGCAGGCTCTGCCACCAACCTCTTTGACTGCATGAAGATTGCCCACCTGAAGATGGGTATCCCGCTTGAGGATGCAGTACGCTGCGCTTCCTACAACCCTGCCCGCTCCATTAAGGTTCTGGACAACTATGGCTCCATCGAGCCTGGCAAGATTGCCTCCTTACTGGTTATCGACAGAGAACTCAACCTCAGAGGCGTTCTCTTACGTGGCAAGTGGCTGCACAAAGACTTCTAATTTTCCTTGCATACTTTTTTGAACCAGGGGCCGGTCACAGACCGGCCCTTTTTTATGCAAAGATCCGCATCGACCTGAGCGCGCATTAACTGACCGGGCATCCAGGCCCGCTCCGGCTACACTGCCCAGTACCAGCGTCAGCCCCAGCGTTGACCAGCTGCGCCCTGTATCAGCGTTGAGCCCTGCAATAAGTATTGATGTTGAAAACTAACGTTGTCCCGGCGTTCCCTCAGCATTGCCACTACCGTTGAACACATGATTTGAACACCTGTATTACCCCACGCGTTTCCTCCAGCATTGCCCCCACCATTGAACACATGATTTGAACACCTGTATTACCCCAAGCGTTGCCCCCATCTTAAGATACTGCCGTTGAACACCTGAGTTGCCCCCAGCGTTGAGTCTGCCTTAAGTCACCATTGTTGAAAACTGAAATTGAATCGCAGCGAAAGACTGACGCTGAATACCAGCATGTCCCTGCATAGACACCAGCATCCTATACCTGCTATGAGTACCGCCAACCAGAGCTTCGGAGCCAGCATTCTGTATGTCTGTAAGCTGTGCTGGGTACAGATTTGGCAGCTTCAACATAATAATTTATAAAGCGAAATTACCCCATTGTCAGTCTGTCAGTGATTGATACATCACCGATTTGGGGAGAGTGGCTGATTTATGGGATGTTCAATCGGTTTTTCTTGAATCACAGTCGGGTTCGCCCTATAATTTGCCTGCACTTTGCAGTGACTGTTTCATCTTTTTGTGCAATTGACACTTCCTCACCCGCTGCCTGCGTCTTTTCAACCCCATTTGAAACTTAACGCAGCCCCGCCTGACGGTAAGATCCTCTGAGCTGCAAAGCCGATCTGACCTGCACATTAAGCAGTCATTTCCTCCGGCACCATTACTGTGTATGGCTGCCTCTTCAAGACTTTCCTTTAGCCAATGACTATGTCACCACTGAAATCAGCTGGTGCATTGCCCATTTGGTTTTTATAAGTCTTTATCAGGCACCTGGTCCTGCCCAGCAGCATCTGGTAGCAAAATCTTGTGGAGCTGCGCTTCAGCTCCTTGCAGCAAGGCATCTGGAACTGTGCTGCAGCTCCGTGCAGCAAGGCACCTTGGAACTGCGCTGCAGCTCCGTGCAGCAAGGCACCTTGGAACTGCGCTGCAGCTCCGTGCAGCAAGGCATCTGGAACTGTGCTGCAGCCCCGTGCAGCAAGGCACCTGGAACTGCGCTGCAGCTCAGGCTGCAAGTTTCAGGGAGCTGCTGAGCGGATCCCGGATTAAGAGCATAACAGCACCTTCGTGTCCGCCTGAAGTGGTCTTATTCTGGTACCGGACATACTATGCTGCACTATGCATTTTCCTGTGTATGAGCCCCCGGGCATTAAACCTTTTTGACAAACACCATGCAAAAGCCAAACTCCGATCGTCTGATCCCGGCACTGTTTATGTGCTTTAAAGAAGGCTACTCACTGAGCACCCTGCGCTCTGACATGATTGCAGGTCTCACAGTAGCAATTGTGGCCCTCCCGCTTGCCATGGCCATGGCCGTAGCCTCAGGTGCCTCACCTGATAAAGGTCTGGTAACTTCAGTGGTTGCAGGCTTTTTTATCTCTTTCCTGGGCGGATCACGTGTACAGATCGGTGGCCCTACCGGCGCTTTTGTTGTAGTAATCTTTGACGTTATTGCCCGCTATGGTCTTGATGGTCTGATTGTGGCATCGGTAATGGCCGGTATTATTCTTATCATTGCCGGCTATGCTCATATGGGCAAGCTCATCAAATATATTCCTTATCCGGTAATTACAGGCTTTACTACCGGTATTGCCGTAATTATTGCCTCATCTCAGGTCAAGGACTTCCTTGGTATGGAGATTGATAACGTACCGGCCGAATTCATCGAAAAATGGATGGCCTACTTTACCAATCTCAATACCACCTCAGTTTATGCTGTAGGCCTTGGACTGCTGGCTCTGGCAATTATCCTGATCTGTAAGAAGATCAGCGCCAAAATCCCGGCCTACCTTGTTTCCATCGCTCTGGTATCTCTGCTCTCATGGGTCATGAACATGCCAGTGGAGACTATAGGCTCACGCTTCCCGGACATGCCTACAGGTCTGCCTGTCCCTACACTGCCGGCCCTTACCCTTGAGGAAGTTCGTGATCTGATTCCTTCAGCCTTTACCATTGCTTTCCTTGCCGGTATTGAAGCTCTGCTCTCTGCAGTGGTTGCCGACTCCATGATCGGTACTAAGCACTCCTTAAACCAGGAGCTGGTAGGTCAGGGTGTTGCCAATATCGCTTCAGGCTTTTTCGGCGGTCTGCCAGCTACAGGTGCTATTGCCCGTACAGCAACCAACATCAAGTCTGGTGGTAAAACTCCTATGTCAGGTATTTTCCATGCCCTTTTCCTGCTGGTATTCCTCTATACCATTATGGATATTCTGGCCTATATCCCTATGGCCGGACTTGCAGCCGTGCTCTTCATGGTTGCCTGGGGCATGAGTGATATTAAGCACTTCCTGCAGATTTCCCGTATATCACCATCTGACCGCACCATTCTCTTTATGACCTTTGGTCTTACTGTTCTGGTAGACCTTACTGTAGCCATTGGTATTGGTGTTACTCTGGCCTCCCTGCTGTTCATGCGCCACATGTCCAAGTCCATCGAGATTCAGCCTCATATGCGTCTTACCCAGTATGATGCTGATGATGGCGATGGTGACGATGCCGCTGCCTCAGCCCGCGCCGTACGCAATGAGGTCGAGGTTCCTGAGGGTGTAGCTGCTTTCCAGATTAACGGACCTCTGTTCTTTGGTGTAGCAAGCGAGCTGTGCGATCGCATGCAGAACCTCATCACCATTCCTCGTATTCTGATTCTGCGTATGCGCTTCATGCCTTACCTTGATGCCTCAGGTGAGGCCTCAATTGAGGAAATTCTGAAAATCTGTCATCAGCACCACAGCTATATCATCTTTGCCGGCATGCGCAAGCAGCCAATGGAGATGCTCTATCGCGCCGGTCTGTCCCGTGACAAGGAAGTGGCCTTTACTACCAATTTCGATGAGGCCCTAAAGCTTGCTACCAAACTGATGTCCGATCCTGACTTTGTCAGCAAGCATCAGGACACTGTATAGGCAGGTCATTATCTGTTGCACAGCAGTACTGCATAATGCTCAGACCATAACCACGGTCAGGCAGCTCCTGCAGTACTGCATATTGAAAGGGGCGCAGCTCAATTACAGCTGCGCCCCTTTCTGTTTGTGCCTGACCAGGACAGTCCACTGGGCATAATCCATAATCCTAATATGTAGCGAAGATGCACCACCGTACCGGTGCTGGCTCAGGCTGATGTCATAGTGTCTGTCATTTCAGACTCTTTCATGTACACCTGATGCTGCATCAGCAACTGCACAGGCAGCGGGGTTGCGAGGTTTAATGGGCACACTTGACAGGTGATATATTTTTTTGCATCTCAGCAGCTTTTTCTTATTGTTGCAGGGGATCAGCTTTGTTAAGATTAATAAGATACAGCGCAAGGCAGTTCTCTTATTTCCGGCTCAGTAGTTCAGTCTGAAGCCACCTCTGCAGGCAATTTCAGCTTTTTGCATTATCTGATGCCCCGCTCCTGCCCTGTCGCCTTTCAAACGCCCGCTCCGGGTCATTTTTCCCCATAACTTTGTGTCCAGATGTTCTATCTCAAGTTCACCAGGATTAGTGTATCTTCGTGTTCATGGGTTAAGGACAGCCATGTCTGCAGCAAATACCATCTGTTAGGTTGAAGGTCGGTTGAACCACCCTGCCCCTGAGCCAGAGAACTGCATAAGACATGATGACCTCAGTTATATTCCTTTTTCAGTGCCTTGGGCACACCACATGTTCACAGTCAGGAGGGTACATATGCTCAGAAAAACCTATATCACCCGCAAGAAAGACATGCTCTTTCAAAATGTTAATGCACTTAAGACTGTTGAACACGTTATTGCTGAAATAGACCAGGGTCTGGGCAATAAGAGCCGTACCATTGATACCTCATCCATGCCTGAGGTTCTGGCAACAGCTCTGGGTATTGGCTCAGGAAGTGCGCTGAGCTTTGCTGCTCTATATTTGAGCGGCAGCGTTATTGGCGTCAGCGCAGCCGGTGTTGCCAGTGCTCTGAGTACTGCCGGCGCTATTGTAGGCGGCGGCGCCACAACCGGTATTTTTGTGCTGGCAGCCCCTATTGCCATTCTCGGTCTTCTGGGTATCAAGATTGCCCGCAAGAAGCGTGAACGTCGTCTGATGCGCGCCAAAATCTTCTGCTACAAGCGCTCACTTGCTCACCTGGCATCATTAAAAAATGCCATCATTATTGAGGCTCCGAACTCTGACCCTGAGCGTATTGCCTATCTGCGCGCCCTGTCCATTACTCTGCAGGCCGCCATCAAGGATCTCAAGCACGATCTTGGCATTGTATAAACCACCTTATAAAGCATCTTGCACATGACAGCTTCAGTCATGCTTCACATGCATGCTTCACATGCATGCTGCATTTGAATGCTGCATATGCCTGAAAAATACAGGGCCACCAGTCCTTAACAGACGGGTGGCCCTGTTTGTTTTTGACTCCTGCACTACTAACCCCGCCCCTGCCTGACTTCATTAAAGCCCAGCGCAGCCCAACCAATGAGACAGTGAATGTCTGATGCTTATGGCATGATGGCAGGCATGCAGCTAAGGACGCCGGTCCTGGTGACAATTGCAGTAAGCGCAATTCCCAGCGGCTGACCAGTGGCAGTGCCCCTGCGGGAGGCATAATGCACTGCAGGTATGCCGGTCCTGGTGACAGATGCAGGAGGCGCAAGCCCGGGGACGGGCTATGCGCGGCACTCGAAAATGAACATAGGATCATTGTCACTGGAGGCAGGGGTGCGGTCAAATGAGGAGAAGGTTTTAACAGATTTAAAGCCTGCCTCTTTGAGCATCTGCTCCATTTCACCGAATCTGTACAGGTGCAGACGGTAGTCCATGGTCTCAATATGCAGGAGTTGCCCGTTTTTCTCAACCAGATAGACTGAAGGGAGCATCTGAGTCTGAGTCTTCTCCTCATACCAGGTCTTGGTCTTAAGTATTAAATCGTAGCCCTCTTCAGTTGTAACCTTTTCACGTGGCTCGTAATGGCAAATATATTCCTCTATGCTTGCCACTGTATCCACAGCAAAGACCAGCACACCGCCAGCAGTCAGCATAGTCCTGAGATTTGCCAGGACATCCACGCACAGCTCCTTATCGGTTATCAGAGAAACTGAACCTGAAGTAATCATGATTAAGTCATACTTACTGTCAGTCTCGAACTCCTGAATAGTGCTTTCTATTACGCAGGCCTGTGGCGCCTTTATCAGCAGACGCGACAGCATTTCAGCTGAAGCATCCATGCCTGTAATGTCATAGCCCTTTTTGAGCATAGGTACCAGAAAACGGCCGCTGCCACACATGCACTCCAGGATCTTCGTATCATCACCTGCATATGACATGTAAAAAGCCAGCTCATCTTCTGGGGCCTCAGGATGCAGCAGATCATACATTTTGCTGCACAGTTCACCATAGTAATTTGCCTTATCAATCATTTACAGAAATCACTCTTCAAACAGATTTATAAACTCTATTATCGCTTTATAAAATTATTTATATCAAAGATATTTTGTTGTCCATATCTGGACACTATTCAACACCGTGCATACTGCACCATGAACCTTGCACGCAGGATACATCAGGACTCTTACTTATTCGTGTATGCACGCATGCATGCATGACATCATACAGACGGACTGCATGACAGGCTGCCTGACTGGTCCCTGACAGGCTGTCTGACAGGCAGGCAGCTGTATGCCCAGCTGCAGGCAGCACAGGCCGGACAGAAAAATGCCGCTACTGACAGTCCAAGGACTGCAGGAACGGCATTTTCAATGGGTAATTTCCCTGTACGTCAGTACTTGTCCTTACCAGGCATTGCCCTGCGCTGTCCCGCCAGGCATTGCTATGCCCGGCATTACCACGCGCTGCCCTGTCGGGCTGTGCCCTGCGCAGCATTGACTGGCATTGTTATGCCCGGCATTGCCACGCGCTGCCCTGTCGGGCTGTGCCCTGCGCAGCATTGACTGACATTGTTATGCCCGGCATTGCCACGCGCTGCCCTGTCGGGCTGTGCCCTGCGCAGCATTGACTGGCATTGCTTTGCCCGGCATTGCCATGCGCTGCCCTGTAGGGCTGTGCCCTGCGCAGCATTGACTGGCATTGTTATGCCCGGCATTGGTCATTGACTGGCATTGTTATGGCCTGGCCTGGAAAGACAGGCAGGGGCAGATTACCTGTTTTTCATGGCCATGCTGCACATCCTTATTACTTCAATATACTTTTTGACATTCTCGCTTAAACCAAATAATGAACAAATAGCATCTGCTTCACCTGTAAATGTATTTGCCTGTGGCTTCAAATCAAGGTACTGACGCCTTGCTTTGAGGCCAATAATGAGCATTTTCTTACTGGTAAATCCGCCATTAGGTAAAGTGACATCGCAGTCTGCAGCGGATCCTGTCAACATCGCCTGTGCTGCCCCAGCTGCATAAAAACGGAAAGAAGAAGTACTGAGTGTTTCAGCAGAGCTGAACATACATGGCCCTTTGCCATCGATCCCCAGGGCAGATAACCTGTATTTCTTCAAAAGCACCATAGAAACATCACTAATCGGACGCTCCAGTCTCATGAGGTCAACATACTCAAGGAACTGACCGTACTTTTCCTTGAACAGATCCAGCTCTTCATTGCTGATACCAAGCTTTTCCAGAACCTCTCTGACATGCTCAAAACCGGTAAGTCTAAAATGATAGCCATCATTGGACTTCGAGATTTTAAACTGCATGCCACATAAAGCATTATGGCGGCCCACCTCTTTGATAAACGGATCCACTCTGTATTCACGCAGTGACAGTACTGTTCCAAGATATGCTATGAAAAGCAGGTTCCGGGCAACATCAGGATGATTGAGAGAATTAAATAACACTGGTGCATTTTCAACAGAGTCAGGAGCCTGGTGACGAGTGTATCCCAGATCAAAGGTTCTGGTCATGGCCAGCATGTCAGCAAGGGTAGAAGCAATATTGCCAATGCCGGTCAGTTCAGCTTTAGTGAACCTGCCCTTGTACATCATGCTCTCACCATAAACTGTAATACTGTAAGAATCTACTTTATTCCGGTCGTACCCGTTATCAGCATCCTTGCTGGTCATGGCATGCCTGACTTTCTCTAATTCAACGCTCTTTCTGATGAACTTAGCGCTTCCAGTCAGGGCAGCTCTGGTGTACGCAACACCGTTAACATTCACAGCTCTGGCACAGGTAACAGCAACCCTCCGGCCATCAATTCTGTCAGACTCCCTGATGAGCTCCTTACCAAGCTCATTACAGATTTCACGGTGAGTGCTCTTGTTAAGAGAGCACATATGAATCCAGCGCAGCCCCATGTCCTCAAGCTCGCCAAAAGACTGCATATCAGCATTGATGTCACTGCCAATAATTACGCCTTTGACCTTGACTTTGTCTGCCTCAAGACGGACCTTCATAAGGTTCACAGCCTCTTTGAGAGTTTTACTGCCCTCGACCAGAACATAGTTCAGGGGCGCTGCATAACTCTCTGCAAAACCCATTACACAGTAAAAAGCTTTGAACCTGTAACCGTCATCATCATCGTCAAAGATGTTGTAAGTACCGCTGATTTTGTTGACAGAGATCCATGCCCCGGCCTGTCTGTCACCATTATGTACACAGATATCCTTTACATAATCAGTAATAAGCGGCTGCAGCATGTCACGATATGGATTAAGAATCTCGCTGCGTATGCAGCTGACAGCCATTATGATGAAATCTGCCCCGACAGGAGCAGGTATAAAAGCAAAGGCACGCCTTGAACTTTCGCTGATATCCTCAGGCGAAAGCTCCATACCTCTGGCATAGTAATTTACAGCACAATCAAGTAAAACGTCTCCAAGAGCGCTGATATCAGGTGTATATCTGTCCATCATTGCGCTGAACTCACGAATGACAGGGTGACAGGCTGCAAAAATAAAGGTACCAAAACTGGACGGCTCAGAGAAATCAAAAGTCCCAATCTCATTGACGCACTCTTCCCAGTATTCAGGGAACTCAGTTTTGAATTCAGGGTATGGGCGCATCATGCCATCATCAGTGACATGTCCTATAAGCTTGCCATTAACGGTGTTGCTTTCCTGATTGATCTGAGTGTGGCTCTTCTTACGCATGCGTCTTGACACGCGCCCGGTTGAAACACTGGTAACAGGCTTGCGACTGTATACCTTGCCTGTTTTCTTATCCACCCATGCCTTTTCAGGGATCTTAACATCATTAAAATAAGGCATCAGATCATCTTCATCACCATAGCGGTCATTACCTGGCCCATATAAGCCATAGTCCCTGTAAATGTCATCGTCCTCATCATCATCGTCGTAGTCGTCGTAGTCGTCATCGTCGTCGTAGTCGTCGTCCTCATCGTAGTCGTCATCGTACGACTCATCGTCATCGTACGACTCATCGTCATCGCTGCGGTCATAATCATCATAATCTGCAGGAAAATTGATGATATGGTCCTTACTGTCAGTTGCCATGGTGCTGTCACTGACTTCAGAGCCCTGATTTCCATCAGCAAGGACAGGGAGTGCATAAGCATGCTTACTTTCAGGCTTGACGTTACTCAAATTAAGAATTGAGGTTTCGCCCTGTGCTGTCAGTCTGGTAAAGACATCAGTACAGGTACAGCGCAGTCTGAGAAATTTGCTGTCAATAAACTTATTGAGATGATCTTCAGTGCTCATGTACTCATTGCCCTGTGCCCTTGCAAATCCTTTTATAAGATTATTGAGCATCTCAACACCCCTGGCTGTTTTACCATATTCATTATGGTAAACAACCTCGGCCCTGGCATTGGCATACTCGGCACTTGTTTTGGCACTCATGCTCTTATGGGCAAGATTAACCATGTCCTGAAGCTGCATGGCCTGCACGTTGTCCAAACCTGCATGCAAAGCTCCACTCTCTGAGCAGACTGTATCTGTAAAGGTTTTAATAAAGCTGTCTAACAGGTCTTTATTATCCCGGCCGGTGTAAGGAGCACTTATCATGTCTGTCCATGCTCGGCTCAGTTCAGGCACATCGCTGATCCTGATGAGCGGCTGGAACCTGATAAATGATTCCATACAGACGCGGGCTGCATTACAGCGGTCTACCAGGGCACCACACATCTGGTCACTGATACCAAGAAATTCAGGTACAGGCCTGTTACAGCTGAAGCGACGACGTTCAAAGCGGGGCGCTCTGTCTTTATCCCTGTTACCCATTCTCAAACCATGAAGTACCGCCATGGAACTGAGGTTCCATAGAGGATAACCGGTAGAAAAGCGCCTTGTGAAGAATATGTTAAACAGTACGGCAACAAGCTGGGAGGCCATTACCAGTGCAGGAGACAACATCAATGAAATGGATTGCCTGTCGCCAGGATAGACGTCCTTAAATCCGGCAAGCATACACATCATTTCAGCTGCTGTGTTCTGCTCATATCTTGCAATGCGTGCAATCAGAACCATTTCCTTAAGCATGGTGCTGTCAATACTGTTAAGCGGTAAGGCTACACCATCAGAAGCGCCCAGGGTAAAATCGGTAAAACTTCTTTCTCCAAACAGGGAGCTGTCTATTGGCATTAATAAAGCTGCCAGATCGGGCGGGATTGTATCTTTCCTGTTATTTGTAAGATCAGAGAGACTTGTTTCGCTTTCACCTTTAATCTCAGTGAAGACATCCATGAATGAGTAATGGGTAAAAGCCTTTAACTGCATGACACGACTTTGGTCCCATTTGAGAGGGAAATTTTTAAGATTGGTCAGCGCTGGCTCTGATCCATGATCAATGCTCTCATCTTCAAGAAAGTCATTGACTAATTGCATGATATCACTCATGCGCTCACAAAGTCCTGCCCAGATAAAACCTTCTTTTTCTATCTCAGGGATCCACTGATCAAGAATGCCGTTGAGGGATATCACACCTCTGACCCTGATGCCACATGCATTCATATGCTGTTTCATCTCTTTGAGCAGAGAGCTCTTTTCCGGATTTACTTGCTCTGAAAGAGAACATATAACCATGCCGGTTCTGGCATGTACTGCCTGAATAATGTTGATGGCTTTACTGAAGTTCATTCTGAAAGCGCCAGCCCCTATCTCCTTGCTGACACTTTCCTTATTTGCCATCACGCGCACAGTCAGCCAGACGCTGTCAGGCTCGGCTACTTCGATCTGGTAGAACTGCCTTGCGTTCTCAGTAATGAAATCCATATTGCAGGCGCTTTCATAAAGCCTGAGGGTCAATGACTTGAAAAGCTCATTTACTTTGCTGAAATTCACAGCAGCAAGTCTGTCTGTATACCAGCTGTTTGAATGGCGCCATAAACTGAAGAGCAGTGCTGATGAAATCTGCTCATTAGGGTCCTTGAGAGGCTCCTGCAGGCCGCAGTAATAGTCTGAACACAAGCGCACTACAGTATCAAGAACTGCGCAGCTGCACTCGTATCCCAATGTTTCCTCAAGCTCGGAGCGAATGAGGTCAAAAAGCTCATGACGGGCAATGTGCATGAGAGGGCCAATGCTAAGCTCAGGAGCATAAGCACTGTACTCACCGCAGTACTGAGCCCATTGAACCGGACGTACCTGGCGCATTGCAAGATTAGGAGTAACGGTATTGAGGCTGCTGACTTCGCCGGTCATGACAAAATCAACATTCTTATCTCTTTTTACAGAACTGTAAATCTTATGAGACTCTCTGCTCTGAAAAGAATTTGGTGGAAAGCCCATTTCAGGCCAATTGACGTTGCTCTGGTCCATAATAATGTCCTGGTTAACTGATTTGCCATGATCACGCCAGCTCTGCAGCCGCATAAACATACCAACATGCTCTTCACCGCAAGCCAGCAAACGCCATGGCATAACCCAGGGCGCCTGCGGCCATATCAGGCTGATGTCACCAGCCGCTAGAGTCATTGCTCAGACTCAGGCTGGCTGCACTGGCCGTTTGCCAGCATGTTGTCCGTATATTGCCAGCCTGTATGACAGGACTGCAACTGTTTATCTGAAAAACATACCGATAAAGCTCACACTTTTGCGAACAGCATGTTTTTTGTGCAAACCCTTGCATCCCCCGCTACTGCACAGCCATGGCCTTATCCCCTGTAATAACGACAGCGCGCGCTCAGTCACTGCCTGAGCCCGCCTTAATAGCGACGGCGCTCATCAAGCAACTGTACCGGTATAGCACCAGCCCCCACTAAAGCTTATGCCATGGCAGCATCACCGCCCCTGCCATTGCAGCATCAACGGCCCTGCCATGGCAACATCTCTCGCCTAAATGAACGCTTCCGCCGATGGCATCAGCTCAGATACCTCACCCTGCAATGGCTGCTGGGTAGGTCAGCTCCACATTCATATCAGCTACATCACCTTGCAAATGCTGCCGGGAAGGTCCTGCCGCCGGCATCAGCTCAGATACCTCACCCTGCAATTGCGGCAGGAAAGGTCCCGCTCCACCTTCGGCGCAGCTGTATCCCTCTGGTAAACTCCACTGCCCGGGACAGCTGGCTCCAGCCTCAGTAACATCAACAGCGCATATGCCGCTTCGGATCCGTGCCGGGCACAGTATGCAGTGCATGTAAAAAAACAGAGGCCCATACCTTTGGGCATGGACCTCATATCTTTTCAAACAGCGTTAACTGATGATCAACGCCACTTGTGAGCCAGCTGCTGATAAAAATGCTGGCATTTTGCATGTGGCAGCAGACGACTGCCTGCAGGCTGCAGGCTGTCACTGCTGTTATCTGCAGCCTGATGAAGACATTGTCAGTGAGCAGGCTTTACAGTCTGGCTTCTTCAATTGCTCTTGCCATATCCATTGCCAATACTGCATTTTCAGCCAGCACATCAAGGTCTTTGTCAAAAAAATCACATGATGGCATGATAAAGCTGCTGAATTCATGATATCCAAGATATTGCATTAGATAGCTGACAGCATCAGAGACAATCAGGCTGCTGCATGGCCTGTTTGCACAGAAGCTTTCCAAAGCGCTAAAGAACTTGCTCAGAGCATGGCAAATGAGATCAAGATCATCTGCAATAAGGCTGAAGTAATCTCCATAGTCACGATCAAGCTCACTACGGGTGCCTGCTGGAGCTATCTCACTGACCCTGCCATTTTCATCCCTGATTATCCTGAGATTAATATTCCTCAGAGCCTCTATGGTTCTTCCTCCCGGAAAGCTGTCTGTTGTCAGATAATCACGAACTGCTATTAACCTGCTCCAGTATGAAGCCAGAAGAACACCAGCTGCTGACTTGAAATTGTTGTCAGGATTGAAAGAACTCATCTCACCCTTAAGTACCTCAGGCACCTTATGGCGTACATACCCCTGGTCAAAGGTGACAGTAGATCCAAGCATGTCAGCAGCAACTGCAGCACAGCGTCCGATCTCCTGGAGAATCTTGCGGTCAGGCCTGCCGGTAAACAAGAAGCTTTCACCAAAAAGCGCAATACGATCATTGAGGTCATTGAGGTCATGGCCCTCAAAAATATTCTCCTGACCAGCCCCTTTGATTGCACAGCTGCGGCTGATTTCAGACAGATGAGGCAGATCACGGTTTACCTGATACTCACTTACTGCCAGAGCAGCGCGCGAGAAGCTGAAGGAGTTACTGATATTGTTACTCATGCAGCTTACAGCACCCATGTCACCATCATTTTCCTGTGATGCCTTCCAGCTCTTTTTGCCCAGCTTTAAGCACAGCATGGAGTGAAGTTCATCATCAGTACTGCACATCTGAACCATGCGTATATTTGCAGCTGACCAGGATGCGATCTTAACAGCGCCGAACTTTACTCCAGCGCCCATAATAATACCCTTGAGCTTAACATGGTGGATATGCATAAACCTGATCATCTGCTGAACAGCCTCTTCAGCAGTGAATCTGTCATCGAGAATAATGAGGTTTAAAGGAGTAGCAGTTGGTCCATAAAATGCCATTACGCAGTGACAGATGCGTTCAGCCCCATATTTACCTGATGAGGAAGGAATTTTAAGAGCATGCACTGTAATCCATACCTCAGGCTCCTCAATATCAGCAAACTCAGCTGTATGATTAATTAAAGCAAGAGCATTAGGCAGACTGCATTCCAGGAAAAACATACAGGAAGGAAGATCGAACTTGCCAAGGTTTCTGACCAGGTCCTCCTGAGCGCATGGAACCATGTTAAAGCACATAATCTGCTGCTGCATAGACGATACAGTTGCAGGCGAGGAGGAGATAATACCTCTTGTGTACATGTCCAGAGCCATGTCAAAAATACTGAGTGCTGCATCTGGCGAATCACGCTTGAACATGTTCAGGAATACATCTGTTATAACCGGGTTGGCAATAGCATGCAAAAACATACCAACGTTGTAGAGCTCATCAAATTTCCATTGTGGTAACTTTGGCCCCCATGCTGCACTCCAGACGTCAGGCATGGCGCTCTTAAGCTCAGGATAAGGCCTCATCATGCCATCAGAGGTAATTCTGCCAATGGCTACAGCCTTTGCGCCGTTGACTGCAGCTGCTGCGGCAGCGGCTGCAGCGGCTGCAGCTGCCTCGCTTCTGCCCTTATTCCTGCGCATATGGCGTGGCATACGCTGACTGCTTTGAACAGGATTATTGTCAGGCTTGCGATCATAGACAATACCTGTCTTTTTATTAACCCATGCAGACTCAGGAACAGCAATATCCCTGAGATATGGCACCTTGTCGCCTTTTTCACCATACTTGCGTACAGAATTCTGAAAACTGATCGCCTTACGGCTCATGAAAAGATCATGGATTTCCCTGATTTCTTTTATGTCTGTGGCGACCCGTGACATAAGAAAATTAACATGCTCGTCGTACTGCTCCTGACTTATCCTGCCATGTCTGAGCATTTTGCGATACAGCCTCAAGGCTAAGGCCAGACGTGCCATCTTCACTTTGTGTTCAATGAACGTACGACCGTATTCACCGAAACACTCTTTATAAAAAGCTGCATCATCGTCGTCATCGTCATCGTCATCGTCAAAAGACCAGATTCCGTCATCCTCTTCATAGTCTTCATCACTGTCAGACCATAATTCTCCATCGTCATCTTCCAGGACTTCACGGAACCAGTAGTCTTCATCATCATCATCGTCGTCGTCGACAGCATCAAACCTGTAGTCTTTGTAATCCCTGTCAGGGTTGAGCAGCCAGTTTCCATGTTTATCGAGCATGGCGCACTCATCTCGTACCCAGTTAAATACACGGCGGTCGAGATTTTCCTGTCCCGGCCTGTCCTTGCCATTTTCATCCGGAGTCAGATCCACAGTCATTGAACTGTAGCCGCCACGAGAAAGATCTACTACAGCCGGCTTAACTGTCAGCTCCTCTTTCTGCCTTACCAGGTTACAGCTGTAGGAGCTGCGTGCCATCCTTTGATAGCTCTCACCAGTAAAGTCCTGCATTAATTTGACAGAAACACTGTTGATTCTTGACCTGTCAATAATACCGCCCTTTGCATCCTGGACAATCTTAATAAGATCATCTACAAAAGCCGAAGTAAGAGCATCATTGTCAGGGCTGTTCAGAGGCTTGCAGACAAGTTCACTCCATAATCTGTCTATCTGGTCAACACACTTGATACTTCTTACAGGACAATTACTTACAATCTGGTCAAGGCAGGCGCGCAAAGCATTGCAGCGAGACTGTAAAGCCTCAGCATCTGCCCTGTCAAAACCAAGATATGCAGGCCACTTGTCCACAGGCTCAAAGCAGCGCAGCTCAAAGATACCCTCATCCTCATCCCTGTTTTCTGCCAGTCTTACTCCCATGAGAGCAGCAATACGCTCATAATTCCATGACAGTGACTCTGTACGGAAAGAGGTCGCGAAAAAGACATTGATCAGCTGATTGACCAGAATCAGAGACTGCAGCTCCACTGGAGAGAACAGCTGAGTCAGATCAAAACCTTCCTCATTGTCAGCAGTCTCTCCATGAACAGCACCAGCAAGCTCAAAAACAGCATCCTCATCAAAGCGTACCCTGCGACCAACATGAACAGCCTCTCTGAGAAATTCCAGGTCCTCTCCTTTGCTGCAGACAGCAAGTTCAAAGTTCAAATATGGATCCATCGGGAATCCGACATTATCACCAGATGGGGCAGATTGAGACGTCTCCTTCATACCTGCTTTTTTCATAGCCTTTTTCCGAACTTTGTCCTTACTGTCTGAAGATTTGACTGCAACGGCAGTATATTTGCAGACATAGCGCTTCAGATCATCAGCAAGGTCATGCTCATTGACAAAACTGCAGCGCTCCATCATTGAGTTTCTGCGCTGTGCCAGAGCAAAACCGCGTGAAAAGGCGTGCTCATCATAAAAGGCATGTAATGCGGTGGTTCCGGCTCCTCCAGGCAGATGGTTTTCACCAATACGCACAAGCAATCCTGCAGGAGGGATATCAGGGCACTTTTTCGGATCATTAATGACAGACATGGCCTCATTGAGCATGCCGCTCCATGCTGACGTCTTCCTTTCACCAAGACCTGCCCATCTGAGCCCGGCATCCCTGAAATTGTTTATCCATCCTGCAATGGAACCATTGAGCAGGATTGCACCTTTAACCCTGATACCAAGACCCTTAAGATGCTCGACCATCCTGTGTACAGTCCGGCTCTTTGCAGGCTGACTGTTGTCACCCATAACGCATATGACAGTACCAGTACCGGCATGCACAGCTTCAACTATGTGACTTGGCCTCTGCATCATTTGCTCAGGCATGAAATTAAGACGCGAATTGTCAATTGTTGATTCACTGTTGAGCTTAAGACGTACAGTGATCCAGACACTGTCAGGATCAGGGCAGTCCATCAGCTTGCCGGTATTATCATCACGACTGTGATTGCAGGCCCACTCATAGATCTTTGAGGTCCATGAGCATGACAGTGCGTTAAGGCTTTCCATATCGTCAGCTTTTAAATGCTCAACGCCCATATTATGCTGGCTGACAAAGGCGCTCATCAGCATTACATGAGGGGCGGCAACAGTACCATGTAAACGCTTCAGTGGCAGTTCCCTGCAGGCGTGCATATCACCAATAACGCGCAGAGCCATGCTTTCCATGGCAAGAGCCCTGGAGACACCAAAGGCCTTTACCAGATCACTGTGCAGATCGGCAAAAAGCTCATGCCCGGTCATAAACATCAGCGGGCCTATGGCCTTTTCCGGTCCAAAACAGGAGTACTCGCCATAGCTGTGCACCCAGATATCAGGGCACATAATACGGGCATCATAAAATGGCCGAAAAACACCATGCCTGTTAACTTTTCCCACATCAGTACGTTTGAGCTTGTACTTACCCCAGGAGTTTTTTTCTCCTGTGCGGCTCATTACAAACATAGTTGTGCTGCCGGCCTCATGTATACACCTTTCAGGCCCATTGGCAAAAGGATAAAAAACGAGGTTGTTCTGTCCCATAACTCTTCCATTTTGAAATTAAAAACTTTAAAAACAGCGGCATTTAATAAGACCACCTGCTCACGGAGGTCATTACTGTTGCATCCTTGTTGCCCTCCCGGCTGAACCATGAGGGCCATCTTGACCGCATCATATCTGCCCACGGAGGCCATCACAGCTGCATCACTGCCGCACAGATGCCTGACCTCATAACCGCATCATATCTGCCCACGGAGGCCATCACAGCTGCATAGCCTCTGCCCTGATTCATGACTGCACAGCGGGCATCCTGGCCGCACCACGGCTGCATGCTTCATGACAGCCATAATGGCTGCAGCACAGATGCCTGGCCCCATAACTGACAATGCCACGACCATTACTGTCATCAGCCCTGCTGCTGGCAGTGGTATCAGCCAGTCCATAAGAGGGATGTAAGTATACTCAAATACGGCTGTCTGCAGGTACCGGCAACCTCAGTCACGTTGACTGTGTAACAGCGAGCATCCATTACGCAGGTCCGATATGATGGTCACTTCAGACATGAAGGCCATAAAGACAGCCGTCTCAGGTCAAAACTGTCAGCAGTTGCAACTGATTTCAGGACGCATCAGGCCTTGCTTGAGTCAGCATTTTTAACCATTTCATCCCATACCTCAGGCATGGCCTTTTTCATTTCGAGATTAGGCATCATTCTGCCCTGAGTTGTGACCTTGCCAATGACAATGCCACTCATGCGGGTCTGGGTACGAGCCTCATTTTTCTGTCCCTGCTGCTTTTTGCGCTTGCTCTTAGGCACGCGCTTTGGGGCTATGGTAATGGTGACAGGCTGTCCTGAATACACCAGACCTGATACAGGATCTGCATAGGCCTGAGCTGGAATCTCAATCTCATGCAAGCTCTTTTCGTCACCCCATCTGGATATCATTTCTGACATTTGCTTTTGTTTTGATTTGGCGGCTTTTAAAGCCTCAGGGTCGACATCACCAAACATGTTCTTGAAATATTCCGGACCTTTGAACGCCTCATTAAGCAAATTGAGTAAACCCTTTCCAAAATCCGAGACCTCGACTCTGTCAGATATATTTTCATCAACAGGGTCCACGGACATCTTAAAGTTCATGTCTTTAAAAACAGGACGCCTGAACAGCTCAGTCCTTGCAGCTTTAAATCCTGCAGGAATGACATCAATAAACTCCTGCCTGGTATCATCCTTTACCAAAAGCGATCTGAACATAAGATCAAGACCGCCCATTTCTCCCACGTCTTCAGGGTCTGTGACTACACCCTGACCTGTTTTGCGGGCAAAGATATCCTTAGTCTGTTCAGGCTCACTGTTAAATATCCTGTGCTCCATAAAAGTGGCAAAGGCGATTCGAATCTCATCAATAATTTCACCTGCATATGGCTTTGTGGCCTCGCAGCCGGAAATCAGAGCAATGAAATCCTCGACAAATGACCTCACCCTGTCGTCCACCTGAGGGTCATCAGCTTTCATGCTGACAAGCTCTACCCATGCCGGAGTCAGTGCGTCAAAATTGCATAATCCTTTGAGTGGAACACGGGATACCACAGGCTCAAAGCAGGCACTGATCATAAGGCACCTGTCAGCCATTGCTGCTCCGTCCTGATCAGTTATCCTCAGATACCATGGAAGGGTCTTATCCAATGACAAGCGGCGGTATTTTAATTGTCCATATGAGCCGTCGCCATAGTCACAATCAAGTCCACAGCGAACGCCCATAAGATTAGCCATTCTTCCGTAGTTCCATGCTATGGTTCTGGTTGAAAAATCCCTGGTAAAGAAGATATTGAAAATCCATGCTGCTGCCAGGGATGCGCTGACCACGCTGCGCGACAGGCCTGCAAATGAGTTGATAAACTCGGGATTTTTGCAGGTGATATTGCCATGAAGACCGGCCATGAAGGTGGAGATTGAGTTATCAAGGAAACGCACCTTACGTGCTACCTGTGCACCCTCCTTAAGAAAACTCTTTTCCATGCCCTTAAAGCTGACAATAACCTCATGATCACAGGTTACGTGGACAGGCATTGGGAACTCATCACCTGTCAGATTGTTATCATAAGGTGACTCCCTTTTGCCATAAGGATCACGGGACAGATTTTCAGTGTAGATAGTTGCAGTAACATTGGTCCTGTTCTTGATCATACTCATGGAGCGCTCGATGTTTGACACATCCATGTCAATCATACCGTGGTATTCAAGTGCGCCACCGCACGCCCCCCTGTACTTTGAAGCCCTGTATCCTGTGAGCTTTTCAAAAGCGCATTCATGATCATAGTCAAATATAGTAGCCGGCTGCGCCATCTCCAGATCGGAGATGTAGTCAATAAAGTTATTAAATGATGCCTTGTACTTCTCCATAATGCCCATACATGGGATGTCAATACTGATGAGATGATCCACCAGATCGGCTGCCATACCATTAATACAGACAGCTCCGTGTACGGTTATTGACTGTTCCTTCAGGGTCTCCACCATGCGCTCAATAATCGTGCTCCTTGCTGGCTGCTCCTGATCGGTCATCGAGCAGATAACAAGACCACTTCCTGCATGTACAGCCTGAACTGATACTGTGTAAGTCTCAAGGTCAGACTCATCGCACATTATTTCCTCTTCAAAGCTGGTTGGCCTTTCCTGATTAGGTACAGCTCTTACCGTCAACCAGACATTATCAGGTGAACTTACATCAAGCCAGCCAATTTTGCCCAGCTCCATGTCCTGTCTGCAGAAAGAGCAGGCATAGTCATAAAGACGCCTGGACCATGCACCTGACAGATCATTAAATTGCTCAATGGAAAAATCTGCCATGTTCCTGAAATACCAGCTGCTGTCATGTCTCATGACCGAAAGCAACATGGCTGGCGACTGAGCATCGACATCATCAAAGATATTAATGCCCGATGCACCGAAGTAATCGCCGAACAGGCGCAGTGATATATCCATAAGACAGTGAGCCTGCTCCTGCCCCAGACTTTTACAGAGATCAGCATAAAGATCGGCAAATAACTCATGACGGACTGTATAAAGCAGAGGTCCAGTAGCCTGCTCACGGGAATATGCGCCATAATCGCCATAATATTTCACCCACACCGATGGGCTCAGTGTGCGCAGTGCAAGCTCAGGCCTTATCAGACCCTTAGCACTTTTATGGCCCACACAGACAGGAGTACGTCTGTCACCATGCTCATACAGAATATGAACTTCATCACTGCCATTTTTGAACAGCGCATCTTTCGGCATACCGGCATCTGGATAACTTCCAGGACAGACACTCATAATAGACCCCTTAAAAAATCAGATAAAAACAGACCAGAACAGATGAAAACAGTACCAGATCATTGCTGAAAGTCTGTTAAGGACATACGTTTACAATTAACAATCGGCCATCGCAATCAGTTCACGCCCATGGATCCATGGGGTATCCAGACAGGCCTGATCTGTGTGCAATGCATGCACTGCATGCAGCTTATCCACTCAGGCCGTGCATCGAGCAGCCCAGTACAGGCAATGCATACCAGCAGCAGCGTACAGGGCAGTCAATAGCAGATCATCATGACAGGGGCCACAGGACCAGCGCCACCATGCATCTTTACAGACAAACAGACATGGTAAGGCAGAGCCAACCAATGGCATACCTGATGAAGTGTCATTTTCTGCGATAGTATTAACATGTCATTATGCATGTATCATGGGCATTAATACAGGTTAAATTTCATTTTTGCAGCCCATGCCTATCTCAAGACAAGGCCCATGCAATCGCCACCTGAGGTACTTTAATTTGCCGCACTGCCTCTTTGCCCTCGATAATATTCCGACAAGTGCCAGTCCATTGACTGCCACCAAGGCTGACCTGCACCTGCATTGCATGTCTTTGCAACATGCCTCAACCAGTCCTCCCCCTTATCCTGTAAAGATACATTGCCATAACAGGCGCTTGCCGCTTTACCAGATAGCTGCACCAGATGTTGCTCTTGCTGCCACACCCCCTCAATCACAAGGCGACAGCGTGCAGCCGCAGTCTCAGGGCTACTGCCTGCAGCCGCAGTCTCAGGGCTACTGCCTGCAGCCGCAGTCTCAGGGCTACTGCCTGCAGCCGCAGTCTCAGGGCTACTGCCTGCAGCCACGACGCCCCAGGATGACTGCCAACAACCTCATTCTCAGAGCAAATGCCGCAGCCACGGCCCAGGATGACTGCCTGAGCTACAGCCTCAGTGCAAATGCCGCAGCTGCAGTCTCAGGCCCCTTGAATAATGCGATGACAAAAGAGTCATGACCACGCGACTTCATTAAGCCCGTGCCGGTGAACATGACAACGAGGCCAATACAGGCTGGCAAGGAACAGTCAAACACAACATGTTCCTGACTGGCCTTGACTTGCCAGACCGGGCAAGTCCAGAACCCTCCTGGCAGGTCCAGTACCATACAGGGCATGCGCCATAGCGATGGCAAGGGCTGTTGCCATGTGATGACAGTCTGTATTGGCATGCAGATTGAGTTATTTAAGGTTCAGCAATTGATATGCTGATACAATTAGAGAATGACTGATCCTGCAAGGTTGCAGGTAATATTGATGTTGCTGTGAGATTTTCGTGGAGATGAGAGAAAAGTGAGAGCAAAACTTTTACTGTCCGGTTTTATTTATGCCGCCAGCATGTCGCTGGTTGCCCTGCCTGCAGGCGTAGCTGCCCTGTGGAGCCAGCCTGCTGAGGCTGCAGCTGCACCCGCAGCTGTGAGCAATGGAGCCCAGTATGCAGCTCCTCTGATGGATCCGGCCACTTCCCCATGGAAAGCTCAGACCATTGTCAGTGATGCTGATATTGAGCTTCTTGGCCTTGATGCATGGTTTCGCGCTGAGCCTGTCTCAGATGAGACCTTTGTGCGCATGTGGACCAGGTCATGGAAGGAAAACTGCACTCTTGAGCGCAGTGAGCTGCGCTATCTCAAGATGATCCACCGCAATGCCATGGGACAAACACAGCGCGGAGAGATGGTGGTAAATGCAGCTATTGCAGACAAGGTGCTGCGCATCTTTAAAAAGCTTTATGTGGCTGGCTACCGCATTGAACGCATGGTGCTGATAGATGATTTTGGAGGCAATGACGAGCTGTCCATGCAGGCTAACAACAGCTCATCATTTAACTTCCGCTTCATGACCCATTCCCCAAACAAAGTTTCAAAGCATGGTATGGGCCTGGCTATTGATATCAACCCTCTTTACAATCCTTATGTCAAAAAGATAAAAGAAGACTCATGGATTATTGCCCCTGAGACGGCACAGCAATGGGCTTTTGACCGTAAGGACCGCACTGACATTCCTTATAAAATCGACCAGCACGACCTGGCATACAAGCTCTTTACAGAAGAGGGCTTTGTCTGGGGCGGCAACTGGAGATCTGCCAAGGACTATCAGCACTTTGAGTATAAACTCAAGTAAAGCCACTGCCCCTGACTTCCGTCCCTCATAACAGACAACTGCTACAGCTGCCATCAAAATTCTGCCGCAATCTCATATTGCCGCTACAGCTGTAGCAGCCCCTGACCTGCACTGTACACCTCCCTGCAATTTACACATCCCTGCCCAGTACACCCCCAGTCCTGCCCACATCGCCATCCTAATCCCCATACAGAGGCGACACCTGTACTCGATCACCATGCACTGTGTACCAGTCCAGTGACTGTCTTTACCAGACTTCCTGTTTCCCTCACACCTTTCACAATTCACAATAAGCACTTTACAAAATACACAGAAATGCAACCAACATTATTCTATTCATAATATTATGTAAAGCATAGCAACTTCAAAGCCAGCATCACCATAACAGGTTTCAGAATATGTAATGTATAAGCTGCCTGTCATATGCCTCCTAATCAAGTACGTAAAGGCAATGCATATTAACAGTAAAAGCCAGCTAAAGTGAAGGCGGGCACGGAAGGGCAGTGTAAAGGCAGGTTAATGAGGATATGGCACAGAAATTAATACCATGACCTCAAAGGCCAGGATTTGCTGACGCTTCAAATCTGATGGAGGAGACATGAGGCTACATCCCAGCCAGCGACAGGGCACTGAGTTATGAATGCCCTGCTGAGAATTAACTCAGGCGAGACAGTAAGTGATGACTGCTACCTTACCGGTAATTACCCAGGTTTTGTAAAGCAAATATCAGGCATCATATTCTTTGGCCGCATACGAAGGAAGCTGCTCAGAGGTTATGAGTAAGAGAAGGATGGGAAGTATGAGTGGGGCAGCTTGACATGCATGCATGCATGCACATAGCTGAGCAGTACGAGTGAGCAGCCGGCCGGGCATGCATGCACATGGCAGAACGGCATGCGTGGGCTGCAGGCCGGGCATGCATACACGCAGCTGAGCAGTACGAGTGAGCTGCAGGCCGGGCATGCATACACGCAGCTGAGCAGTACGAGTGAGCAGCCGGCCGGGCATGCATGCACATGGCAGAACGACATGCGTGGGCGGCTGCTCAACGGGCGTGTATAAGAGAAGGCCGAACTGTGTGCGGATGCGGGTGCGTCATGCACAAGGTTGACGTAAGATGCTGAGCCAGGGATTTGAGATCAGCGAACAGTGACAGCATCTCCAAAGTCATCATCAGCTGTATCGCCTGTGCGGGCAGCACGGCTCTCAGCAAGGTCGCTGTAATCAACAGGAATACCGCGTATGAAATCGCGCGGAGTCTGGCGGGCAAACTTCTTAAATACCTTGGTGAAATAGGAAACATCAGAAAATCCGCACTCAAAAGCCACCGCTGTTACGCTCTGCTTGGGATCCTTGAGCAGCTCCATGGCACACTGAATGCGGTATGAATTGATGTATTCCATAGGCTTGCGGTTAATAATATCCCTGAACAGGCGCACCACAGATGGAGGAGTAAGTTCCAGCAGATCAGAAAGCTCCTTAAGGCTGATGTGCTTCTTGTAATTGCGATGAATGTAGGAAAGAGCAAGACGCATTTTCACCACACGGGAAACGCCATCTCCAGTCTTGTCCGGCATGAAAAAGAGATTGCGGTGCTCAAAAATGCCCAGCAGATAGTACATCAGACCAAAGGTCTTAAGTTCATAGCCATTTTTCTGCTCCCTGATGACAGCAAATAGCTTGTTTACCGACTGGAAAATACTCTCCTCACCATCAGCATCATCATTGCTGTATGGGATATAGGGAGTGAACTTGCGCTGATCGTAAAGAATGGAATAAAGGAAGGTATTGGACAGCGAACGCTCACGCAGCAGGAAGTTCAGATCAAATACCATACATTCATAGACACAGTTGACAGGCTCGGCTGAGTGTACGGATCCCGGATTAAATATGAAAATATCACCGTTGCCGTTTTTGCCACGGCCGGTGTAGCTCTTGCCATCAATGGTCACATGCAGCTCGCCATCAAGGACACGGCAGATTTCACACTCATCATGCCAGTGAGTTTCCATCACGTAGCGCGGATGAGAACTGTTTACATGATAAAAGGCAAAAGGGAACGAGATGTCACCATGTTCCTTGAGCTCTTTTAAAAATATCTCCTGCATCCTCAGCTCCTTTCCTCAAATAACACACAACCTTCCTGATAATTAAGCCCTGTTGCTAATCTGCTCAGGCAGTGTATGCCTGCAGAGTGTGTCTGTAATTTACCTCACACCGAAAGCAACACAGAGCAGCCTGCAATGCATTGAGGGCGGAACACTCAATAACCGCCTCGCCAAATTACAACCAGACTGTCCTGCTTTCACATACTGTGTCCGTAGCCGCCGCCTGGGCACCCCATGGAGGCCGCCTGGGCACACCATGGCCGCTGCCTGGGTACACATTGTGACAGCCTCAGTGGCATATGCCATTGATTCAGCAGTGGTCAACACCATGGCCACTGCTCAGGTGCCCCACACTATGGCCACCTTATGGCAAATTCGACTGCCCCTGTTAAGCCTGATGCCTGTTGTTATGACTTTATGAGGCAACAACATACTTTCACAGTAACAAAAGCAGCTCAATAACGGCCACCTGCCATGCTCATCCATGCAAAGCCCGGCACAGCCCAACACCTGCCGCAAGCTGCTGTGAGAAATGGACTGCATACCATGCATCCTGCATGATGCTTATAGCATCATGAAATTACAGGGCCGACTGATCCCGCTCAAGTAAGTCTGCAGACATATAAGCTTCATCAGTAAAGCGCAGCATCATACACAGCCGTCGTCTTTCGTCTGAAAAAGTACAAGTTAATAATGACCAGACAGGCCAGCCTCATTGGAGCACGAGTCTGCCTTTACAGCAAGTGCAGTTCTCAATACACCGGGCACCATGCACCATGGCTATGTGCTGCTCACAATGAACCGGGCTCTATGCACTATGGCCGTGTGCTGTTCACCATGCAATATGAGACAGCTGCCACGCACAATGAACCATGTGTCATGGCTACCATGCGCTCTGAGGTCAATCAGTCTGCGGCTTATCCTAACAAATGATTACGGTGTCAGACCAGTGAGCACAGCTCCAAAGTGAGATCCCTGACTACATTCAGTCAAAGATTGTCATTTGCCATTATATGAATGCTGCCGGCATTGCCTTACTGAGTTCAAATAACACCTCAGGCTCTTAAGCCATATCCTTTACATAAATGTGGCTGCCAGTACGCGTAGAAATTCATTACTGACAGCATACTCATTAATGCCTGGACAAGTCATGGCAGCCTAATGCAAGCGCCAGGGCAGTGCTCGATGGATCCGACCCCAGCCAGACACTGGCAGAACCTCATGCATGACTCTAACAGGATACGCCGCCCCTGAGGCAGTCGTCATGTTATTGGCTAAGCCCATGAGTAAGCCGTCCGGTTATGGGCGGAGCTCACGGCTGTGCGGCCGGCTCAAGAAGAGCGAAGCTGCTGCCTGTCAGGCAGGCTCATGGAGAGCGAAGATCCTGCGTGTCAGGCAGGCTCATGGAGAGCGGAGATCCTGCGTGTCATGCTGGCTCATGATGGAAGAAGATGCTCCCTGTCAGTACGGTTTAAGCCTTATGAGGCAGGTGCATGTGAGCAGGTCTATTGTGGATGATGCCGGGGCGGCCAGCCGGGGCTGGCGGGACTTTCTGCTCGGGCAGCGCACCTGTATGGCAGAGCAGTACCGGGACCTTGTGTGACCTGGTGTATGGGATGGTTTGTGGGCACTGGCAGCCATATTAAGAGTATGTGCAGTGGCGGTCACTACCTTACTGGTATTTGCACAAAATTTAACCTGCCTTGGGTCAGCTCTTAATTTGCTAATTATGTGCTTTGCGGTCAAACAGCCATATGCCGGATATGCCCGCCCATGGGGCTTTACCTGTATACAAGATGATATCAATGTAAAGTCAATCAACAAATGTAAAACGAAAAAGGACCTGCGTTAAATACCAGTTCAGCAGGTTCTGTCAGTTATATGCCCACCTGTACTCTGTGCTGTGTTCACGCACATTGTCGTTTTCAGCCCCATAAAATGGACGTTGTAAACAGGCTTATTTTTCCTGTTTATACAACAGCACAGCTTTTACCATTGCGGCGGGCCCGTGCACACTGTATGAATAGCCTGCACAAACAAGGTCTGGAGAGTGCTTACATGGCAACTCAGGTCTGAGTGTCAGTTCACGTTCAAAACATGCCCAAATGTACAAAATACAGTTGAGTGAAATTCCCTGCCTTAACATGGTGAAATTTACAGAATAAATTGTGATCTGTGACTCAATTTAGTCTTTATTTTGGAAATTGATTAAATACATATTGATTCAAATTATCATCAGGCAATTTGGTAATTTTTTAACATTGTATTGGGAATAAATGAAAGTCTTTTTTTGAATCTCTTCTATCCTCATTTATGTGACGCAGATCATGCAAAAGTTCAGACAAACTTCAGTAAGCCAAAGCTAACGTTGGACAAAGATCGAAGCTCTAAATACGATTAACACGCACTTTGTCATAAAGCACTTTCTTTTGGTCCTTTATTTTTATTTCTGGTAGTAAATGATTATCAGACCCTGTCAGCTATTCTCAGGAAGTTCTGAAAACGCTTTTTCTGCCCTGGATAAAGCAGTTATGGTTTAAAGGCCATATTGGTAGAAAAAAGTGAAATTATTTAAATAAATTACCAATATCCATGAAAAAAGTGCAAGTTGCACGGGTTTGAAAAATCCATAATGACCATGACCTCACATGGAAGCACTCCGAACGAAGCCGATATTTTTAAGCTTTATCGTTCAGACAAAAAGCAAGATTCAAAGTAGTTTGAACTTTATCATCTGCCTTGGAGCATTTAATAAATTTACCGAAGATTTACAAAGCCCCGGTGCAGATAAAGCTCAGACGTCTTATACAAGATATCGGACAGCAGGTAAAAGGCAGGCAGCCACGCTGCATTGATAACAGAAAAGAAATGCCGCCCTGCAAGGTTTCCTGGTCATATGGCAGTTACTTTGCCGGACCGCTCAGATGAGCCCTCCGAACTGCCCGCCCTCAAGTCATAGGCACAGCCCATGACTTATATAAGGGTAAAGCCTTAAGAGAGGTCACAGCACCTGCAGCAACTCTTAAGAAAGTGGAATTGTCACAAGAGGTTTTGATATGGAAAGCGCCGCTAAAATGGATCTTAATCCGGCAAGTAAGCCTAATGATGATGTAGTACCAGCCGATAAGAAAGTCATCTTCTTCATGCTGGTCTCCTGCTTCGTCCTGTGGGGCCTGCTCAACAACATCACTGACAACCTGGTACCTGCCTTTGGCAAAATCTTCATGATGTCAGCTGTTGACTCCTCGCTTGTTCAGATTGCCTTCTATGGTGCCTATGCCTGTCTGGCCATCCCTGCAGCACTCATTATTAAGAAGTACTCTTTCCGTCACGGTGTGTTAATTGGTCTGGGCTTCTACATTATCGGTGCCCTGGGCTATATTCCAGCCGCCATTTTCCAGGTTTACGACATCTTCCTCGTATCCATCTTTATTCTGGCTGGCGGTCTGTCCGTACTGGAAACTACCTGTAACCCATATGTCATTGCCCTTGGCTCTGAAGAGACTGCCATCCGCCGCATTAACTTCGCTCAGGCTTTCAATCCAGTAGGCTCCATCATGGGCCTGTTCCTTGCCAAGTTTGTAATTCTTGCCCACCTCAACCCTGCTACTTATGAAGAGCGTCTTGAGATGAGCGCATCAGAGTTAAGCTCCATACGCGTAGGCGAGCTGTTCTGGGTATGTGTTCCATACGTTGGTCTGATTGCCATTGCTCTCGTTATCTGGGCCTTCTTCTTCCGTCAGAAGTCTGATCTCAAGGATAGCGGCAATGACATCAACTTCATGGGCTCACTGTCCAACCTGATGTCCAACAAGCGTTACGTATTCGGCGTAATCAGCCAGTTCTTCTACGTAGGTATGCAGATTGCCGTCTGGACCTGGATGATCAAGTACATCATGGCCCTGACCGACATGGTTGAGCACGAAGCCGTTGACTTCTACATCTACGCTGTATTCATGTTCGTAGGCGCCCGCTGGGTATGCACCTGGCTTATGAAGTACATCCACGCTCCACGCCTCATGGCTGCTGTAGCCGCCGCTGGTATGGCTGTAACCCTTGGTACTATATATCTTCCATCCGGCGTCTCAATTATCTGCCTGATGTTAATCTCAGCCTGCATGTCCTTAATGTTCCCAACCATCTACGGTATCGCTCTGCGCGGTCTTGGTGATGACGTAAAGTTAGGCGCAGCCGGCTTAATCATGGCCATCATCGGTGGCGCTGTCATCACCCCAATCATGGGTTCATTCATCGACAACTCAACTCTGGCTTTCATGGTTCCAGGTTTCTCCGGTGAGGAAGCAGCAGTACGCTCCTCTTACTTCACCGCCTTTGTCTGCATGGCTGTAATCTTCGTTTACGCCCTGTTTAACTCCAAAAAGAGCTAATTAAGACACAGATCACAGGCCGGGAATAAGTCCTGGTCATCTGCGGGGCCTTGATGGTATAAAAATCGAGGCCTCTCAGGAAAAAGCCGGAACAAATGCGGTTTTTTCCTGAGAGTGCGCAGAACTCTTTACGATTAACCAACACCAGCTCTGCAGCTGCTTATCCGGGCAGTCCCACATGACAGCCTCAAGAGGTTGCAGAGTACCAGGCAAAGTGACCAGCCGGCAGTATGAGCAAGCCTTACAGCCTGCCCAGCTGCGCACAGGTGGATGCCATCCACAGGCCTTAAACATCTAAAGCTTAAGGAAAGTCACCCTCCAACACACTCAAACACACACACAAGCCCATGTTCCTGCAGACCAGCTCTGCAGGGGCATGTTTGAGCCCTGCAGGCTCAGTCAGGCTCCATGTGAAGAGGTGCTGGCAATGGTTACCCGTTTCATACCGGCAGGGATGCAGCTTCAGATCTGAAAAAATGCAGCTGTAAGCACAAAAATAACGCCCTGATCAGGTACACAGACTTCTTTTAAATCCAGGCATCATGCTGCAGCAAGAAGCTGTTACAGCACTGCAGCAGCCCCGGAGGATTGGAATTATGGCTCAGTATTCTTTAGCATTTGATTTCGGCGCAACCTCAATCCGTGCCATTCTTGGAGCTGTTGAAGACGGACGTTTCACCACTAAAGAGGTGATGCGTATGTCTCATCAGCGCGTTATGGAAGATGGCCGCAGCCGCTGGGAATGGGACAAGATTGTTAACAAGGTGGTAGAGACCATTAATGCTCACGCCCACGAAATCTCCTCCATTGCCGTAAACACTTGGGGTGTTGACTTCGGTCTTACCGGCAAGGACGGCAGCCTGCTGGCAAACCCTGTTTCCTACCGTGATGCCCGCCATAATGAAGGCTATGATTTTGCCCAGCAGAGCATGAGCCTCAAGGACATCTTCATGGCCACCGGCAATCAGATCATGTCCATAAACTCCCTGTTCCAGCTGCTGGTCTTAAAGAAAGATGCAGATGAGGGCAAGGATGCTGCCGGTACCTGGCAGAAGATCGACAAACTGCTTTTCCTGCCAGATCTGCTCAACTACATGCTCACAGGTGAAAAGCGCGCCGAGCTGACCATTGCTTCAACCTCACAGATTCTTGATCTGCGCAGCCGCAATTTCTCACCAGCCATTCTCAATGCCTGGAATATCGACGAGAGCATTTTTGCTCCTGTCATCTACCCTACTGAAACCGTAGGCTCCATCAAAAACAGCCTGATCCCTGAGCTGCGTGAGCTCAACAGAGACATCAAGGTTATAGCCTGTGCCTCCCATGACACCGCCAGCGCCGTACTGCTTACTGAAGCCTATACCGATCGCAATACCGCTTTCCTCTCCTGCGGCACCTGGTCCCTGATTGGCGGCCTTACCGACGAGCCTGTTATCAGTGAAGCTGCTTTTGAGCGCAACCTGACCAATGAAACCGGCTTTGGCGGCTCAAATATGTTCTTCAAGAACATCACAGGTCTGTACATTCTTGAAATGTTAAAGACCCAGCTTGAAGAACGTGAAAACCGCAAGATTCCATTTGATGAAATCACCGCATGGGTAAGCTCAAGCAAGGTTGACAGCTGGGTTGATGTTGATGCCCCTGTCTTTGCCCAGAACGAATTTGACGTAATTGAAGCCATTAACTCACTGCTGGGCAGCGGCTTTGAGCACCCATTTGACTACTTCAGAGTGATTTACCTCTCCCTGGCTCACAAGTACCACTCAACCCTGCAGGACATTGAGTCCATCATGGGCAGAAAGTTCACCCGCCTGCACATGATTGGCGGCGGCACCCAGTCTTCATTCCTGTGCCAGCTGGTAGCAACTGTAACCGGCCTTGAGGTAGTTGCAGGTCCAATGGAAGCCACAGCTTATGGCAACCTCCTGGCTCAGAAGCTGGGACTTGGCGAATTTAAGGATCTTGAGGAAGGCCGCCGTGTCATTCTTGAGTCCTCCGAGTTCAAGATTTATCACCCACAGGCCTGATTTGAGGCCTTGAGCTGCCATAACAGACAGCAATAGCAGTAAAGACCACAGGTCTGCACTGCTACCGCAACGGCCAGGGCTGTATCAGCAGCCGCTGCGGTACTGACAGCACAGCGCAAAGCGCCAGGACCACAGGTTCTGAAGATGTAAAGCAACGGGACCACAGGTTCTGAAGATGCAATACGCAGGAGCACTGCTTCTGAAGATGCAATGCGCCCTGGGGCGCAGAGCACTGAGCTGTCACAACAGAGCAATGATACCGGCTGCCCGACCTGATATCAGGCATTTACAGCACAGCCTGTCACTGCCCGGGAATGTATTCAAACACTGCCCTGATGCAGTATGCAATGTAAGGTAATCATCATGTCACATCCTAAGATTGGTATTCGTCCTACTATCGATGGCCGTCGTGGCCCACTGAAGGTTCGTGAGTCTCTCGAAGAGCAGACCATGAACATGGCAAAGAGCGCTGCCGACCTGCTGCGTTCCAACCTCAAGTATGCTGACGGTACTCCAGTTGAGGTGATTATCGCTGATACCACTATCGGCCGTGTTCCTGAGGCTGCTGCCTGCGCCGAGAAGTTCCGCCGTGAGGGTGTTGATGTAACCCTGACTGTTACCCCATGCTGGTGCTACGGCTCCGAGACCATGGACATGGATAAGCACACCATCAAGGGTGTCTGGGGCTTTAACGGTACTGAGCGTCCAGGTGCTGTTTACCTTGCCGCTGTTCTGGCCGGTCACGCCCAGAAGGGTCTGCCTGCTTTTGGTATCTACGGTCACGAAGTTCAGGACGCTGATGACACCTCCATTCCTGAGGATGTACAGGAAAAGATTCTGCGCTTTGGCCGCGCCGCCATTGCTGCCGCTCAGATGCGCGGCAAGAGCTACCTGCAGATTGGTTCTATCTGCATGGGTATTGCCGGCTCCATCATCGACTCCAACTTCATCGA